>JBAQUG010000568.1:0-23487 GCA_049297395.1 Victivallales bacterium | reverse complement strand
GATAAGATGTGGGACATAGTGAAATCCTCCTTGATAAAAGAGTAACCGTTTAAAGGTGAAAGTTGATTTAAAAACAGTTTTCATCGCATAAAACTCCAATGAAAATTTACATTCATTATTCATTGTTTCAACGCTGAGATATTGAGGCCATCAAGGGGAACTCCTTTCTCGTCGGTGAAACGGTAGAGCATCCGTCCAGCCACGTTCGGCCCTTTTTGCCCACGTCTTCCAGTTTATAGACCCGCTGAACGATCGGTTTCTCTGCGACTTGACGCGCAGTTGCAGGAAACCTCTTACGCTTTTCCGCTGCTCCAGTGTCCGCCTTGATCCGGTCGATTGAAACGACCAACGACCAAGCATTTAAACACACCGACGTATTCATATTCGTTCCTCCTTTGCGCCTGCAAATGTCTAAACAGGAGTGACAGAATGGCGGTTAATCACTCGCTGCGGGCTTGGAAGAGGATCAGCACGCCGTCGAGGGTCAAGGACAGATCGATAGAAGCGACCGGTTTTTCCGGATGGGGATTGTCCCACCGCATGGCATAGATCGGCGTGGGGTGCTGTGTCTGAATCCAACGCCCCTTTTGACTTGTGAAATCGTCAAGGAAGCCTTTGAAAGGCTGCTCGCCGCTCCACACCCGCGTCGCCTGCGGCAATACCGCCACGGAGTCAAGAGGCATCGTGACATGCTGGTAATACACGATGTCGAAGGTCTCTATTGCTCCATCCGCATATCTGACGGTCGCCCGGGCAACAGGCACGTTTACCGACTGGCCCGCGAAGTCCGTGTAAGGGTGATAGAAGCTTTGGAGCAGAAGCAGGCGACGGAACGTTTTTCCTCCTGGATCAAGCGTCAGGCTGGGATGTTCCTTGACAAGGCCCAAGGATGTTTTAAGAGGGACGGTTGCGTCCGCTTCCGGCCACTGGATGTCGATCGTGCGGTTCAGAGGCAGCTCGACTCCTCCAGAGGCAGGCAGAACGCGCGAACTCGCCGCCGCGGCGTTCGCCGGAATCAGTTGGATCATGGGCACGAAGGCGTCGGCTGATTTATTCAGGCCGACGGAAATGGAATCTCCCGGTCCAAGCTCCAGCGGACTTTCGCCGCGTAAAGTGCCGTAGACAATCGCCCAGCCTTGGGCCTGTAATGCCACGAACGCCTCTCCTGCCGTTGTGTCCAGGACAAGCGGCATAATGCGGTCGCCGACTTTCAGCACATAGCTTCCTGCAAGATCCATATTCGCTGGCGAAGTATTGCTGACGCGGGCAACGACCCGCACCTTGTAAGATCCTTTCGCCAACGAGGGAAGGGTCTTCCAAGTCGCCCACTGTCCCGGAGTTTTCAACGCCACTGCGCCCCGGAAGGGTCCGTGCATTTTGGGCGTGCCGTCGAGGTGAAGCTCAGCAACGCCTTCGTCATGCTCCAACACCGCCTCGCGAGCCAGCCGTTGGCTAGCAGCGCCGTCGGCATGCACTTTCAGCTCGAATGGCGCAAAGGCCAGATTCATGCCAATGGCCATGTGATTAAGCATCATGGATGCGGAGCGGCTGGCCTTCTCGAACCCGGTGCTCCAGTCTATGCCGTCGAGAAGCACCTCTCCCTTGCCGTAGCGCATTTGGCTCAGAACGCCGGGGTCGGTCAAAGGCCTCACGTCATCGGCTCCGCGGGGTTTGAACAAATCAAGGCCCGCCACCCAAAGATCTTGGCTTCCCGTCGTCTGGATGCTGACAACGTCGCCCGCCTTTAGTTCCACAGCGTCTTTGGAAACCATGCATCCGTAGGGCATGGCCCAGCCCTTGGCCGTGATCGGCACTTGAACCGAATCTCCCGTATTCCGAAGTGCCACGGGCTGCCCGTTGACGGAGACTTTGTATCCCCCTGCCAAGCTCCAGGAGAACGGCTGCGTCACGAACGCAACTGACAACTGACGGGCCGTTTTCGGAATGTCCTGCGCGACACGGGCAGTCAAACCGATGTAGTAGTTCCCGGCTCTGTCGGCGGGGACTGTCCACTTCACCGCGTCCGTTGCGCTATGTGTGTTAAAGGCACGTGTGAAGCCCTCTGGAACACCCCACGTTGTAAGAACGTTTTTCGCGCCTTCTGGAAGTTCCAGTTCCATTGCATCAAGATTTATCCGGCTTCCTTTGCCGTATGGCGCAAGGGAGTGGCGCACCAGGCTGGCCAGAGGCTTGGGCCCCCCCTGCGTGGGCTCGGCCCAGAAGCATTCGAAGCCGCCAAGCCAACGCAATGCCGGATAGCTGCCCGTCTTGAGCAGGCTGTGGCGCTGGAGACCGCCGGACAGGGGGCGTATCCTCCCGCTTTTATCCAGTTGTTCAAAACCTTTGGACTCCCAGTCCATCAGCCAGACGTGTCCGCCGGCGGCAATATACTTCAGAACCGGTTCCGTCAACTCCGCCGTCCATGATCCTTCGGGGATGAGCAGCCAACCGGCATTGGGCTCGGGTAGTTCCGCCGCTTTCGTCACATTGCGCGTCACAACGCCGACACTTTCGAAATGATGCTGAATGCCTTTTTCGCGTCTTGCCCCCAGCACGTGCAGTGTGTCAGGCAACGTGACCGGAGCAGCATCGGCCTGCTTCAGGATATTCGCGAACAGCCGTTGCGGCGAGGGATGTTTATCCCATGCCTTCAGCAGGTTCAGTTGCGAAAACAGATACCATCCGTCGCCGGAGCGTTGCAGCACAAGCGGCGACCAGCCCAGTCCGATGCGTCCGCCGTCCGCCAGCAGAGCCAAGGCTCCGTCGGACTCCGGACGAAAGAAGTCGGCGCGGCTGACCAGATGATCGTCAGGCCAGTACTGGAAGTCTTCGCTCTCCAGTCCGGCAAGCAACGCGTGATCGGATGCAAGCACGTGCGCGACGGTTGCATCGTGGAACGTATCCTGCGACAGCCGCATCGGAGCCACCCACCATGTTGGATAGCGGCTTTGCTCAAAAAACACCGCCTTGCCGCCGCGCGTCACGAAACGGGAGAGACTGACGCGGTCTCCGGCGTTCATCGCCGCAAGCGGCGCCTCCTCGTCGACGAGCAGAAGCCCCGCTTTGAGCGGATCGAGTTGCGACCAACTGCTGAGCTTTGAAAATTCAAGCTTCAGCGAGCCAAGCCGGGCTGCCAGGCGTCCGCTGCCTTCGACCACGAAAATAGGAACGCGTGGCTGGACGAGTTCCGGAACGGAGCGTATCCGCAGAACGTGTTCGTCGGTGAAGCGGATTTCCCCCCTGGAGTCGGCAAGCGTGAGCTGCCACGAAACGTCTCCGTCCGCTGTCTTCGCCGACACGGGGATTTCCAGAACGACGCGCTGTTTGCCTGCCGGCGGAATTTTAATGGCGTGCGGATACATCACGTCGAACGCCGCGCTGCGGGCGCGGAGCGTCAGCGTCTGCTCCCGCATCGAGTCGTTGAAGACGTTCACCTGCCAGCGGATGGAGGTTCCCGGACGCACCGTGCTGAAGCTGTCCACCAAATAGGCCGCTATGGGCTGGAATGCATATTCGCGTGCCGCCATGCTCGTTCTCGACCATGGCTGATGATAGGCCACTCCCGCGTCGCGATAGCCGAGCATGTACAGAGTCGCTGCGGCATCATGCCCCGCCTGCGCGGACTTCTCGCTGACATAGGCGGAATCGCCCTGGAGAATCGCACAGCCATGTGGCCATGCCGAAAAGCCGTCCCATTGATCTTCGCCAATTTCCAGCAACTGTCCCGTCTTCCACGTGAATCCTCCCGGGTAGAGATCCAGTTTCTGAGGAGTGTCATGCTGTAGCCAATAGGCGTCCATCGGCAGCAGCGGATGCCGCGAGAGGTGCCTGGGATAATGGAGATTGACGGTGTCGATGCGGCCACGCAGATCACCGTCGCCGTTAACCACGACAGGCCAACCTGGCGCATCGTCAGTCGCCATTCTCCACACCGATGCCATGTTGTCGAGCGCATTCTTAAAACTCTCCGCTCCACACAGGAACACTTCGTTGCAGAGGCTCAGGGAAATGACGGCGGTGCTGTTGCGGTATTCGTCGATCAATTGCCGCGTATGCGTGCGGAAATTGGTCCAGAAATCAAGATCATTCATCGGGTATCCGTATCCGCTGGCCGTAAATCCCGTTTCGATTTGTATCAGATGACCATTTTCCTCCGCCGCCTCGACGACATTGTGCGTGAGGGGATTGCAATGCAGACGGGAGAAGTCGCCGTATCCCGGCGCCGTCTCATGGCGTGCGTTCGCCCAGCTTCTCGCGCCTGTCCATCCGCCCATGCCGCGGGCAACGGGGTGAAGTGGAATGCCGTTGATGACATAGAGACCATCTCGCACGACGAGGTCGCGCAGTCCAACGCGATCGGTGATTTGATCGACAAGGGTTCCCTTGCGTAGGACATTGACCTCTATTCCGTAGAGATGCGGTTTTCCCGGCGCATCCGTCATCGCAGGCCACCAGAGCTTTGCTCCGGCGACATCCAGCTTAACGGTCTGGCGCTTATCCTTGCCGGCGGGAACTGCGACATCCGCCTGCGCGGAATAAACCGCTTTCCCCGCTTCGTCCAGAAGGCGAACCTGGAGAACGGCGTCTCCGGCGATGTCAGCAGCGGACAAATTCTCCACGACAGCCCCTACGTTCAACGTCTTGGCTTCGGAATCGTAGTTCCAGTTCCAGTTGCGCACGCGCACCGCGCCGGTTGCACGCAGCCAGACATGATCGTAGATTCCGGCAAACGCATTCCCGCTATGCCCCACGGACCAGTTGTAACGGTTTCCGCGAGCGGGATCTTGTTTCTGCGCGGTATGGTCTGCGGCGGCCACGAGAATTTCGTTGTTACCGTCCGGATTGATTGCCTGGGACACATCGAGCGCATAGCTTGTCCATGCTCCCTCGAGATAGGCGATGTGCTTGCCGTTGACCCAGACATGGGCGCGCTTGCCGATGCCCTGGAATACCAGTTCATAGGTGTCGCCGCGGAGCCAGCCGGGCAACTCAATCTTCCGCCGAAACCAGTGGATAGTCCCTTTTGCGTCAAGCGTCGCACCGATGCCGTGCGGCAATACCACGGGCTTCCATCCGAGGCCTTCGGGAATGGCGGGAACTTCAGCCCGCCGTACCATTTCAAAGGGCCAGAATCCCTCGCTGGTCGCCGCCTCCCATCCCCCCCCGCTGAGCAGCAGAGCCGGTCTCCGTGCGGCTGGTGCGTCGGTTACAAGATCCACAACATCGTGACGGGTCTCGCCACCATCCGTCCAGTCGAACTCCAGCTTGTAGTGCTTGGAACTGCCGACGGGAAGTTTCAGGTCTAGAGGGATGCGCCCACGTGCAGGCAGCGGCTCGGTCTTGATGACGCCCCGCGCCACCATCCGCTGCTCGTGGTCTATCCAGCGCCACGAGCCTCCGACGTTGGCATCCTGTTCGGTCTCGTTTACAAAGGAAAGCGCAAGCAAGACCGCATTTCCATCGACATGTTGATATTCGTTTTTAGGACGTTCGAGCCGCACGTCCGCGAACAGGGTTGTGACGGTCGAAGTTCCCAGCAGGCAGAATATGAAACAGCCCATGGAGATATTCCTTCCCATTGCGCTGCCCAAACTCAACAGATCACGAAAAAAACAAGACATCTTCATCTGTCTCCTTTTATTTGTGAGCCAATTGCAGAACTCCAAGTTTTTGAGAGTTTCGAAGTTGGCATTTTTTTATTTTCATTATCGGTTAGGTGACCACTTGCCTCCGTCTTCGACCTTGGCCCACCACGAAGCAGCGCTGGTTCCCGGGTTGTCATATGAGGGGACGCCGTTTGGATATGGTTTTGTCATCCACGCGACATGTCCGTCCCCGAAGAATATGTTGATTCCGGAATAGCTGTGGACCGGAACTGGACCGGAAGTGCCGTATAATCCAGTTAGGGAGTTGCGCCATACCAAATCCGACCAGAGCCCCCGTGTTGAGGTCACATCCTGTAATTTGATGCTGATGTTCGATCGGAGCCAGCTGCCGAGTTTATGATATGCTCCGTAACGCGTCTGGTATCCCATGCACCAATTGCCATTCCCCATCATGGATGCCGGATTTTTAAGGGTCGGGCAGTACAGTATCTGTTCCCAGCGGGCCGGCGAGCCGTTAGGATCGCGGTTTGATGCGGAGACGGGCAGGTAGCTGTTCCTATAGATAGTTGAAAGCGGACCCAGATCAGCGACTGGCTGGAGCGTGTCATCCGGAGGCCAGTTGATAACTCGCGGAGGAAACCAGTCGTTAAAGTCCAAAGCATAATTCATTAATGCTAGGCCGACGTTTTTTTCATTTCCGGCGCAGACAGTCCTCTGCGCCATGTCCTTGGCGTTCTTCAGGGCCGGCAGCAGCATGCTTGCAAGGATTGCGATGATCGCTATCACAATCAATAGTTCGATAAGAGTAAATCTAATCAGCCTCTTGAAGTCCATGATTAATCTCCTTTCCCGCAGCTTTTAGTATCTTAAAAGTTAAATCTTGTGTTTTCGGCGCAAGATATTTTCCGTTTTCCATGTTCCCTTTTGGTTCCGGCTATGCCGGGTTGGGTGCGGCTATGCTCTGTCTTAGAATTATTTCGGGACGCAGGAGGATCCTTGCCGTCTTCGCCGTCTTGTCACCGCCCAGCAAACGCTTGAGGATGCTCCAGGCGGAGGAACCAATCTCCAACGGACGCTGATCAACCGTACTCATATGGAACCCTTTGGAATTTGGCACGTTTCCATAGCCGATCAGGGAAAAATCTTCCGGCACGCCTGCTCCATGCTCCTCGATCACGCTCCAGGCGTCCGCTGTAAGATAGTCGTTTGCAACAAAGACTGCTGTTGGACGCTGTCTGGGAGGAAGTTCGAGGAGTTTCAACATGGACTTGCGCGCAGACTCCTCGTTCCAGACAGCATGCTGCGGCGCAAGTTCGGGCTGGAATGCGATCCCGTTGCGTTCAAGGGCCATGCGGTAGCCTTCAAACCTGGAGATGGTGTTGACGACAAGCCCAGGGCCACGGATGTGGGCGATACGCCTGTGTCCGGCCTTGATCAAGGCGCTTGTCGCAAGAAAACCTCCCTCAATGTCGTCGCAGGCAACGGATGGTGCATCTAGCTCGGGGATACGCTCATCGATCACAACCATTTCTACACCACTTTTCGCAAGCTCGATCAGGAAAGGACTTGGCGGATCCGACTCCGTCGGGGAAATTATAATGCCATCAATTCCGCGCTTGAGAAGATCCCTGACCACACAAGCCTCCCTTTCAGCCCCTCCAAGGACGCTGCCAACGCATATATGGTATCCGTCCATCTCGGTTCCACTCTCAACACCACGCGCAATAGAAGACATGTACGCGTTGTCGATGCCGCCGTAGCAGACGAAGCCTATCAACCTTGAACGAGTCTCCCTGGAGGCCGGTACACATGGAACTTTGACCACGAAGGTTCCACTTCCGTTTTCACTTCTTAAGATCCCTTTATCGGTAAGACCCGCAATGGCCTTGCGAACTGTGACGCGGCTGATTCCGAAGAGGGTTGAAATCTTGTTTTCCGAGAGAATGGCATCTCCAGGCTTCAGGTCATCATCAATAATCATCCTGACAAGCGTTTCCTCTAAACCCCTGCTTTTGGTTTGCGTCTTTATCATTTGAGCTGACACCTTTATCTTATGTACGCATCAAATTATACACATCCGTCCTGTATTATACGCATATTATACATACAGGTTTAATACATGTCAAGGGCGGAGATCGTTTTTCTTCAAAGAAAACAAGGAGAGGCAATTTCAAAATTGCCTCTTTTGAGCTGATTGCTTAAGTTGGTGCTCATCATGTGACCATGTTGACACGTGGAAAGTGACTCATGTGGCAGCTTCATCGTGTCTAACCTCTTGAATACCAAGACACACTAAAGTTGTGAACACCAACGGGCGTATTGCCGCTACAACCGTTTTACCTGTATTTTGGTAAGAGGTTAGCTGGGTGTTTATCATATTCCCCTGCCAGCTTGTCTGGCAGGAAATAAAGATTGTGAGCTATTTCATCAGCAGTCACTACCCAATCCCTCCTTCGCATCCGGCAGTGGCCGGATGCGAAGGAGGGATGTAATTTAATCCTCAATTTTTAACTTGAACAATCTTCTACTCCTGCCAGGCAAGCTGGCAGGGGTATCCCAGATAAACGCTTACGTATTTTGCAATCAGCTCAAGGAAAGAAACCTCTAATTCAATTCCGTATTGACATGCATGTGTGAGAATTGTTTCCTATATGAGAAGGGCCTGTATCCGGTCATCTTCTTGAATATCCGCCGGAAATATATAGTGTCGGAAAAACCGCAGGCGGTTGCGATTTCCTTGATGTTCATGGGTGAGTTCAGAAGAAGCCGTTTGGCGGCATTGATCTTCCTGTCGTGTATTTCGTCTGTCACGGTCTTCCCGTAAACATTCTTGAACACCCTTCCCATGTAGTCGGGATTGCACCTGAGCTTTTCCGCTATCCAGGAAGTGTTCAGATCCCTGCTTCCGACATTCGCGTTTATGAGTGTCTTTACCTTTGAGGCAATCTCGTCGGAATTCTTTTCTTTGCCTGTCTCACCGGATAGGACTTCCTTTGCCGACCTCGCAATTTCGGAAAGCATAAGACATATCAGGGCCGAGCCATGCAGTTCGGTCAAAGTCCCCGACTCCTGCATGTCAAGGTATTCCCTGAAAAGCTCTGTCATCTTCTCGGGCCGGGATATCCTGCACTGTTTCGGGAGGTTCATTATATTCACATCCTTGTGCTGCAGATGCTTCGACTGGAAGATGAAATGTATCCAGTAGAATGAAAGATCTTTTTTGTAGGGGCGGGTACCTCCATGCTTCTTGCTGGGTTCAAGAATAAGCGCCTCATTCGGACTTACATCGAACTTCTGTCCATCCTCGAACATTCCCAGACTTCCGGAGACATTGAATATTATTTCGTAGGAATCAATTATCCTCGTGGGATGTATCCCCTTTCCTGATGAGATGAAAAGTCCGGCGTATGAATTCAGAAACGGTGCCGCTATTCCTATTTTCATAAGACAAAGTCTTTCTGACAGGATGAGCAAATTACAAAACTCGCGTTTTGCAGGAATTCAGAAGACAGAATCCAGAATTCAGAACTAAATTTAACTCAAATCAGGATTTATTCTGAATCCTGCACTCTCCTGAAACTTGCTTTGAGCAGCTTGCGACATCCTTGGCGCAATCGGCCTCTTTGTCTTTTGCGCTCGGACTTCGACGGGCTCAGTCGAGCGAGATCGCATAGCCGAGCGAAGCGACGCTTGTCCCGCGCAATGCGGAGACAAAAACTACTTAAGTTTCACACTGATAAAACTGCGGCCACTGCAGTAGGCCGCTGAATTTACTTCGCACCGTCACTTCGTTCGGGGAACTGACTTCTTTTGCAATTGGCTCAATTAATTTTTTTCAACCATACTCCTTCTTTTACAATTTAAAATAGCCGTATAGTCGGAATTGTCTTCTTTTTATATGCTTCCGGCATCTTTTCTAATATGTGGACAAAGCTAATTTTAAGTATATAAAAAAAGGAATTACCATGAATATGCTTAAAAATGTCCCGGTTGACTTTTCAGATGTTGAGATCAGTGACTCGTTCTGGACTCCCAGGATCGAGGTGAACAGGAAGAACACGATTCCGACAATCTACGCCTGGTCCAAGAAGACAGGACGGATCGATGCCTGGAAATGGAAGCCCGGACAGAAGAACAGGCCCCATATCTTCTGGGATTCGGATGTTGCGAAATGGATTGAGGCAGCAGCCTATTCCCTTGAAAAGAATCCCGACAGGGATCTCGAAAAGAAGATCGGCCATATTGTCAATCTCATGGATGCCGCCCAGCTCAAGGATGGATACTTGAACTCGTATTTCATCAAAGTCGAGCCTGAAAAAAGATGGACCAACCTCCGCGACTTGCACGAGCTTTACTGTGCCGGACATCTCATCGAGGGTGCCGTTGCATATTTCAAGGCTACCGGAAAGAGGAAATTCCTCGATATCATGCTGAAATATGTGGATTACATCGCAAAAGTTTTCGGTCGGAGGCCCGGACAGAAACGCGGATACTGCGGCCATGAGGAGATCGAACTGGCACTATTAAAGCTTTACGAGCTTACAGGTGACGAAAAGCACCTTGAACTTGCGAAATATTTCATAGATGAGCGCGGACAGAAGCCAAGTTATTTCTCGATAGAGGCTGAAAGAAGAGGTGAAAAGAACCTTCACCGGTCGAACTCCGTCAAGAAGGACGACTATGTCTATTGCCAGGCTGAAAAACCGTTAAGGGAACTCGATGAGGCGCTGGGTCATGCGGTAAGGGCCGGATACATTTACTCCGGGATGGCATCTCTGGCGGCGCAGACAAATGACAAAAAGCTTTTTGAGGCGTGTAAAAGGCTTTTCAATAACATAATGCTCAAGAAAATGTATATAACCGGTGGCATCGGCTCGGAAAAGCACGGTGAAACCTTCTCCTATGAATACAATCTTCACAACGAAACCGCATATTCAGAAACATGTGCAGCCATATCCCTTGTCTTCTTCTCCCATAGGATGCTGCAGCTGGAAAACAACTCGGCCTACGCGGATGTCATGGAACGCGCCCTCTACAACGGGGTGATGTCAGGAGTTTCACTTGACGGGAAGGCTTTTTTCTATTCGAATCCCCTTGCGGCATACCCGCATCCGGGAAATATCCTGGATGAAAATTTGAAGTCGGAACGACAGAAATGGTTCAGCTGCTCATGCTGTCCGACCAATGTCGCCAGGCTTCTAGCATCCCTTGGATCATATATCTACATGAAGGGTGATAATGAAATACGCGTGAATCTCTTCATCTCCAGTTCAGCTTCAATTGACATCAAAGGGAATCCCGTGCGAATCTCGCAGAAAACTAATTATCCCTGGAACGGTTCGTCATCAATTGAAGTCTCTCCCGATACTCCTGTAGATTTCAAGGTATGTGTACGAATTCCTGGCTGGTGCGCAAAATATTCGTTGAAGATTGACGGGACCAGGATCAATTCCCCAGTTGTGAACGGATATGCGGTAATAAACCGCAAGTGGAGCGCTGGAGACAGGATCGAGATTGACTTTGAAATGCCGGCAACCCTTGTCGAAGCGAATCCGAGGCTCAGACAGGACTGCGGAAAGGTCGCGATCCAGAGAGGACCGCTTGTCTATTGCGTGGAAGAAGCCGACAACGGGAAATACCTATATGATCTGTCGGTTGATACGGCAAATCCCCAGTTTTCAGAAAAGCTGGACAATTCCATCCTCAATGGAGCTGTTGCGATATTCGCAAATGCCTGCAGGAGGAAGGATTCCAACTGGAACGGGAAGCTTTACCGGACATTTGAGTCCAAACTTGAGAAGTTCAGGCTCAAGGCCATACCCTATTTCCTATGGGCGAACAGGAAGCCAGGGGAGATGGTAATCTGGATGAACAGCAGATAAAATTTTCTACGAAAATTTTATGTGGATATTTTTATTTAATTCCACTTGACAATTCAGTGCTTTTAAGATATTATACATAGATAAACATAGATAATGTCAGTTAATTATTTATCGAGTTTATTTATGGAAACAAGACGGAGAATTGGTCGCCACGAGATGGAGAATGTCCTGGAAAACCTTTCCAGTTCATTCTATCGCGATGTAATTCTCAAAAAGAAGATAAATTCGCCGCTGCTCAGCGTAACCGAACTTGCAGCTGCCTATGATATCTCCGTGTCAACAGCTAGAAAATTCTATCATAAACTCCAAAGGACAGGCGTAATAGGAGCTGAACATCGAAAGGGATATTTTCTAAAGGATCCCACTTTTTTCCATTCCCAATGGAAAGATAGGAAGGAAATCATCATAGGACTAATCGGCTACCTCGATGTCAAACACCCCTTTGCTCCTTATAATCACGTGTCTCAAATATTGGGTGTCCTTGAAAAGATGGCCAATGAACACGGCTGGCGTGTTCAATTCTTCAACACCTATCCTGTTGAGGAACTGGCTCCGGAAATCCTGAGTTCAATCGAAAGAGAAAGGGGGGATTTAAGAGCCCTGCTTTATCTCCCTTTCGCTTCTCCCGGGAATGCGATTGAGAAACTGCATGAACTTGGCATCCCTCTGCTGACCGCTGGTGATTTTTCGGAGTTTGCAACCTGCATATCCTATGACAACAGGCAGATTGGCTCAATAGCGACCGCATATCTGCTTGAACTTGGACATCGCCGCATCGCACATGTCACTTACTCCGGCTCCGACTGGTGTGACGAGCGCAGACGCGCCTACATGGAAACACTCACTAGTCATGGAGTTATGGTCAAAGACAAGCTGGTAGTCGAGGTTGTCAGGGACGACGAGAGTTCCTACATCGACTGCATCAATAATTTAAAGAACCAGCACATCACTGCAATATTCTGCGCCAACGACGAGATTGCCCTTGGGCTGGTAGACGCAGGGGAAAAAGCCGGCTGGCGGCTTCACGGCGCAGTTGCAATGATAGGCGTCGACGACGATATCAAAGCAAGGCATATGGACTTGTCCACCGTCCAGAAAAACAGCGATGCAATTGGAGTGGCTGCTTTCAAGGCTCTCGTCAACCATTTCGACTGCGGCGAGCCCCTGCCGAAAAGAATATTGCTCAATGGATCCGTCCTTAAACGCGGTTCCACGGAATTCATTTCTACCATGGGAAACAAGGAAATTTTCTGATATAATTTAAAGCAAGGAAAGACCAATATGGCAAATCCAATCCGCAGCAGATTGCTTGCATGTGGGCTTATTGCACTGCAGTTCGTGTTCGCGCACGCCTTCATATGCGCGGGAGACCTGAAAACCTGGGAGTCTCACTGCAAGGAGCTTGCAAAGGATCCTTCCGTCGTCCGCCTCTACACTTTCGACAAGGAAGGCGATAACGTAAGGAACATGGCCCAGAAAGGTGCCGGAACGCTGCTGATCGGAGCCAAAGAACCATACCGGGAATATTCCGGGGAGACGAAGGACCAGGAGTTTCCTATCTGGACTTCAGGACTTTTTCCTGGAAAACCATCCCTTTGTTTCAAGTCCGCGAAGGATAGCGTCGCACGCTCCCAGTTCTATAACACGGGAACGGACTCAATGAGTGTCGAGCTATGGATCCGAACTCATCTCAATCCAGGAGACAAGTCCCAGTCGATCCTCCTTTCCGTTGGCAGTGGATTCGGCTCTGGGTGGTGCCTTGGTTCCACCTTCTATAACGTCGGTTTCAGGTTCGGACGCTCAAAAGAGGAGGGAGGTGATGTGGATATCTCCATCCCCAAGGCTCTTGAAGGTCATGTCTGGCACCATCTCGTCGTGGAAGCCGGAAAGGGAGTCCTGAAAATCTACATTGACGGCGAACTCGCCGGAGGGAAAAGCTTTGAAGGAAATTTCACGCAGCCTCCTGCTCCCGGCGGTCATTTCGCCCAATGCCCTGAGGAGGACAGGGGAGGTCTCAAAATCGGTAATATAAGGGATCCGGTTAACAGCCTCTATTTCGATTGCGATGAACTCGCCATCTACGGCAGGGAGCTCTCGGCAGCTGAAGTCAAGAAGAACTACGAGGCTGGAAAGCCTTCGTCTTCCCTGGAAGAACAGAAAAAAGAGCACCTCTCCCTCCTTGGAGCCCAGGATCTCTCATCCAAAATATCGCTTGAACTGCCAAGAGAATACTACGGATATTTCCCGCATGGACAAAAGTTCCCTTTATCCGTCAAGATTCCGGAATCCATCGCAGCATCACTCAATGGCCCGCTTTCCATCGAAGCCGAGATGACTGACATCAATGACAAGTACATTTTAAAGGCCAAAGGAGCCATTGAAAAAGGAGGGAGCAGCGCAAGCATGGACATGGCTATTCCTGAGACTTGCGGTCTCTACTGGATTACCGCGAGAGTTAAAGACTCGACTGGGGCAATTCTCAAGGCGCGTATCTTCCCGATAGCCTCATGTGTGCCAGTTGCTCCAATGTCCGAAAGGCCATCAAGCTCCCCTGTCGCCGCGCATGGAGGCTTTAATATATGGCCGGAGGCAATCGCTCTTGGCGCCCGATGCGAACGGGACATCAGTGTATGGCGTCCGAAGAAGGAGGACGGCACCTATGACTGGCGCTATCCCGACATGTATGTTGACGAATGCCTTAAGAGCGGAATGGACATGATGTATTGCGAACAGGCCCACAGCTTTGACAAGGCCGCTTTAGACAAAGTAGCGAATGGCGACGATTCCGAATGGGTGGCCTGGCTCCGCCCTCTCATCGAACGCTACAAGGGACGCGTCAAATACTGGGAAGTCTGCAACGAGCCAAATGCGAGAGGCTGCACTCCCGAGCAATACGTGGCTCTTCTCAAGAGCGCACACAAGATAATTCGCGAATTGGATCCTGGTTCCAAGATAGTCGGACTCTGCGGCGTCAGCGATTACCCCCAATGGACCGAAGACGTCCTCTCGAAGGGCGGCGGAAAATATTTCGACATACTGGCCTTCCACAACTACATAGGCGGTTCTCCTATAAGCGAGTGGAGGAAGCTTCACAAGATCGAACGGGTAAAAGGATCCATGGAGAAGCATCTCGGCAAAATTCTTCCCATATGGAACACGGAAAGCGGCATACACCAGAACTGGCGTGTCAATGGGAAACCCCTCAACGATGATGAGCTTCTTTCACTGTATCCGAGAGGCAGGAAGGTCGACGGGCTTACTCTGGTTCCGGCGGATGCCGTTACCATGGCCACGGAACATGTTGGCGCGTGCTGGCAGGTTCAGTCGCTCCTTCTGGACTGCGCCTTAGGTGTCCAGCGCTATTTCATCCTGATGGGAGCCTCCCGCTATTATCCCGGCTTCTACACGGGCCCGACAGCCGGATCCCCCTCCGAGAAAGGCATGGCATTGGCCGCCGTATCATCTTTCATGGGGAACATGAAGGAATGCTCCCTGATACCCATGGAATCATCCAGTTCCACGGGCTCCCTCGTGACAACTACCGATGGGAGAAGGGTGGCTGCGCTATTTTCTGATGTTCCTGTCACCCGCTGCTTCAAGGTCAAGGAAAACGTCCTATACAAAGGAATGGATTTCATCGGGAATCCACTGGAATTCAAATCGCAGGGAACTGTGCTGCCGGTTTCTTTCGGGATGGAGCCCGTATATATATTTGATGTTCCCCAGGATTTCGCGGAGCTTCCAGTCCTTTCAATAAAGGAGTTTTCTGCACTTGTCAGCCCTAACTCAAAGGTCTCCGGCACTATAAAAATATCCAACCTCTTCCCTAGCCGTCTTGATGGAACGCTGAGCTTAAGTTCCCCGGGTTCAAAGGCAGTCTTTGAAAACAAGATCTCAATTGATCCGGGTACAATCTCCGAAGTCCCTTTCACTCTGGAAGCTGGCCCAATAAAGAGAGGCAACCATGAACTCAAGGCAAGCCTCATCTCCGGAGGCAAGGAAATTGCCCTCTCCGAAAAAGAATTCTCCTCGGAAGGCGTCGCCAGGCCGGTTCCCATGATCGCAAAGGAAATCAAGCTGGATGCCGACCCATCGGAATGGGAAACCATTTCTGCGGAAGTCGCAGACAGCCCGTCGAACGTGGTGATTGGCAAGCCGCCCGTCGGATACTACGAAAAGAATTCCTGGCAGGGACCGAAGGATCTCTCATTCTCGGTCAAGACCGCATGGAGAAGGGATGACGGCGTTTATTTCCTCCTCGACATCGTTGACGACAAGATCAAGACCGTGACACCTGACAAGGTCGGCATGAGCTTCCTCCAGGATGGACTTGAGTTCTTCTTCGACGGGCGCCAGCTCAAGGACCAGACCCCGGTATACAGTTTCGGAACCGAGCAGGTTCTTGTACTCCCATCCGTTGAAGACAGCGTCAAGCAATGCCTCTTCAAGAACTGCTCCAAGTTCGGAGAATCCATCGAGCTTGAACTAGTAGGAAAGCGGACGGTTTCCGGCTATATCATTGAAGGACGCATAAGACCTAAAAAGGACTCTCCATTCAAACTTGCTGCTGGCGTACGCTTCGGCATGGATTTCGTATTTGACGATGCAGCCGACGCAGAGATGACAAGGAGGACGCAGATGGCCCTCCATGGCACCGCGTCCAACAATTTCGACACTTCCAACTTCGGCAGGTATCAGCTTGTCGAGGCCAGTTCCATCGACGGCAGGATCCTGCTAGACACTCGCAGCAAGAACGACGACACGGCATCGACTTGGAAATTCTCAAAACATTGCCTCGAAAAGATGCCTCCAGAGGAGGCCGCAAAAATAAAATGGGAACTGAAGGATGAATCTGATTCGAAAGTCTTCCACGTCGGAGTTGATTCCAGCTTACAGGCAGGCATGTGGTGGGAGAAAAGCATATCCGTCATCGGGGGGACTTCTCTCTCAATTTCGCTCCAGGTCAAAGCCAGGATTTCTGGAAGTTCACAATATGCCTATGCTGATGCGAGCGTGTTCTTTCTCGACGGGAAGGGCTCATGGATAGGGCACGAGAGCATCGGATCCCAGCCGGTTTTCGATGATCCCCAGTGGGGCACGCTCTCGAAGGACTTCATGGTGCCTTCAAATGCATGTATAATGGGAGTGCGTCTTGGGTGCGCTTCGAGCGGGATCAAGGGTTCGACTGATTTCCAGTTCAAGGATATAGTCATCAAGGAACAGCTGTGATATAATTAAACACGGAGGAACCAATGAAAATCACATGTATTGGGATAGGCATGAAAGGAACGAAAACAGGCTATAAAAACGTGTTCACGCTTATAGAGCTTCTGGTGGTGATTGCGATAATCGCAATTCTGGCCGCAATGCTGCTGCCCGCATTGAAAAACGCGAAGGCGACCGCCAAAAGCATTTCATGCGCAAACAATCTCAAGCAGATATACACCGGAGGAGTGCTTGGGTATGTGGATGATTATAACGACTGGCTGCCACCGCCGAGGCTTTCAGGTACTTATGATGGATCAGCTGGTATCTACTATTTCGGCCGAATTTTCAAGGATTATCTCAATGTTAAGTTTGCCAGCAACACCGGCCCTTACATTTGTCCTGAAGAAAAGACATTGCCCACCGTATCTACTACCGATCTATGGGCTCCGTGGACTTATAGTATTTGCCGGGCGAATTATACTTACGGAGCTGGAGACACTCCCCCTTTCTATCCAAAATATAAGACTAACAAAGTCCGCTATCCATCTGCAAGCTCCATCATGATAGATTCAAACATGTGGTGTTATGCCGGCGGCAACTACTATGCCGGCGACTATTGGCCCATCACCTCATGGGCTCCACGGCACAATAATGGACTGAATATACTGTTCGTGGAAGGTCACTACGAATCCTACCCTCTTAAATCAATGCCTATCAACAACGGCACCGATGCCGACGTCATGATGCTTTGGAAAAAGCCATCCTCAGATCCAGACTGGTGGTATTGAACCATAGAGCTGCCTCTGTGTTAAAACATGAGGACTGGGTCTTTTCACAAAATAATAAATTTAACCTTGGAGATATCTATGCATCCGTTAAATCGTTGTTTCGCAATGTTTCTCGTGTCCGTCGCAGCTCAGGTTATCACCACCGTGTCGTTGTCTGCCGCAGATCCGGTGGATCCCAAGCCGAATGACGAGTCTTTCTCAAAATGGAAATCGCATACCGAAGCATTGCTCAAGGATCCGTCGCTTGTCCGGCTTTACCTTTTCGAAGAGGGGGACGGAGTGCTGTCACGAAACAGCCTTGACTCTTCGGCTTTCAGCGAGATGACGGTTTCCGTCAACGACTACTTTGCGAATAAAACACCCCGGGATTATCCGAGATGGGCGGAGGGACGATGGGCCGGGAAAGCAGCCCTCTCAATAGGGACGGAGGTCAACAGTATCGGACGCACACACTTTTACGGTGTGGACGGCAAGGATTTCAGCGTGGAAGCATGGGTTCGCCTGCATCCGTCGCCTGCGGACAAAAGCCGCGCCGTATTCGTATCCGTCGGCGACGCATGGTCCGTTGGATGGCGTCTGGAAGCCGACAGGACAGGAGTCAGATTCATCCTCGGACGCACGCAGGGCGAGGGGGAAGGCAGGGGGATTGTCGCAGCCAATACGGATAAGGCGTTGTCCCCGCAGGTCTGGCATCATCTGGCAGGCGTCCTCAACGGAAAAAAACTGCTGCTGTATGTGGATGGCGCACTGGCTGGCGAGAAGGATTTCGACGGCATATACCAGCATGTCGAGGCACCGGCTTCCAGTTATCTGACGCCGGAACTTGATTTCGGAGGTCTTCTTCTCGGCGCCACGAAGAGCCAGGCCTCTGCTTCGCGGTTTGACATGGACGAGCTGTCCCTGTATTCCAGGCCTCTGGATGCGGCGCGGATTGCCAGTGATTACAACGACGGGAAACCCGGTATCCCTGCGGATGAGCAAGTCCGGCGGCACCAGGAGGCGTTGGCACGGGAAACGCAGCTCGCGGGCATCGCCATCGACCTGCCCAGAGAGAGCTTTGGCTACTTCCCTAACAATCAGCCGATCCCGCTTACGGTGTCCGTCATCGGCGAATCTACGGCGCTGTTCGGAGACAAGGCCTCGGTCAATATCGAGGTAAAGAAATTCCAGGGGGAAAAGATTTCATCAACAGCAGAAAATCTGCTCCTGACCAGCGGAACGCCAGTCCGGTACGAGCGGCTGATCCAGCCGGGTGCATGCGGCCTGTACGAGCTGAATGTGACGTTGAACGGCGGAGACGGAAAGACCGTAAAGTCAGCGGTTCTTCCCTTTGCCGTGAGAGTTCCGCTGCCCGCGCGGAAGGATATTCCGGACAGTTCGATGCTCGCGGGTTACCATTGCGTCAATGACGAGACACCCACGTTCGGCACCAGGATCGAGCGCATCATACAGCCCATCTACGGACGGGCGAAAGACGGTACGCCGAATTATGCGTCCAGCGACGCCTTCGTCGAAAAATGCGGCAGCATGGGTCTTGACATGCTCTACTGCATCGGCATTGGTTTCTGGGATGCCGGCAAATATCCTACGATTGTCGAGTGGCAGGCGAACCCGGCTTTTCACCAGGAACATCTCCGCAATCTGGTGGCCCGCTACAAGGGCAAAGTGAAATACTGGGAAATCCTCAACGAGCCGAATAGCGGACACAGCCTGGGCCAGGGCATGACCGCCCAGCTCTATGTCAAGTTCCTAAAAGAGTCATACGGCATAATCAAGGGGATCGATCCGGAGGCGAAAGTTGTGGGTCCGTGCGGCACGTCAAACTATCATGAGTGGACCGAGGATGTCCTGGCCGCAGGCGGAGGCGAGTATCTGGACATACTTTCCTTCCACAACTACATCGGGGCGTCGCCGATCGAGAACTGTTTCAATGCCGGACGCGTGGAGTCTGTGAAGGCTAGCATGCGCAAACACATTGGAAAACTGCTGCCCATGTGGAACAGCGAATGCGGTTTGCACCAGCCCGCCCGCATCGGCGGAAGGCCCGCCACCGACGACGAACTGCTGAAGATCTACGGTGGGCGCGCACGGCGTACCGGCGGGGAGGTGAAGGTGCGCGTAGACGCCATCATGATGGTGAACGAACACCGTTCGGCATGCTGGCAGGTGCAGTCGGTGCTGATGGAGATGGTGCAGGGCGTCGAGAAATTTTTCATGCTGATGCGGTCTTCGCTACCTTATCCCACGTCGCAGCCTTTTCCGGGCGGAGCCCAGATGCTTACTGAAAAAGGCGTGGCCCTGGCGGCCATGCAGTCTGTAATCATCAACGCCGTTTCGACGCGGCTTGTCCCTACCGGCCTGCTTGGTTCCGTATGTGTCGCTGTAACCGACAGGGAGGGAAAGACGACGGCCGTTCTGTTTTCCAACAAAAGCGTCCCGCAGGTGTTCAAGGCTGCGGACAAAGCAGGTGTCGTCGTCAAGGGCATGGACTATCTCGGGAACCCCGTGCAAATGACTGCCGGGGAAGGAGGTTTGCTGCGCATAGATATGGACATGGAGCCGCTATACCTTTTTGCCGTTCCTGATTACTTCGGCGTGAACGACTGCATCCGTTTTGAATCGGTACCGTCACTGTTGGAGCCGAAGACCGTCACCGAAGTCCTGGCCGAGATAAGCAATCCTTTTGATGCACCGGCAAAAATCTCATTACGCGCAGATGTCTCATGCGGGCTTGCCGTCCCGGAGAAGGATTTCACCTTGGGTCCCAAAGAAAAACGCAAAGTCCGCATCGGCTGGCAGACAGGGGATATATGGAAGGGGGATCACTGGCTGCGCCTCTTCGTCAATGCCAACGGCGCACTGGCGGCGGTACGGCAGATCGGCGGCTATAAATCACATGGTAAAGTGCTTGGAGTGCCAGTAATGGGGGGAGAATTCAAACTCGACGGCGATATCGCCAAATGGGCCGCAATTCCGGAGCAGGTGGCCGAGACGCCGGCGCAGGCTGTCATAGGCAGGCCTGTGGAAGGCGCGGCGAATCCCGCTTTCTGGCGAAGTGCCGACGACCTTTCCTTCTCCTATAAAAGTTGCTGGACCGCAGAGGGCATACACTTCCTGATCATTGTGCGCGACGACGTGCTTCGTCCCCCGATGAACGAGGAAGAGGAGAAGAAGTCATATCTGTTCGACAGCGTGGAACTGTTCCTCGACTGCCGTCCCTACGCCGAACGTGTCGAAAAATATACGCCGGGAGCCACCCAGTTCCTGATTGTCCCGCGGACAGATCCGGAACTTGCGCCATGTCCGGTGCGGGCCATGGGGAAAAATCCGTCCCCGGTTGCAATCACCTGTGTCGGGAAAAAGCATGGCGGCGGATATCTGATCGAGGGAACCATGAAGCCGGTCGGCGGAAGCCCGCTGCAGCTGCTGGACGGCTCCCAGTTCAACCTGGACGTGTCAATAGACGACAACGACGACAGACCCGGCCAGACGGGGGCGATGTTCGGCCGTCGCGTGCAGATGGCGCTGCACGGGATCAGCGCCAACAACCTCAACACGTCCGCCTGGGGCCGTTACAAGCTGGTCGGGCAGGGTCCGAAACGTTGAATGCAAATAATATGAACTTCGAACTAATGAAGCAAAAGGGGAATCAACTGTGAAAATAACAATGAGATCCGCCGCCGTCCGCATCATGCGGAATGCGCTCGCACCGATGTTTTTTTTAATCTGCCTGGCGCAGGCCGTGCCTGCGGAGACGCCATCCTGGGAGGTTCCGGCCGCTCCGCCGAATGATTCGGGATTTGGACTGAACATCCAGCGCGCCATGACGCTTATGGCGAAGAGCACGCCCGAAAAAAGGAATACCGTCCGTGTATTGTTTTACGGGCAGTCCATCACCGCGCAACCCTGGGCGAAAAAGGTTGAACAGTATCTGAAGGAGACCTATCCCAGCGCCGATTTTGTCATCGCCCACCGCGCCATCGGCGGGTTCGGGGCTGAACGTCTGGTCAAGACTGCGGAAGCCGATCTTTACCCGTTTTACCCGGACCTGATGATCTTCCACGTTTATTTCGCCGATCCGGCAGCCTATGAGGAGATCATCCGCCGGACACGTGAACGCACCACTGCGGATATCCTGATTGTCAACGACCATGTTGTCAAGGATGCGGATCTTACGGAGGAGACCGATCCTGCCAAGCTGACAGACCGGAAGTCGGATGCGTGGAAGAACTATGTCTTCCTGTCGGGGCTTGCCGGAAAGTACGGCCTTGAACTCTGCGAACTTCGCAGCGAGTGGAAACGCTATCTGCGGGACAACAAACTGCCCGCGAAGGCGCTGCTCAAGGACGCGGTGCACCTTAATGAGAGGGGCTGTTATCTGATGGAAGAACTGGTGAAACGGAGCCTGCGCTACCGCCCGGAACAGGGAGACGCCGCGTGGCGTGGCCGGGTAGTCACCACGGTTCCGGACACAACGAAGCCCTGGCAGGACAACAGGCTCGAATTCGAGTTCGAGGGAAACAGGATAGACCTGATCAGCGGTACGGAAGCGTCACCGGCAAAAGACGGTTCCGGCAATATCGTCCAGAATGCAGACCTGTCGAAGGGGGAAGGGAAGACAGTCCCCGGCTGGACATGGGAAACTTCAAACTTCAAGAAGATGAAAACTGAGAGCGCCGCCGCAATTGACTGGGGTGTCGGCGATCTGGACGGGGAAAAGGCGCTCCGCATATCAATAGGAACAGGGGATCCGACTCATCTCTGGTGGATCCAGACAGTTCCGGCTGCTGAGAACGCCACCTACAGCGTCTCATACCGGCTGAAGTCAGAGTTGACAGGCAAGTCGGATTACTGCACCGGCGCCGGAGGGGTTGTATTCCTCGGCAAAAAAGGGGAATGGATCGGATTCAAACAGCTTGCAGGATCTGATGCGGCATCAGCATCAAAATGGAGGGATTTCGTTCAGAAAGTTGACACGCCTCCCGGAACCGCCTCGATGGGATTCCGTTTCAGCGCCATGTCCAAGGGTATTGCAGGAAAGGCCGACCTCTACTTCAGCCGTTTGTCCATTGTTCCCCTGGCGGCGTCATCCGCATCCGCAAAAGTGCTGATTGACGGGCGTGCTCCCTCCACTTTTCCGGGGGCCGTAGTTTTTACGCGCACCTCGTCGTATCCCGACGTCTGGTGGCCGGCGATCATGCAGGTCGGCTCACAGTCGCCTCTGATTCCCGAGAACTGGACGGCAAAGATCATTGACGCCAGCGACGATCTTAAGAGCTTCCGCTTTGAGGTGAACGGTTCTGCAACCGGCCCTGACGGTACGGGAAGCAGTACGGAGCTCTTCGTTTCAAAATCGGGTCGTGTTGTCATCGCACCCGAGGATTGGCATCTTGAATTTGCACGCTCCTATACCAAGAAACCGATGCCGGAAAACTTCAGTGTCACTTGGAGTGCCGTGCCGATGTTTGCCGACGAGTATAAGCCGCCTGCGGCGGTTCCGGGAGCCGAATCAGCAGTGACGGTTTCGCAGGGACTTCCCAACGGCAGGCACAGGCTGACCCTGATCGCATCTCCGGGAATGCCGCCTGCGCTGACGGCATTGCGGGTGTACCGTCCCCCTCTTGTTGAGAAACCATGATGTTTGTTCATATAACTGTACAATGGAGGTAATTTCAAAACTAGGAATTCAGGAGACAGAATTGAATTTGAACTCAAATTAGGTTTAATTCTGAATCCTGACTTCTCTTCTGAAACTTGCGCAAAAGTAGGTCGGGCTTCTTGCCCTGTCGGATGACAGGGTCAGCCCGACAAGATGGCGACCAGGAATAACTGCTCTATTTAAAGGTATAGGAATTTCAAGGTTTATGAATATCCAGCATCCTATTTCCGAACTTCATCTTCTGCGAATTGCGAAATTCGCACTTGGAGTGCGGCAATTTATTGCCGCCTTTAATGACGGAATTTATTCCGTCCCATCCAAATGCCGCGAAATAAATTTCGCGA
>JBAQUG010000567.1:0-7773 GCA_049297395.1 Victivallales bacterium | reverse complement strand
CACCGCCGGACAGGATGCGAAGGCGGGGGATGGTGGTGGTACAGTCAAACGCAATATAGCTGGCAATCTTTATTTCCTGCCAGTCAAGCTGGCAGGGGACTGTAAACTCTCTGTTGACAGCGGATGTCGATTGTACAGAAAATGCGTATAGTAGACAGGGCTTCAGCCCTGTCCCATTCTCGAATATCCAAGATGGCGGCCAAGAATGACCGCCCTACTTAATCGGCAAAAGTTTCTTATTGATAAAACTGCGGCCACCGCAGTAGGCCGCTGAATTTACTTCGCACCGTCACTTCGTTCGGGTAACTGACTACTTTTGAAATTGGCTCACTTGACAAATATAATAGCAACATATATCTTTAATTCAGAATAATAATTCAGATTATAGATTTATATTATGAATAATGAAATTCCATCAATTTCTTTCTTGCATCGGCAGGCTGCGCACCGTCAGATTGCCGATGCACTCAGGGAAAAGATTAATTCAGGCGAGATTCTCCCAGGAACCCATCTGCCTTCTACCCAGGTTTTGGCAAAGTCATGGAATACACATGTGGCTACTGTCCACATGGCGCTTGCCATGCTGGCCAAGGAGGGGCTTTTGGATCGGCTTCACCGGAAAGGGACATTTGTCCGCCAGACAGGCAATCGGCTTTCGACGATTGGCGTGTATTCCAGCAATGATTTATGGACTACAGACAATAGGGAAGCTGATTATTGCCGGCATCTCTACCGTAGCTTCAAGGAAATTCTCAATGAAAACAAGATTTCGGAACGGTTTTTTCTTGATATCCGCACCATCGGCGAACAAACATTGCCCTGGCCTCCTTTGGAGAAGGCGGTCAATGGGCGCGAAATTCAAGGACTTCTGGTTTTAACCATGTATCAGCAGCATATCAAATGGATCCCGCGCCAGGTTGTTCCAATGACCGGATTAAGCACTTCTCTCCCTTATCATGTGGCGAATAACATGAAGCAGTTCTTTGAGGCGGGCGTTCGAAGCCTGATCGAGAAAGGATGCCGCTCAATCGGACTGATCACCCCCTTGAGCAAAGATCATAATCTCTATGAAGAATTCCTCTGTGCAATAAGAAAAGCCGGACTGGAAACCCGGAACGAATGGATTCGCGCCTCATCGGAACATATTCGGGATCACGAGCAATACGGCTACGAGCAGTTCCGGTCACTCTGGAAGCAAGCATTACGCCCCGATGGCGTACTGGTTTTCCCAGACAACGTAGCGAAGGGAGTGGTTACCGCTGTCCTACGGGAAAAAATTAGAATCCCTGAAGATATTCGTCTGGTCCTGCACCGCAACAAGGAGTTGGAATACCTATGTCCGTTTCCCGTCACTTTCCTGGAATCCAGCTGCCGTGCTACCGCCGGAAAATTATGGGGACAGCTCCAGCATCAGCTTCAAGGGGAACTGCCCGGACCTATGATATTGGATTATGCTCAAATAGAGAATACCGGATATCCCGATTAAAAGGAAGGAAATGAAAATTTCAAAGTTCGACATTCATGGCATAAACCAGCGCGGCCTGTTCATCGCGCCGGACATGACCATGCGGGGCTACTTGAAGAAATACCCATTGGCCGCACTGTTCCTGGATCAGCATCTTGGGGATGACCGGGAACGGCTGTTGGACGCGACAATCCTGGATTTCCTCAAAGAGGTAAAGAAGAGACCCAACGGGCACTTCATGCGCGACATGCTGGCAGGATGGATCAACAATATAGCCGGCGCATACTACCATGCCCCATTGCGGCACGATAGTACTGACTGGCTGCACACCTCCGGTCCGGCTCCTGCGGGCTTCTGGACCAGGCAGCCGCTACCGGTCGAACTTTCAGCTGACGGCATCGGCATCCGGAGACCAGAAGGATTGCAGGCACCATGGTACTGGGCGTGCAACGGGGCGTTCAGCGTGCGATATTCGCAGGCAGGCGGCGCTGTTGACTCCATGTCCTGCTGGAACTGGAAAAGCGGGCCACGCGGTGTGAGCGAACAATTGTTCAAGGGAGGCTTCCTCTCATTTGGCATCGGACGGACGCGGCACGCCTTTCAGGACGCCACGCTGTGGCCATACGGCTTCCGCAACCGATGGGGCGGGAATGGATGTTGCACCGCCGAACTTCATCTGGAAGGCCGATCAATGGCGTTGGAGACGACGGGAAGCGGAGACGCATGGATCGAGTTGGACTGGAATGCCCGCAAGCAGATGGACGGCGTGGTATGGAAGGTCAAAGGCTGGGATGAATCCCTTGGTGCATTCATAATCCATGTCGCCTACATGCACAATAGCGCGCTGGGCAGCAAATTCTATCCACCATACCCGGACAGTTTTTCCCTCCGGGACATTTTGTCATTCACCAACGGACGTACCGATCCCGGCGAAGATGCCAACGATTACCTGTCGGCTGGCAACCTCTATTTTCTAATCCGTGCCGGAAAACAGGAGCCACGCATTGGACAGGACGGGATCTGGCGCTGGTCGCAGCTGTCCGGGATCCGTCTTCAGATTTCGGCAGGCACCACTTTCAATGAGGCGGTGGCGGAACTGCGGCGTGCCGAAGAACCTTCCAGTCTCAAGAAACGATGCCTGGCGCACTACCGGCAGATCAGGCGGACACGTGCGACCGTCCGCATGCCAGGACACCGCAACATCGAAACTATTTCGGCTACCGCCCCACTTCTGCTGGAAACACTGAAGCTTGAAGGGAACCAGCAGATGCGCCACAGCGCAGGCTGGAGCTACGCCGACACTCACACCAGCCTGATGAGCATGGACGCGCTGTTGTATGGAGGCGACGTCGTCCATGTAGAAAATTTTCTCACCTATCTATCAGATCCGGTCCGGCGCGGTCCGAAGGGGCAGATCAGTACAGCCTGTCATTATGATGGAATGATTGACATCTGCCAGCTGGAGTGGAAATTCCACGATACCGTCTGGCTGGCATTGATAGGACGGCTGCACTGGCACCGCCGTGGCGCATGGCCGGCACATCTCTACGAATCGGGACGGCGGCATGCGCTGCGCATCCTGTCCGACACCGATCCGGACACAGCGTTGTTCACCTCGCATGGATACTGGCCGGATATGCCGCTGCGCACCGTGGGACGCAAGGGAGCTGGCAATTGGCCGGCGCAGGAGGCGGGAACCTGGTACGAGGCGCTGCGAACTTTCGAAACACTGGCCTTGGATCAAAATGATAGTACTGCGGCGCGCAGATTCGGCGCGGCAGCCCGCAAGCTCCGGCACAGCTTCCAGACGCTCTTTTTTGAGCCGTCTGTTGGTTTCATCTGCGACCATGTACAGCCCGTGACGAAAAAGAGGCATCCTCACTACAGTTCGTTCCATCTCTATTTTCTTGACGGCATGTTCGGACACGAACTCCTTGATGCCGCCGCGATCTACCGTATGGCGGACGTGGCGTATGCCGGGTTGCATGATTCCAGCTGGAAATTCTTCCGTACAAGCCTGCAGCAGGGACCTTATCACTCCGAACTGGAGTTCAATGAACTGCACTGGTTCCTTGTCCTGGCCAAGCTTTTCCGGCGAGCCCGGCACAGCAAAGGACTTCTGGCGCTGCGCGAATCACTTGAATTCCACTATGGAAAATTGATCAACTACCTGGAAGCTTTCAACATGCAGCCGGACATGACCGTGGAACAGCACGACTTCAACGGCTGGTTCAACAACTGCATGTCCACGCGCTGCCGGGTGATCATAGAAGGCCTGTTCGGGGTAAGCCTGTCCGTGCATAACTTGACCATCCATCCTGTCGGACTGGACACTCCGACCATGGCCCTGGAGAACCTGCCAGTCGGCACTTCACGCTGGTCATTCCGGTATTCCGGCTGCGGGGAGTGGCCGTCATCGGTGAAATTGGATGGACGCGACCATTCTGCGTCATGGGTCTTTCCCGAGCGCCTGTTGGACGGCGGCAAACATCTGGTGGCAATCGCCTTCACGGAACAGGCACCATCCCATCCGGTTCTGCTGGAGACGGCCGGACTGCGGCTGAAAAGGATCGTTCCCGCCGGGAACTCTCTGACAGTATTTCTTGCCGGACCTGGACGGGCCGAGGTATGCTTTCTTTGCCCGCACAAGCCAGGTTCCATCACGGTAAATGGCAAGCCGGTCAGGTTTGACTGGAATGGGACAGCGCGTCATGCGGTAGTTCCAGCGTCCGCTGCACGGGTTGGCGACATCCGGGTCGCTGTTCTTATGGAAAGATGAAAAGGAAATAAAATAATGGATGCATTGGAAAATTTGCTTCATTTAGGAGGAGCCCGCAGCTGGTGTTTTCCGGAACTGACAAACATCAACCGGCTTCCGATGCGCTCCTCCATGGTGGGTTTTCCGGAAAGGGCGCTTGCGGCACCCGGGCTTGAAGTGGAATCCCCTTGGATGCTTGAACTGAACGGTGAATGGCAGTTTTTTTATGCGGCTGCGCCGGAAAAGGTTCCGGAATCGGTGCTGGCGGGAGACAAAAGCGTCTCATGGCATTCCATCCAAGTGCCTGGCACCTGGGTCATGCAGGGTTTTGACCGCCCGCACTACCTCAATGTCCCCATGCCTTTTCCGCAGATGCCTCCTATGGTGCCGGAAGAAAATCCCACCGGCGTATATGCGAGATCCTTCAGACTGCCTGAAACCTGGTTTGGTAAACGGATAGTATTGCATTTCGGCGGGGCGGAATCGGTGCTTTACGCCTATGTGAACGGAAAACCGGTTGGCATGGGCAAGGATTCGTGTTTGTCGTCCGAATTTGATGTCACGGAGTTTGTCCGGTTCGGAGAAGACAACCGTTTGGTGGTACTGGTGGTCAAATGGTCGGATGCGAGCTTCGTCGAAGACCAGGACAAGTGGTGGTTTGGAGGGCTTTTCCGCAGCGTTTTCCTGCGCTGTACGCCTAGGACATGGATAGAAGACATTGATGTTCGCGCGGATTACGACCCCAGTTCGGGCAAAGGGTACCTGAAGCTGACAGTTTCAACCCGCAGCATTCCACACCAGAACAGCAATGCGATAACTGCGGACAAAGGGTTTGTATATCAGGAACTTGAGTCGAAGGGGGAATATCGGGTTCACATAGGCTTGTCAGATCCGGATGGACATGCACTGTTCAATGATGGGCGGGATTTACCCGTAATCCTGCGCCAGAGTGGACACCGCAGATGCTTCCAGTCCGATCTCTTCGAGGCTAATCTTGATGAGGAGATTGACGCTGTCCTTCCATGGTCGGCTGAATCCCCGTCATTGTACCGCCTGGATGTCACCATTGTATCTCAGGAAGGCACAGAATCAACAACGCTGAACATTGGCTTCCGCCGGATTGAAACCAGGGATGGCAGATTTCTTGTCAACGGGAAGGCTGTCATGATCAAGGGAGTCAACCGCTGCGAGATCGATGAATTCCGCGGAAATGCGGTCACGCGGGAGGGGATGCTCCGGGACGCATTGCTGATGAAGCGTTCCAACATCAACGCGGTCCGATGTTCCCATTATCCCAACGATCCGTTCTGGTATGAACTCTGCGACAAATACGGAATCTACGTGATGGATGAGGCGAACATAGAGTCGCATGATTTCTATAACATGCTATGCAAGGACAGCCGTTACTCAGTGGCGTTTCTGGAGCGTGTCCAGCGCATGGTGCTGCGCGACAAGAACCATCCGTCGATCATCATGTGGTCTCTGGGCAACGAAAGCGGATACGGCCCCAACCACGATGCCGCAGCGGGATGGATCCGCGGTTTCGACCCTTCGCGACCGTTGATCTATGCCAGCGCCGATGCCGATATGAATCACCAGCCGGGAACTGGCAGAAGCGTTTCCGACATCCTGACATCTGGATATTACCCGATCGAAACCATGGAAAAATGGATGCGCGAGTACAAGGACACGGATGGGAGGCCAGTCATTCTCAATGAATACTCTCACGCCATGGGCAACAGCAATGGCTGCCTGGCCGAATGCTGGAAACTTTTCGAGAAGCACCGCGAAAACGGATTGCAGGGTGGTTTCATCTGGGAATGGGTGGATCATGGACTGGTCAGCGCTCTTCCAGATGGCCGGAAATACTGGGCATATGGCGGTGATTTTGGAGATGAGCCTAACGATGCGAATTTCGTCATTGACGGGTTGAACTGGCCAGACCGCACTCCGCATCCAGCCATGCATGAGGTCAAATATCTCCACCGTCCAGTGGCCGTAACGCGGATTGATGCGAAGAACGGAAGGATACTTATTGAAAACCGCCAGGATTTCCTGTCAATGGAAAATCTCCATGGGGCCTGGGAGCTGCAGGTGGACGGAAAAACTCTTCAACGCGGAGAGCTTCCTCACCTGATGACAGCCCCCCGTGCCAGGGAATGGGTGGACATCGGCTGGGATCAACACTTGATTCCTGCCGGCGTGAATGCGTTTCTCAACCTCCAGTTCACACTGATCCATGGTTTTCCGGGGGTAGAAAAAGGGGGACTTCTGGCCTGGGACCAGATGCGCATTCAAAAAAGGAAGAAGTCCTTGCCGTCTCCGGGAATTAGCAGAATCCGTGTACATCTGGAAGAAAGCCATGACAGGACTCTTGTCTCGGCTGGAGATTTCACAGCTTCCTTTGAACACCAACTGGGACAACTGGTATCGCTGCGTCGCGGTGAAAATGAGTTTTTCGCCTCCGGCCCTGTCCTGCAGCTTTGGCGCGCCCCCACCGACAATGACGGATTGAAACTCTGGACAGATCAGACAAAGAAACCGATGGGCCGATGGCTGGCCCTGGGATTGGATCGCCTACAGTTGAAACTGGTGGAATTCTCGGTGCGCCTCATGAAGGACGGGACTGTCAGAGTTGTCTCCAGGCATGCGGCCAGCGGAAGGGGCCAATGGGATGATGCCGTTCATCGCATGAGGTGGACGTTTCATGGAGATGGCTCCGTTGAACTGGATAACGATGTCTTCCTCGGGGAGGATTTGCTTGATATTCCGCGGGTTGGGATTGTCATGGCATTTGTTCGGGGATTTGAAGAGGTCGAATGGCTCGGGCTTGGGCCGTGGGAGAACTATTCCGACCGCATGGCTTCAGCCACATGCGGCCGATATGCGGCGAAGATCGATGAGATGTTCACCCCCTACATCATGCCGCAGGAATGCGGGCACCGCGAACAGGCGGAGGAGATTTGCCTCCGCTCCGAGAGAGGAAGTGAAATGAGGATCACGTCCGAAACTCCTTTTGGTTTCAACGCCATGCACTACACCGCCGCAGACCTGTACAAGGCACGGCACGTGCACGAACTTCCGGTGCGTCGGGAAACCTGGCTTAGCATTGATGCCGCCCATCGCGGCGTGGGAACCAGGAGCTGCGGACCGGATACGCTGCCGGAATACCAGATCACCGGGAGAAGATACAGATGGAAACTTTTATTGAGGAGTGGAACAGGACATCGGCAAAACACATGAATTTAATCTGGAGGAAATATTTCAGATGGGCAGTTTGATGGAGCATGCAATGGAAGATAGGAAGGGAAGGCATCTCAGCTTCTGGAAGATGGAGGAACGCGACCGTCCCATGGTGATAATGTCGCGGCAGAAGCCGGCTGACAGCCAGGAGGATAAATACCTGCTGTCGCTTAAGCAGGCCGATTTGACCAAGTACTGGAGCGATCCCGATATGCTGATGTTGAGGGCGAGGCGGAACATGGCAAGGCAGGAATGTCTCGGCGATTCCCTTCCTTCCCTGAGTGTTCCTCTAGGTCCTCTTATGCTG
>JBAQUG010000566.1:0-5115 GCA_049297395.1 Victivallales bacterium | reverse complement strand
CGGCTACGGAGAGCCGTCCCTACCTCGAACACGAAAAATACAATTTCCTATACGATTGAAATAGGTGGACAAAGAGCCGCACCTTTTAATGCCCCGATAAATTCCAGACTCCAAGCAGAAAGAACAGCCCTTGCGGGGTTGACTACCAACAAAAGCGAATCCTACTGTTTTATCAAAATGAAACTGCCAGGAAGAACACGCTAAAGCCGTGAACACCAACGGCAGTTTCAAAGGAGTGCCGGGCTTTCTGTGTCCTGAGCTTGCCGAAGGAAGCCTGTCCCTACTCTCAGGAACACCCCGGCAAGATGGCGGCCAGGAATGACCGCCCTACTTAATCGGCAAAAGTTTCTTATTGATTATCATGGTGCGAAAGAGGAGAATATCTGGATAAAATATGAAGAACTGTTCGTTTCGCGTTTTATTAGATGTAAATATTCGCTGAACGAACATAGTTCAGTGAATATTTACCGCCTGTATCTCCCGTCAAATGCCCAAGTTGTTTTTTAGCGGGCCAGTTATAAAATCCTCTGTCAGGGATTTTGTTTTGCGAGCAGGTCATTGATGGATTTTGCTGCGCGGCGTCCTTCGCCCATCGCCAGTATCACGGTTGCAGCTCCGAGGACGATATCGCCGCCTGCGAATACGCCGTCAATCGAGGTCTTCTGGTTTTCGTCGACTATGATATTTCCCCATTTCGTGGTGTTGAGGCCGCTGGTCGTCTGCTTGATGAGAGGATTGGAATCGTTTCCAATAGCTACGATTACAGTGTCGAACTCCCGCATGAACTCGCTGCCCTTGATCTCAACCGGCTTGCGCCGTCCAGAACTGTCAGGTTCGCCAAGTTCATACCGGAGGCATTCCATGTGGGTGACGCAGCCGTATTCGTTTCCGATGAGGCGCCTTGCGTTTTCCAGGGTGTTGAAGATGACGCCTTCCTCCTTCGCGTGTCCGACTTCCTCGATTCGCGCAGGCATCTCCTTTTCGGTACGCCTGTAGATGATGTGGACTTCCTCAGCGCCGAGCCTGACGGCGGTTCTTGCAGCATCCATTGCGACGTTCCCACCGCCCAGCACCGCTACTTTCTTCGATGCGTATATAGGTGTATGGGCCCTTTCCCTGTCATAGGCCTTCATGAGGTTGGACCTGGTCAGATATTCATTTGCGGAGAACACACCGACAAGATTTTCGCCTTCGATATTCATGAATTTAGGAAGGCCTGCGCCGGTGCCTATAAATACCGCGCCGTATCCGTCCTTGTCCATCAGATCCTTCAGCTTCCTTGTCCTTCCGACGACGAAATTGGTCTTTATTTCAACGCCCATGGCTGTGAGCGTATCAATCTCCATCTGTACGATTTTCTTCGGCAGGCGGAACTCCGGTATGCCATAGATCATTACGCCGCCGGGCTTGTGGAACGCCTCAAAGACAGTTACAGCGTGCCCTTCTCTTCTTACATCTGCGGCAACGACAAGGCTTGCCGGTCCGCTTCCGATGACGGCGACCTTTTTGCCGGTTGGAGGCTTTACTTCAGGAGCCTTCATCTTTACATTTTCACGTTCCCAGTCGGCGACAAATCTTTCGAGGCGTCCAATTGAAACAGATTTTTCAACATCCTTGAGCGACTTGCCGACAGTGCAGGGCTCCTGGCACTGCGTCTCCTGGGGGCAGACTCGTCCGCATACCGCGGGAAGAAGGCTGTTGCGCTTGATTATGCCTATCGCCTTCTGGAAATCATTTCTGGCAATGGCGTCAACAAAACCCGGGATGTCGATCCTGACAGGGCATCCTGCCATGCACGGGGCGTTCTTGCACTGCAGGCAGCGCAGCGCTTCGAGCCTTGCCTGATCTGCGGTGTAGCCTGATGCCACTTCGGACATGTTCTTTCTGCGGACATTTGGATCCTGTGCAGGCATTTCCTGTGCTGGAATGGCAAGCCTGTCCTTGGGCTTGGGCGGTTCGGTCCGTGAAAGTATTTCAGAAAGCTGTTTTTTTGCGAGATTCGCAAGTTCTTCCGCGGAATGGTGACGGTGGGCTGTTTCAGTGGTCATTGTCAGTTCTTCCTCGCAGTTTCAATTTGCTGGTTTAGATGGCAGTCCTTCTCGTCGTGGTGTTTTTCCTGCGCCTTGTATGAGTTCAGGCGTTTCATCATATTGTCGAAATCAACAAGATGCCCGTCGAATTCCGGACCGTCCACGCAGACGAATTTTGTCTCCTTGCCTACGGTCACACGGCATCCGCCGCACATTCCCGTGCCGTCCACCATGATGGTGTTGAGGGATACTACGGTTGGAACATTGTAGGGTTTGGTCGCGGCGGCGCAGAATTTCATCATTATCGGTGGTCCGATGGCGACAGCAAGATCCGGTTTTGGACTGCGCCCGCAGATCTCCTTCAGCGGTTCTGTAACAAGAGCCTTCCTGCCATATGAACCGTCATCCGTGCAGATGATGAGTTCATCGGCAATCCTGCGCATCTCCTCTTCCATGATCACCAGTTCCCTGGATCTTGCGCCGATTATGATTATGACCTTGTTTCCGGCCTTCTTCATACCCTGGGCAATTGGATGCATGGGGGCGACGCCGATGCCGCCTCCGACGCATACGACTGTCCCGAATTTCCCTATGTGCGTCGGACTTCCAAGCGGACCAACGAGGTTTGCTATTTTATCTCCCGGATTGAGTTTTGCGAGATTCTTTGTCGTCTTGCCGACAGACTGGAAGATTAACGTGATGCTTCCCCTTTCAGTATCCGCATCGGCGATTGTAAGAGGTATCCTCTCTGCATAGTCATCGCTCAGCGACAGTATTATGAACTGGCCGGGCCGGCGCTCGGAGGCTATCAAAGGGGATTCGACTTCCATCATGTAGACGTTTTCAGACAGCTTCTTCTTTGCCAGTATTTTATTCATTTTCCTTGAGCTCTCTTATTGTTTCAATTTCCTTCCTGGTGTATTTCTGGGCTATTCCGGGCTCAGGCTCGAAAATGATCTCGTCATCGGTCTGCTGGCGGATCTTGCCCCTCATCTCCCTGCCGTTGTCCTTGAGTTTGACGTAGGTGTCCGCGATCCACATGTTGATAGGCTTCGGCCTTGCGATCTGCCCCTTGCTGACCTTGACCTTTATTTCCTTTTCGGCCGGCTGTGCGCGCTTGTGTGCGAGTTTGATCACATGTTCCTCGCTGGAAAGGTTGCGTATCTCGAAGACCTTTGAAGTGGTCTTGTCCTCACCCAGTTCGGAGAGGCCGATTTTTTTGCCGTCAACGTAGATAGTGACGCCTGGAGGATTGACGACTAAGTCGATTCCGCCCCAGTTTGTGTCGAGTGTCTCGGAAAATTCAGCAGTCTCGCCGGCTATGATTGTAACTTTCTTTTCTATGGGGTCATGCCCGGGGAGCTTGATTTTAATGGTATAGTCGCCGGGCTTGAGATCCCTGATCTCGACCGGTGAATTCTGGTACTGCCTGTCATTCAGGAAAACAGTTGCACCTGCCGGCGTGGTTTTCACATTGAGATTACCTGGAAGCATCTGTAGTACGATCTGTACTTCTTTTCTTGCATCCCTGTCGACAACCACTTTCTGCTCGTGCGAATTGTATCCCTTCATCTCGGCTTTTACAGTACGTTCACCCTGTTCGATCTTGTCGGTGAACGGGGTTTTCCCGCGGGCTTTGCCGTCGATGAATATGTTCGCCCCTGGAGGAGTGCTCTTCACTTCCAGTGTCCCCGTGTTTGAAAACAGGTTTCCAGATACAAGCTGGGGCCTGGCATCTTCGACAGTCCATGTGATCTCCTGGGGAATGCAGCCGGGCTTGAGAAGCCTTGCGGAATGCTTCCCTATGGTCTGGTCATGGACGATGAAAGGGGTCTGCCCGACCTGTTTGCCGTCGATTTCAACGATGGCGCCTGCAGGCTTGGAGTCGATCATTACGGAGGATGTAATAGGTTCGAGTTCGATCTCTATGCTTTTCTTTGAGGCGGCGGTCGAGACAAGCTTCTGCCAGGAGGATTTGTAGTTTGTCCTGGATACCTCCATGATATAAGTTCCGGGTGGAACCTTTATTGCCTTCGGAGTTGCTCCGGCATCCCTGTTGTTCACAGTTATCTTGGCCTGGTCCGGACTGCTTGTGATGTTGAATTCACAGCGGTTGTCCACTTTCTTCTCCTCGCATCCGGCAATGATGAGCAGTGCAAGCGCGGAAAATGAAAGTGTTTTAAGTGATTTTAGCATTTATGGACCTATCTTTTCTTTTTCTGCTTCAGGACTTCATCCAGCTTGATGACTTTGTTTCTCGCGAACTCATACAGCGGATCTTCGGGATCGGCCGTCGCCTTTATTTTCATGTATACATCTTTTGCATCCTCATATTTTGAAAGGCGCAGGTTCCTTTCCCCGTCGCTTTTGAGGCGTTTCAGTTCATCGTCGAGTATTTTCCTGGCCTCCTGGCACTGCTGATAGGCCTTGTCATACATTTCAGGCTTGGGCTCGAACGACTCGAGATTGTCCACCACAAGGTTGTATTTCTGGATTGCAAGCCTGAGGTTTTCATCCTTGGCCTGATAGTTCTTGAAGAGCATCTCAGCATTCCTGAACTCCTCCTCCGCGATGTTCTTCATCTCATCGGCGGTCTGGGAGATCGTGGGAATCTTCAAGATGAGCTTTGAAAAATCCTCGAGAATCCTTACGGCTTCCTTGAACGATGTGGGCTCGAAAGTGTTTTTGATCCTTACGCTGTTGAGGTTGTTGCCGAATGCGATTGCCAGGAGTTTCAGTTCGTCCGTGCCTTCAGAAGGGACACCCGCCTGCTGTTCGGCAAGATTCATGAAGTCGGTCTCCTTCAGCTCCTGTTCCAGCTTCTGCAGGGATTCCTTGTCGACCTTCTTCTCCTTCTTGTATTTGATCTGGCACTTAAGGTCGTCCCTCATGACAGTTATCTTATCGTCCCTTAAGGTCAGTTCGTAGCGGAATATATTGTCGGCGGTCGTGATCTGCTTCTCGTAGTTGACCATGAAGGGGGCGGTGTTTGTGCTGGAGGCCTGCTTCGGCTTCTTGTTCTTCTCTGATTCAGCCTGGATCTTGTCGAAAAGCAGGAACACAAGGACCATCAGCAGTGCGGCTC
>JBAQUG010000565.1:0-8509 GCA_049297395.1 Victivallales bacterium | reverse complement strand
ATAATGAGAGACAGAATATTGGCCATAGCCGAACTGACATTCAGGAAACTGAAGGATCCCGCCTTCTTCCTGCTTTTTGTCTTTGCTGCATTCGCAGCTTATGCGATGTCCGAAATGGAGGCTCTGTCATTCCAGAAGGAGAATTTAATCCTTGCAGAGTTGATTTCTTCAGGTTCCGGCTCTCCTCCGCTTACAAGTTTTCTCTTCATCACCTGCATGACATTGCTCCTCGGAATATTTGCCGGCGCAACCGATATCCCCAGGGACATCGAGTCCAGAATGATAACTGTTCTTCTGGGGAAGCCGATAAGGCGAGTTGAATATCTGCTCGGAAAATATTTTGGCGTGTGCCTGATCTGCGTGTCATTTTTCATAGTTGCCGCAATCAGCGCCAATGCAGGCCATATCATCAAAACAGGACACCTATATCCAATCGCCTCCATAACAAGGCAGTTCCTTCTGATCTTCAGCATATTCCCATTCGTTGCGATGACTATGATGTTCTCATGCTTCTTCAATGACATAACTGCAATGATTATCTCTTCGGTCTATCTTATCTTCTCACTCTTCCTCTCGATAATTCCACTACTTGTTGAAATGCTGCCTAAAAGCATTTCGATCACAACATATCTTTATTTCATATACTATGTCGTCCCCAACTTCCTCTACTATTTCCTGACCTACAGAATAGCGGGACTCATCTCGATATCACTCATAATATATTCACTGTCCATATCGGTCATATTCCTGACAATCGCCTCATCAAGGATCAATTCCAGGGATATGCACGCATAAGAAAAGGCGGGGGTAATTCAACTGCCTTGCCTTACCAGCGCATACAGGCTCGAACGCATGTGGGGAACATGCGAAGACTTCGGATTGATTATCATGGTGCCAAGAGGAGAATATCTGAAGATGTTTGACGATTGAGCAACGTGATAAGCGGCCGGAAGAACGCCAGCCCTTTTATCATTCGTATATGATATCCTTGTATGTCTTGCCAGGAGGTATCATTGGAAGGACATGCTCATGGTATTCCACGTGGACATCCAGGACAAAAGAACCTTTTGTTGCAAGCATCTCCTTGATTGCATCCTCAAGATCTTCCTTCCGGTAGACTTCACGTCCGGGAATCATATATCCCCTGGCAATCGTGACGAAATCAGGATAGGGCCTGTCAACTCGCTCGTTTTTCAGGACAGTGTTTCCACGCCTGCTCCCGTAGAAGCGGTCTTCCCACTGGGCAACCATTCCAAGATGCTGGTTGTTGAGTATGATCGTCTTTACCTCGATCTCCTCATTGTGCAATGTGCCAAGTTCCTGGATGTTCATCTGGAAACTGCCATCGCCGTCGATGTTGACGACTAGCTTGTCAGGACTTGCAACCTTGGCGCCCATGGCGGTCGGAAACCCAAATCCCATCGCGCCAAGCCCGCCGGAAGCAAGGAACTGCCTTGGATACCTGTATGTGTAATATTGGGCGGACCACATCTGGTGCTGTCCGACCCCTGGGACGATCACAGCCTCCCCGTTTGTAAGGCGGCAGAGGGTCTGTATGACATACTGCGGCTGGATCTTTCCTGTTTCCTTATAGGTCAGGGGAAATTTCCGTTTCCATTCATGGATCTGGGCAAACCAGTCGGTATATTTCTTCCTGACAGGTTTCTTATTGAGGGCATCAAGGACATCCTTGATGTTGGCGACAACACCTATGTCGGCAGGAACGTTCTTGTTGATTTCAGATCTGTCGATGTCGACATGGACTATCTTAGCGTTGACTGCAAAAGTGCTCACCGGACCGGTCACCCTGTCGTCAAAGCGGGCACCAAAGGCCAGAAGAAGGTCGGCTTCATTGGCTGCATTGTTTGCATAGACCGTGCCATGCATGCCAAGCCATTTGAGTGAAAGCGGATGGGTCTCGGGAAAAGCACCTATTCCCATGAGCGTAGTCGTCACGGGGATATTGTAGGATTCGGCGAATTTCCTCAGGGATTCGGATGCGCCTGACGTAATTATTCCACCGCCGGCATAAATACATGGGCGTTTGCATTTTTCTATGGCATCCCTTATTGCCTCGATGTCCTCAGTGGATACCTGGTGATCCGCCCTGTATGACCGGATAGTGGTCTTTTCCGGAAAAACAGGCGTACATATCTGCTGCTGCACATTCTTTGGCAGATCAATCACCACCGGGCCGGGCCTGCCGCTGTTTGCCAGGAGGAATGCCTCTGCAAAAATCTTCGGTATCTCGCTTGCATCAAGAACAAGATAGCTGTGCTTGACAATGGGCCTTGTCACTCCGATTATGTCGATTTCCTGGAACGCGTTCTTGCCGATAAGACTGGAATGGACCTGCCCGGTTATCGCGACAAGGGGGATCGAATCCATGTACGCGTCGGCAATACCGGTTATAAGGTTGGTAGCACCTGGTCCGCTGGTCGCCATGCATACGCCCGTCTCTCCTGTCATGCGGGCGAATCCGGCGGCGGCAAAAGCCCCGCCCTGTTCGTGCCGCGGCAATATGACGCGCATTTTTGAATCCTGGAGAGCCTGATGAAGTTCCAGGGATGCACCTCCGGGATATGCGAACAGTGTCTTGACGTTGGCCCGTTCAAGGCATTTAATTGCGATATGCGCGCCCTTCATTGGCTTTTGAGGCTCGTTTTTTCTTCTATTGCTATTTTTCATCATCGCCTTTCTGAAATAGTTTACTGGATATGATTATGATGTTTTCATTGAATTCTAGCGAGGGGGATGGCCCGGAGGCGGAACTGGAATTTCCGGCAGGAGGTCACAGGCCGGCAAGCTCGGCAGCAACCGCGGCCGGGCCTCGTACAGCGACAAGAGGATATTCCAAAATACAGTACATAAAATTTCCTTTAAAAACTGTTTTCGGGCTTTATCTTACCTCATTTGAAGGGAATTTCAATCGCCATATTGATTTTTTTAGAATTATGCATTCTTTTATTAAAGTAACCATCAACAAAATTTGAAGTTATCATGGCCTATACACTCTTTATACTTTTCATTCTTTCTTCTGCCGCCGCAGTGGCGGCAGCGCTTTCTTACCTTCAAAGCAGGAAAAAACTGGCGGAAATGGAAACAAAGCTGGCGCAAGCGGAATCCAAGGTCTCCGATGCGGAATCCAAGCTGGTAAAGGCCGCTGAGGAATTGAAGAAGGAGATCAATACGATAACTGAGAGGAACATCAAACTCGAAGTAGACAAGCGCAAGGTTGAAAACACCTGCGATGACCAGCTCAAGCAGATTGAAAAACTGAAAGCCGCGATAAAGCCGGACTCGTTTGACGGCTTCTTCCCGATATGCTCAAATTGCAAGGATATCCGCGACCCAAAGGGATACTGGCATTCAATCGAGGAATACATACAGAGCCTTTCCGTGACGGATTTCTCCCACAGCCTATGCCCTGAGTGTGCAAAGAAGCTTTATCCAGACCTCTTTGACGGTGAGAGGAAGGCCATATGCCTAAAATGGAAAACTGGTTCCGACAAGCCCATCTGAGAACGAAATTGCAGAGGCAGTCAGAACTCTGCGGCCTACTGCGGTGGCCGCAGTTTTATCAAAATGAAACTGCCAGGAAGAACACGCTAAAGCCGTGAACACCAACGGCAGTTTCAGAAGAGAATAAATCCAGCTGAATTCTGCCCGCCGCGACGGATATTTTCTGAATTCCTGCAAAACGCGAGCTTTGGAAGTTGTTCTTAAGAGCCCGTGTTCAAGCGTTCTTCAAGTAGGTACGGGCTTTAGCCTGTACCATGTCTTAATTTCCTCAATCCCGAATTATAAGAAAGACGACGATTGCCCGTACAATATCGAAATATCAAAGATTTTACATATCAAGACTTTAAAGATTCGGGATTAAAAATATATTATGCGGCGTTCATTTTGTTCCCATATCAACTGAAAGGTCAGAATAAAAATGTTTATAAGCGGATTGAACAGGTTTTTTGCCAGGCATGGAAGAGTGATTTTCGCCGTATTCACCGGCGCCATCATCATATCATTCGTATTATACTTCGCACCCGGCTTCAGTTTTTTCGGCATGATGCAGGAAAGCCAGAGGGAGACTGACTCCTCCGCCGCCTTAATCCTCGGCAAGAAAGTCTCGGGAAATGAGATCCGTTCCAATGTTGATTCAATGGTGATCATGGAAATGCTCCGCAACCCCTGGGCCAACATAAGCAGGGAGCAGGATACTGCAAAGGCTCTTTACCTGACCATGTACCTTCGCGCTGCGAAGGAAAGGAGCATTTACGCAGATGACAAGGAAGTGGCAGATTTCCTGAGGGCATACCCGCTTTTCCAGAAGGCAGGTAAGTTCGACGCCTCGGTATTCGACATGTTCGTCAAGCAGTACATCATCCCCCGCGGATTCACAAAACTCGACCTGGATCTTGCGGTGAGACAGCAGCTCACCATTGAAAAACTCTTCAAGGAAGTCACCTCAGGCATAATAGTCACCCCTGAAGAAATCAAACAGGCCTTCAATATCAGGTTTGAAAAGTTCAAGGTCAAGGCCTGGAAGTTCTCCGGAGATGATTTTGCCGCAAAAGTCGTTGGCGATGACAAGCTGGTAGATGCATTCTTCAATACGAACGCTGAGAAATATGTCATCCCCGCAAAATTCAAAATCAAGCTTGTCCGTTTCAACTATGTCGGATATGAAGGCAAGGTCTCCATCCCGGATGAGAAGATCAAGAAGTATTATGAGTCTAAAAAAGACGAGTTCAAGGAGAAGGATGAAGTCCTCCCTCTTGAAAAGGTGTCCGAAAAGATAAAAAAGACACTTGTCGAGGATGAGACGAAGGCGCTGGCCCTTAAGGATGCGCAGTCCTTCGCAGTTGACGCTTACCAGGCGACTGCAGACCAGAAGAACCACAAGGGCATAGTTGATGTCTTCACCTCTTTTGCCGAAAAGAAGAATCAGAAGGTCTATGAGATCGGGTTCTTCAGCGTCGAAGATCCTGTGATAAAGAATGTCGGAAGGGAGCCTGAACTGGCGATGGCGGCAGCCGCACTCTTCAAGGATCAGCCTGTCTCCGATGCGATTCAGGGCGCTAATGCCTGTTTCGTTGCATGCCTGATTGAAAGGGAGGAACCCAGACCCGCGAAATTTGATGAAGTCAAGGACAGGGTCCAGAAGGATTTCAAGAAGGAGAAATCCATATTGCTCTCACGTGAGGCAGCTAGGAACGCGGCGTTGTTGGTCTCAGAAGCGCTTGATTCAAAGAAGCCTATCCCGGAAATTGCAAACTGCAAGATCGAGGATATGCCTGAGTTTGACATGATGACCCCTCCTCCGCAGTCTCCTGACGCCATGTACATCATGATGCTCGCCGCAGACACGAAGGCGGGCAGGACTTCAGCCTCCAGGGAAACTCCTTCAGGCGCAGTCCTAGCATATGTTGAAAAAAGGACATTCCCTTCGGACCAGGACTTCAAGGAGAAGGAAAAGGATTTCACCAAAAGCTATACTTCAATGAAGACAAGTTCAGAAAGAATGGCCCTCGACGCATCACTCATGGCCAGGTGCAAGTTCCCCTCCCCTAAAAAGGATTCGGACAACCAGCCCGCGAAGACGAAATAACAGCCCAGCCCTTTAAAAATTCAATCAACCTTGTTTAAAACTTCAGGAGATTATAATGATAGAACTTGATTTCGCAAAAGGCGATGGACTCATACCCGCAATAGCCCAGGACTGGAAAACAGGGGAAGTCCTGATGCTTGCCTATATCAACAAGCTTTCATGGGACGAAACACTCAAGTCCGGAAATGCCACCTACTGGTCACGCTCAAGGAACAAGCTTTGGAAAAAGGGCGAGGAATCCGGAAACGTCCAGAAAATAAAGGAAATCCTGGTGGATTGCGACGATGACACTGTCATATTCAAGGTCGACCAGATAGGTGGAGCCGCCTGCCATACCGGCTACAGGACCTGCTTCTACAGGAAACTTGAAAATGGAGAACTGAAGACTCTCGGCAGCAAAGTCTTCAATCCCGAAGAGAAATATAAGAAATAGATGTCCCGCTTGCGCAAATCAAAGATATATGAAATGCAGTCCCTTCTGCCGGGATTGCATCTCCAGTTCAACGTTCCATGGAAAAGCGTGACCACCCTTGGCGTCGGAGCAAAAATCCCAGTTCTCGCAGAACCCGAGGACGACATACAGCTCTGCGAGCTTCTGAAATACTGCGGCCAGAATTCAATACCTGTCTTCGTCCTCGGCGAAGGAAGCAACATGGTCGGTTCCGACAAGGCCATGCCCGGAATAGTGGTCCGGCTCAGCAAGAATGACTTCAAGAGGATAAAGATCAGCCATGTGCATGTGACTGTCGGCGCTGGCGTCTCTCTTTACAATCTCATAAACACCTGTGCTGAAGCTGGCCTTGGTGGAGCCGCCCCTCTGGCAGGAATACCCGGATCCATCGGCGGCTCGCTGAAAATGAATGCCGGCGCCAGGGGAATCAGCCTGGGCGACATTGTTGAAGACATCTGCGGATTCGATTTCAAAGGCAACCACTGGAAAGCATCTGGCAAGGAAATAAAATGGGGATACCATAAGACTTCAATCCCAGATGACGTGATCATACTTGCCGCCATATGCAAATTTGAAAACACCCAGCCATCCTCGGAAAAAGAGAAGATTAAAAATGAAATTCATTGGAGGCGCGAATCCTATCCCGCAGGCAGAAGCGCCGGATGCGTGTTCAGGAATCCGGCCCCTGGGCTTTCCGCAGGAAAGCTTATTGATATTTCAGGCGGAAAAAATCTCTCCAGCGGAGATGCCGTGGTAGGCGACAGGCACGCGAACTTTCTCATCAACAGGGGAAAAGCTACCGAAAAGGATTTCCTCGACCTCATGCTGAAGGTTAAAAAAACAGTTTTATCTAACACAGGAATATATATGAGTTCAGAAGTCAGTCTTGCGAATCCCGACAGTGAAAAGACGATATCCATCACCCCTGCCCGGATAGCCCTGCTCAAAGGCGGTACAAGCAGCGAAAGGGAAGTCTCCCTTAAGTCCGGCGGCTTTGTCGCCGAAGCTCTAAGGAATGCAGGCTACGATGTTGAGGAAATCGATGTGAAGAAGCCCGAAGTTACTCCTGAAATGAAGAAGGCCGACATCGTCTTCCCTGTACTCCATGGCGGATTCGGAGAGAATGGCGAGATCCAGAAGGCTCTTGAGGACGCCGGAATTCCACACGTCGGCTGCGACAGCAGGGCGTGTCGTACTTCCATAGATAAGATACTAAGCAAGAATCTAATGGCGAAGGAAAACATCCCCACTGCGGAATTCGCAGTTCTTACACACAGGAATAAATCACTCCCTCCCAGCCTGAAGGTGCCCGTCGTGGTAAAACCTCCCACGGAAGGCTCCACGGTCGGGATCAGCATTGTATTCAAGGAAGAGGAACTGGACAAGGCCATCGAGACCGCGTTCAAGTACAGCGCCAATGAAATACTTGTTGAAAAGTATATAAAAGGCACTGAAATCACAGTCGGCATTGTAGGCGAACAGGTTCTTCCCCTTGTGGAAATCAGATATCCAGGAGAGACGTATGACTACGATGCCAAATACACCCACCAGCAGGGCGAAACGCGCTACTTCTGCCCTCCGGACTCAGTACCAGCCGACGTCCAGGTGAAATGCCAGGAATACGCCCTTCAATTCTTCAAGGCGCTCGGCGGCAGGGATCTCATGAGGATAGACATGATCATCAGGGAGAAAGACAACGCGATATTTGTCCTTGAAGCAAACAACCTTCCCGGATTCACCGAGAGCAGCCTTCTCCCGAAAGCCGCAAAGACAGCCGGAATCTCCTTCATAGAACTCTGTGCCAGACTCGCCCAGATGGCGATTGCGAGGAAAAAGTAGGCGGTCGACACTCTTCTGTCGTCGGCAAAGCAAGATGTGGAGTTGTCCTCGGGATTCCGTATAGGGTCAAGGCGGAACCTCCGATTATGACAAAGTCAACTTCAATTCCCGAGAGTGACTTTAAGAAACTTTGCCAGTCTGTTTTTTCTCTTGTTTTTTCCGCACTTTCCATCTTAGGGTTCGCTAAAAAATAACCTTGGGTATTTGCTGGCGAAGATTTCGGATTGCTTATCATGGTGCGAAAGAGGAGAATATCCGGTGCATTTAAGGTGGTTCGCTTCATTTGATAATAGCCTCCGCAGGAGGTTAATCCTCTAGCCCAAAGGCGCAAGCCTTGGGAGAATATGAATTACATAGAGCTTGTCTATAAAAGTATAAGTAATATAAAGAAAAGGACTTGCATGCTGATCGACTAGTGTCCTGTCTCATAAACAAGCGGCGTAAATAGAGAATTCTGCTTGAACTCATTTTTTTATTGAGTAAGATCTCAATGCCAGGCACTTGAGCGGACACAGCCAATTCTCCCGATGGGATTTGGATATGCCGAAGGCGTTACGGACAACTATTTCAGACATGGGGTGACAACCCTTTTCGCTGCTTTGGATGTTGCT
>JBAQUG010000564.1:0-3552 GCA_049297395.1 Victivallales bacterium | reverse complement strand
GTACTGCGCGTATGATCAACGAGGCGAGGAAAAGAACTGATGCAGAAGGGATGTCCAGGCAGATCCAGATGAAACTGGGAGATGTAACAAGCATTCCATGGCCAGAAAAATCCTTTGATCTTGTGTGGGGCGAGGACGCCTGGTGCTATGTCGTCGACAAGGAGAAGCTGGTACAGGAAGCTTACAGGGTACTGGAAGAGGGCGGAAAGATTGCGTTCACCGACTGGATAGAAGGCTCGTCCGGTCTTTCGGATTCCGAGGCGTCGAGGATTAACACGTTCATGAAGTTCCCGTACATGGAAACCCGGAAAGGATATGAGAAGATACTCAAGGATGCAGGTTTCAAAATTGAAGTGTCCGACGATCTCACTGCGGATTTCGCAGACCACATAAGCCTCTACATCAAGATGCTGACAGAACAGTTCACGTTCGATGCCCTGAAGATAATCGGCAATGACATGGAGCTATTTGGACAGATGGGCGGAGAAATGGTATTCATGGAGGAGATGGCGCGCAAGGGCAAGTTCGGCCGATGCAGGATGATAGCGGTCAAGTAGAAGCTTCAAGAATAAAAAGCTAACCACCAAGGCACAGAGGCACAGAGTTCAGTTAAATTCAGGATAGGTGGTTCGGGAATAAGGGGGAATTTGTTGGAGTTCACAGCTTTAGCGTGTGCTTTATTAAAATGTCTTCAGAAAAAATAAATAATTCCATAAATAACTTCCATCTGCGAGAAATGGAAGGCATAAGAAGCCACCGTGTAAAGGGCGGGCTTGTCGCCGGATATTTCTGCGCACAGTTTCCCGCCGAGATACTAGCTGGTCTTGGACTTTATCCTGTCAGGCTTGCCGAAGGCGCGGTTTTCGAAGCCGAACGCAATGGCGAGAAGCTAGTCAGGCCAGATGCCTGTTCCTACTGCAAGTCGCTGGTCGGCAATTTTACGTCAAAATCCGGCATTTTCGGAATGGTCGACATCATTGTCGGCGTAATAACCTGCGACATGATGCGCCGTACGCTCGAGGTGCTCGGGAAGGAATCGGGGATTCCGGTTTTCCAGCTGCAGATGCCTGCGACGCGCAGCAGGAATGCCGAGGAATATTTTATTTCCGAAGTTGAAAGGACTGCGAGAGACATAGAGGCTTTTCTGAAGGCGCGCTTTGATTGTGGAAAGGCGCACAGTTTTTTCAATGCGAGGGAAAAATGCGCTGGAATGCTTGAGGACATTGTTTTAAAAGAGATGCTGGAACCGTTGCTTTCACACAGGCTTTTGAATTTGTTCAACGTTGCCAGGCCTGAGAAGATGAAGTTGTTCCTGGAGTCTCTCAGGCCTGAACTCAAGCCTGGGAAAAGCAGGCGCCGGATTCTGGTCTTGGGCTCAGTTCTCTGTCTCGAAGATGATCTGGTCTACAGGATACTTCAGGGGAATGGCACAGGGGTGATTCCGATGGGTATTTCCGAAAACGGGCCTACTGGATTTTACAGAGGGGCAAAGCTCAAAGTCGATACTGAAAAGAAGATGATACATGGACTTGCCGGAATCTCCTTCAAGTCCGACATCTGCATAAGGCAGAGGCCAAATTATCCGGCGTATGAGAAGATCAAAGAGGCTATTGTCAGGAATAAATGCGACGGAGTGATCCTCAAATGTATGAAGTTCTGCGACGTCTGGTATTCCGAGAAGGAAAGGATGAAGCAGGCGCTCGATGTGCCATTTCTTGTTCTTGACACCACCTATTCCGATTCCGAGGAGGAACGTATCAGGAACAGGGTGGAGGCGTTTTTGGAGATACTGTAGAAAGGATCTACCACAAAAAGTAGGTTGGGCTTTCCTGTCCTGAGCCTGTCGAAGGAAGCCCGGCATTTCTTAAGATTATAATTGGCGGGTTAAAACCCACCATACTTAAAAGGCGCTGATAAAAACTATATGCTTGTGAAGGATAAATGAGTTTCTGTGTAATCTGTGTGTTATGGAACTAGCGGGTAAGGAGTACATAGATCATAAACCCATAAACTAGGCAGGATGTCGCGAGTCCGAGTATAAGTCCGATTTTCGCATATCTTTTGGACTCGTCCTTGAATAGGCCTAAAGTGCATATGATGAGGGATAAAGCCGGAGCGATAGCAACAATGATTCCTGCCAGGAACCCGTAGATGGAGCCTCAACCGAAACCCGGAGTCTTGATTATTGAGCATAAAATCACAATAGGATATGCCATCCATGGGGCGACGGCCGTCCAGAATCCAATTTTGCCTATGTTGATTTTTTCCATGGATTATAATATAGCCTACAGCAAGCAAGTTTGAAAGCGGTTCATCTAGGAGCTTCTTGTTTTAATTATTGTCCGTCCAACCATCCAGCAATCCATTCATCCGATCATCCATGGGATGGCAGTGAAAAAATGTCTAATAGCCGTTGTGTAATCACGCATGAACTGTGTAAACATTTCAAAGGAGATTTTAAAAAATCAAGAAAATGCATCTCTTCGCTCCTCAAGGGGACAAAAGAGGGATATAATGGGAAACTAAAGGAAGAAACACTATGAGCGGAATCCATGGACATCTGAACCCAGCCAGCCCAGAAATGGCTGAAAGACCGCAAGACCCGCACCCTCTACTACGACGACATTGTACATTATCAGAAAATCATAGTGGCCCTGAAAAGAACGGAAAATATTTAGGGCAATCCACCGAGATGGAGTTAGGAGAGTTTTCGGGTGGCAGGGGAAATTAATTGAAGTGGCTGGAACATAGAGTATATTAACCGGAATGAAGATCAAATCAAGAACATTGATAAGCTCGAGAAGATACGCCGGCAAGCATGTCGCCGTTGAATCTTTCAACAGCAGCCGGATAGTCGCAGCCGGCAATGATCCTGCAAAAGTCCTTCTCCTGGCAAGGGAAAAAGGCTACAAAAACGCCGTACTTCTTTTTGTTCCCTCAAAAAACATGACCTTTGTATATGATTCGCCATGCTAAGGAAAAATTTCCCCTTCAAACAGATATCTCCATTGGATATGCCTCGTCCAATGCTTCCTATCATTATAAAAAACCGGAAAACAGGTGATTCAATCTTCGCCTGGGGATTAATTGACACCGGTGCTGATTCATGTGCAATTCCCGCAAAATACGCGGGAATACTTGGACATAGGTTGAAAGCGGGAGCCAAGATCAATATTGGTACTGGGAACGGCTCGACATGTGCGTATGCCCATACAACGGAAATCGACATTTCATTCTTATTGTCGACTATCCCGGGAAGTCATTCTCCTTGTCTCAAAAAAACATTCGCACAAACCACGCCAGCATTTGATGACAATGTGGATTTGGGAAATTCATTTAAACAGAAAAGTTTATCGCTTTCAAAATCCTCTAGGTTTAAAATAGGTACTGTCCACATATGGGAAAAGTAATGAGAAATAAGTTAATTGTCATTTTTTTATCTGCGGCTTTGATCTCTGTTTCAGGCTGTATGAGTTTTGAATTGGAAGGCGATGGATTGAAAACACCTGAATCCAAGCATGGCAGCGAGACTGTTCATGGATCCCTTTATGG
>JBAQUG010000563.1:0-11395 GCA_049297395.1 Victivallales bacterium | reverse complement strand
GAATCCATGCATTTGTCTTCTTCGTTGCTTCACCCTTCGCGTATGCCCGATACGCTCAGGGTTTGCGCCTGAAATCCAAATGCCTGTATCTCCCGTCAAATGGCCAAGTTATTTTTTTGCGGGCCCTTAAATTCGTCCAGAAATTCATAACCCAGATTATCCTGTGTCATGTTGTAATACGCAGCGGTTCCGGCAAGATCAATCTCAGCGGCTTCAAGAAATTCAATTCTCATCATTTTCTCTTCGTTTCCAATCTTCTGAAAACTTCTTTGGCTGGAACGGATTTCATTTCACCCCGCTCATATGCTGAAAGCCTGTCCTCGGCTTCATCAGCCCAGAGCTTGCCTATTCTTTCCCTTTCACTTCGGGAATCTCTGCTATAATTCCCGAACATTGCTCCAAGCAAGCTTAAAGCAGACATTCTATTCAATTTGTTTAGCCATTGATTAAGCTGCAACCTTGCCCTGACTTACCAAAACGAATCGAACATGGAATTGATCAATCGAACCATATTCATAATACTGGCCGGTGTTATTGTACATTTACGACTTGAACTTTTCTTGCATTGTTTGTAGTTAAGCCATTATGGGCTGTGGTTTTAAAAGCAAAGAACACGCAAAAATGCGTTAACTACAAGCAAATATACTGCTAAATATATCAAAGACAGATTCCGGCGCTCCTATCCTACTTCGTCATTCGCTTGTTCTATTGTTCCTCGTTCCCCTCATCTCTCCGACATGAGGTTCCTGTACTTAACCGGCGACATGCCTGCGTATTTCGCAAAGATGCGGGTGAAGTAGTTCGGATCGTTTATTCCGACAGTCAGAGCGACTTCCTTTACGGAAAAGTCTGAATTCATAAGCAGTTCCTTCGCCTTGTCGAGCTTGAGACTCACAGCATAAGTCCACGGGGAGACACCAGTCGCCTTCTTGAAAAGCCTGGAGAAATGGTACTTGGAATAGCCTGCCTGCCTTGCGGCAGATTCAAGATTCGGACTCTCCATGGTGACAGATTCAAGCAGGTGCTTTGCCATGTCCTGCGGCTCGGAAACCTTTATCAGTTCAATCAGGATGTCCAGGAATATCCGGGTGGCGTCAATGCTGTAGTTCATGCGCTTGGCTGCAAGTATCCGGTAGAGCTTGTCGAAACAATTGCTGACAGGCTTGTTCTGTCCGATTCTCCTCACAGGCCTAACCGCGCTGAATCCCGCGATACGAAGCAGGTTCTCGGCATAGCTTCCAGAGAAATGCATCCACTTGATATTCCAGCCAATGACAGGATCGCATTCATATCCGTGCGTGAAATGCGCCGGCGTATAGAATATATCCCCGGCATTGATCTTGTATGTCGTCTCTCCAAGCCTGAAGGAACCGACTCCGTCGAGGCAGTAGATCAGCAGCGACTGTTCGAAGTTCCTGGATTTCAGCACGTGGTCCATGGTATTGAAATTCCCTGCACTTATCAGCCATATCCCCATCTGGTGCTCCTTCTGGGAAGGTGAACTTGAAAATCCCGCCTTGAAGTCTTTTCTTTTCATAATAGCAATATAGTCCAGTTGATAGCAAAATAAAACCATTGATAATATTTATTTCATCGGCAAGATTAGTGCCGATGAAATTAATATTATGACAAGATAATGCTAACAATAACCTAAGGAGAGTCCATGAAGAACATCACTCCATGCCGTCCGAAATGGAAGAGCAAGATGACCGACCGCGAACGCTTCAACAACCAGATGCACTACAAGCCGATCGACAGGTGCTTCAACATGGAGTTCGGATACTGGCAGGAGAACTACGATCTTTGGAAGCCCTTCATTGAAAATAAAATCACAAATGAGGGCGAAGCCAACATCTACTTCAACTTCGACAAAACAGCAGGCGTCGGATTCCCATGGCTTCATCCTTCGTTCGATAGAAAGGTGCTATCCGAGACAGCGACGTCAAAGACCATAGTCGACTCCAACGGGCTCATCTGCGAAATCCCCAAGGACGGGCACAGCACGATCCCGCATTATATCGGCTCTTCGATACAGACTCCTGACGACTGGAAGAAGGTGAAGAAAGAACACCTGAACCCCGACAACCCAGCAAGGAAGACTGACATAATGAAGCTGAAGGAACAGCATCCGGAGAACCGCGACTATCCGCTCGGCGTATGGTGCGGATCCATGATCGGACAGGTCAGGGACCTGCTCACTGTGGAAGGTCTTGCATATGCCATGTACGACTATCCGGAAATGGTCGAGGACATGATCGAGAACCAGTGCGTACTGACCGAAAACTTCCTGGATGAAGTACTGCCGCACTTCAAGTTCGATTACGCGAGCGGCTGGGAAGATATCTGCTTCAAGAACGGCCCGCTTGTATCGGTTGACTTCTTCAAGGAGAAGGTCATGCCCCGCTACAAGCGCATCAACGCAAAACTCAAGAAGCACGGCATCGACCTCTGGTGGATAGACTGCGACGGCGACGTGAGACCGATAATGAAATACTTCCTCGAAGGCGGAGTGAACTGCCTGTTCCCGTACGAGGTAATGTGCTGCTGCCATCCGGCGGAGCTGCTTAAGGAATACGGCAAGGACCTGAGGATCATGGGCGGTTTCGACAAGACAAAGATGATCGCCGGCCCCAAGGCCATCGCTGAATATATGAAGACCCTCATCCCCCTTGTCGAACGCGGTGGATACATCCCGTTCTGCGACCACAGGTGCCCCCCTGACGTCAGCTGGGAAAACTACGTGTTCTATCTAGACCTGAAGGAAAAGACTTTCGGAATGAAGTAAAACAGATCCAGAGTCTGATTTACTTTACAACCTCTGAATCAACATTCCACGGAGGACAGTATGTCCTCCGTGGGCAGACACGGCCTCTGCATTCCCAAGAGACTGTCACTGGTGTAAAAACGCATGTGTTTTTACAATGTCTTTCAATATTCCGGAACCCGAACGGATTCCTTACTTTACGAACGCAGTAGACACCACATTAATCTGCCTTCCCGATGAAAGCGTGACCGTGCGTATCTTCGATGGGACGCCGGAATAGGTTTTGTCTTCTACGGAACTGGCATCTCCAGCTGCGAGCTTCGCAAGGACTTCGAGCTGTTCACAGGCGAGAAGAGATATGCTCACAGGAGTTAATCCTTCCTCGGGATCGCTGAGCGTTGTCACTGAGAATGGCACTGCCGACAGCGCGGATGTCGTTGTCGTATCATTCCCTACCCCTGCACCTTCTACACCGTAGAGAAGCAAGTAGAGCCCGTAGTCGAGTGGGTCTGCCAGCTGCGCGTCATCCTTCGCCTTTACAAGCGTGCCTTCCACCCACATCGTCGCATATTTATCTTCAAACGTGCCCTCGGTCCAGCCGTTCCGAATGTCCAGGAAGTTCTGGAGCCCGATGATGTCCGTCTGGAGTGGAACTGCTACGGGTGCTGCAGGGATGTAGGCGGAACTGTTGAAGAAACTGTTATCCTCAAGGCAACCTTTCCCGGTGGTTACGGTATGGCTCGCCGTGCCTTTGGCGGTGTCAGGAATATCAGTGAAGAAGAAGTCGAAGGCAATTCGTCCAAGATTAGCACCATAGGGCGAATAAGTCCTGTCCGAGAGACCAGGCAAGATGCCTGTGCTGCATCCCCCCGTTCGCTGCCCCCGCCCTTCCTCAATATATTCATCGAATAATGTTGACTATTCCTCTTTTCAGCTATAGAATACTATCTCTTTTGTTTAAAAATCTGACAGAAAGCTACTATGACAAAAAAAATCTTTGATTTAAAAGCTGCTAAATGCTTAGTTTCGGGATTGCTCTTCTGCGCCTTATTCCTCCTTGGCCCAGGACTTAAGGCGACCGACTACACGCACACGCTGATAACCTATTCGAAAGCAAACGTCAATCTCGGAGATGCAGTCCAGGATATTTGCAATGGAGTGGGGATAACATTTAACACTGCCCAGACCAAGCTGAACATATCTACTTCCTACAATCAGATCATATTCGCCACCAACAACGTGCTAGATCCGCTAATTAAAAATGCAACCTGGTCGGAGGCCCTGACAACCATCCTCGCAACACAGAATGATAGTTCCAACCCTCTCACTTATAGGATAACAGGGGGCCAGGTAGTCCTTAACTATCAGAAAAATCTTCCCCATACTGCAACTCTTGCCATGAACTTCTTCCCGGAAGGCGCCGGTTCGATAGGCCCTGTCACCGGAGCCAATACGACATATTTCACCAAGTCCACGCCGTATGCAACGACGACATCGGCGGGTACGCCTAGCAAATTGAACAAGAACATAACGGCTACCCCCATAGCGGGCTACCATTTCGTCAATTGGACCGGCTCCCCAAATGTCACATTCGGGAACGCCTTCTCAAGCAGTTCATCCGTAACGCTGAGCTGTCCGGAATTAAACGGAGGCGGCTATGAGGTTAACGACGATGCAACGATCATCGCCCACTTCGGGCAGGATGACCTGACCAACGGCCTTGTCGCCTACTATCCCTTCAACAGAGGTAACGCATCCGACGAGAGCGGCAATGGGAACAACGGAACAGTCTACGGCGCAACCCTGGCGCCCAACAGGTTCGGAGCCGCCAACAGCGCCTATTATTTCAACGGGATCAGCGACTACATCGGCTGCGGAACCAATGCAAGCCTGGATCTCACAGCATTCTCAATATCATACTGGGTGAACTATTCCAGTCTTCCAGGAATCGGTTCAAATTCGTATATTTTAAGCAAGGGTGGCAATTATGCTTCATACATGGATCAAGTTCCGTATGTCTACTTCTCCGAAGGGGGCAATGCCTTGAGCACCAATTCAAAGCTTTCCTCAGGCAAATGGTATAATATCGTGGCCACGTACGATCAGAATTTCTTCAAAGTATATGTCAACGGCAAATGGGAGGCAAATGGAGGTTTGAATCCAGTTCCGGCAGGAAGCACAGATCCGCTCTTCCTGGGAGCAAGCAGTCTAGGCGGTATAGTCTCCGACTACTTCAACGGAACCTTGGACGATGTGAGGATTTACAACAGGGCTTTGGCGCCTTCAGAAGTAACGGAGCTTTACAACTCCACCTCCGCGAAGCTCACCATTGCATCTTCACCCGCCGCAGGCGGAACCATAACACCTTCACCCAGCGTCTCCGTCAATCCAGGTGATACCGTGCAAGTCACCGCCTACCCTAAAGCCGGATACAGGTTCAGCAAATGGATCATAAGCGGAGCATCGACAGTGGACAACCAGTACTCCCCGAACGCAACCGTAACTGTAAATGCCAGTACAAGTCTCACCGCCACCTTTGCAGCAGACAAGACACATAATCTCGTTTCTCTCAGCTATCCGCTCAAGACCATTTCACTTCAGAATGCAGTGATCAACTGCCTTAATAAAGCAGGTTTGCAATATGACTCAGCAACCTCAAATCAAAATCTTAATATTTCCGGCCAGCCTGTCACCACCCAGCTAATCCAATCCGACATCGACATTAACAATGCACTATGGAGCGATGCGTTATACACGATACTTGGAACTGGATACACCTTCTATTTCCAAAACTCCAAAGTCGTTCTCAGCAATGTGGCGTTGACATCAACATCTTCGACGCTGGTCATGAACTTCACGCCCACCGGCTCAGGCATCACCCTGCCTAATTCAGGGGCGATGACGTCAAAGGAAACCAACGGAGAGCTTTTTGCGATACAGGCAATCCCTTGTCCAGGCTTTCATTTTGTGAATTGGTCGGGCTCATGCGGCGCAAGCAATACTCCCCCTGTCATCACGGACGTCAACAGCGCGGTTACAACAGCCAGCATATCCAATGATTCCACAATAACTGCGAATTTCGCACCCAACAGCTACGAGGTGTATTCCTCCTCAACACTCTCGGGTGCACTCGGAACCACATGGACTCATCAAATAACTGTCCCCGCCGGACAGGCTCTCCTCGAAGTCAAGACCAGCGGAGGTACAGGAGACTGCGACATGACGGTTACTGACAGCAATGGCGTCAAATATTATGGTGTCAGCATTTCGAACAATGAGGATATCCAGATCGACAATCCTCCAAGCGGAGACTACACAATTTCCCTTTATGCGAATTCCGCATATTCCGGCGTAACCATGCTTGCAACCTGTTACTCGGCGGCGCCATTACCTCCGGAATCAGTAACTGCAAGCGCTGGTACATATTCCAATGCAATAGTCGTCAACTGGAAGCAGTCACCCGGCGCAACTTTATACGAAGTATATAGGAACACTGAGAACGCCACGTCAGGCTTGAACTTCGGCAAGATCGCTGAAACCGCCGATCCGTCCTATATCGACACCTCTGCCCTTGTCACCGGCAATAAATACTATTACTGGGTCGATGCAAAGAATACTGATGGCACCAGCGCGTTCAGCGCCAGCGCCAGCGGATACACATTGAATGTGCCGACGATGCCAACCTCGGTCACAGTGTCCAACGGAACCTACTTCGACAGGATCACGGTAAGTTGGCCCAAAGTAGTTGGTGCCACATCATATGGACTCTACAGAAGTCCGACCCAGAAGATAACCGCTGCAACCACCAGCACTCCCTGTGCCATAACTGTAACAGCGCACGGATTCAATACCGGTGATACCGTCATGATAAATGGAATTTCCGGTACGATGGGCCCCCTTCTCAATGGAAAAAACTTCATCGCCACAGTCGTTGATCCAAATACTTTCACCGTCCCCGTAGACACATCAGGAAAGACCTACACCTCCGGAGGAACAGCCACTGCCGTCCCTTTAAGCCCTGTTGCTAGAATAGACTACGACAGCCGCCTTACAACTTATTCATATGCCGACACTGGAAATAATCCTGCCCCGACTCTTGCAAGCACATACTACTACTGGGTTACAGCGACAAACGGAAGCGGTGCAGGCCCCATGAAACTCAGTACGACCTTCGGTTCGTTGAAAAAAAACGGTCCGACAGGAGTCTCGGCCAGCAAGGGGACCTACCTCAATCAGGTTAAAATCACATGGGCGGCGGTATCCGGAGCTACCGACTACTATGTCTACAGGACGGCGAATTCAACACCTCCAGCCGCAGGCACGCAAATCGGAACCCCGGCGACAACGGCATTCTACGACACGCCACCGGACGGAGCCACGTACTACTACTGGGTACAGGCCGACTACAATAGCGCCTACCAGAGCGCATTCGGGACATCGAGCACTGGCTATGCGAAAACCGTGGCAACAGCAAAACCTACCGTACCTGTGATAAGTAGCGCAAGCAATGGAGCATACACCAACAAGGTTGTGGTTACCTGGAATGTATCACCGCTCGCAGCATCCTATAACATCTACAGGAAAGCACTTTCAGCAGCTCTATGGGATCCTCCTGTAAACGTCGGCAATGTCCTGACATACGACGACATTACCGCCCCCGGTATAAAATACACCTATTCCGTCTCAGCCGTCAACGGCGCCGGTGAAAGCGCCTTGAGCGCGAGCAAGACGGGTTATGCGGCAGGAGCAGTTGCCCCCGGATTGACCAGTGGAACCCAGGTCGACATCCCCGCTGGAGGCGCGAAAGGCAATGAACAGCTGTTCAGCATAGTTGTTCCTGCGGGCTGCACAAGGCTGGTGGCCAAGGCTGAGAGCGTAACGCCCATAGTTGCCCCACTTGGCTCCTGCGACATCTACGCCAAGCTCGGACCGACATATCCTACTACGACCCTGTATACGGCCAAGGGCGCCCTGATCTCTGGAACCAAGGCTGACAAGTCACTGACAGTTACCAAACCTGCGGCCGGAACCTGGTTCTTCCTTCTCTACGGTTCGGGCACCAATGGCTACAGCAGCGCAAAACTTACAGTCACTTTCTATTACGCCACCAACATCTTATTGACTCAGGTGCCGGCCGACGACCAGCCTGCTCCTTTCACAGCGACGTTCAAGGGGCAATTGGTGGACGAGTCAAACACCGGACTCTCCGGCTTTTATATCGGAGTGAGAAATCCATCGACAGGCCTCGAGACCTGGCTCACCGCCAAGACCGACTCAAAAGGAAACTTCACATATTCGACAACGATCCCATGCGAGGGAGAATTCACCTATGACTTCTTCATCACGTCAATACCTGACAATACCACTTCCATAGGCAGCTGGACTGTCGCGACTGCGAAGAGCGCTGCTGAGCCTGGTGGCTACTTCGACTTCGCGGGATACCTGCGCGGGACCATCGTTCCCGCCGCCTCAATGGATGCCCTCGCCGGAATGCAGGACTACATGAACTTAAGACGTGGCTTCGTGGACGTTCCTTCTGACATGGTCAACAGCAATGACCTTACAACATACGAACCCGTGTGGGTTGACGACACCATCGGCAATGCCGCCTCTGACGCCGCAATAACCACAAAACTCGACAGCGGCCTTTACCTGCTGCTCTATGGCGTCGAAGGCGCTGCCGTAGGCAACGGCAAAACGACAGGATTCGGCCTCACGGCAACCCCTCTGCTCATCCATGTCACCTCTGCCATGCAGGCAACCGTCCTTGCCAACTTGCTTTCGGCAGGCCTTGTCGACAATACTTTCGTCACCGACGTAACCACCGGAGGTAAAATCGGAGTTGTGCCTGTCACCGTCATCAGCAATCCCAGCGAGGACCCCGTCACCGGCGGCTACAGCGTCTGGCTCATGGCCCAGGAACAGTTCGAACTCCTCGCGGATCTCGCAGGCAACAGCAATATTACAAACGTCGGCATCTACAGCGGTTCCGAGAAACAATGCACTGTCACACTCCAGAGCAGCCTGCGCGAGTTGAATATTGTAACGGACTCGTTTACCCAATAAGGGTTTGCGCCTAAAACACGAATGCCTGTATTTCCCGTCAAATGCCCAAGTTATTTTTTAGCGAGCCCTAAGTCCAGACGGATTTGCAAGCGTTTTCGCAATACGTCAGTATTTTCCTAAACTCCTAAAAGGAGTTATTTCTTCGGCGTTTCGTCCCTGGGCTTATCCACGATCGCCTTGAACTTTTCAAGGACCTGCTGGGGGCCGAGGTATTTTTCTCCATCGAAACTATCGGCGATGACATTCCTGTCCTTGTCAAGGAGCACGAGGCAGGGGATTCCATTTCCGGCAAACTTGCTTATCCCGCACTTCTCAATTTCCTTGAAATCAACGGCGGTCCATGGCATCGACATGGAACTCATATATTCCTTCATTTCCTTCTCCGAGTTGTCCTTGCTTACAAAGATCAGCTCAAAGCTGGCTTTGTCCTTATATTCATTATAGAACTTCACAAGGTCCGGGGTAAACGCCCTGCATGGCGGACACCAGTGCGCTGAATAGTAGATGAAGACGTATTCCTTGCCGTCCAAATTCACCTTCGCTTTTTTCCCTGCAGGATCCACAAGTTCCTTTTCAGCTTTCTTCAAAACCCTGGCGTTGCCATCGTTTTTTCCTGCATGGGCCGAAAAGAACAGAGTGATACCAATCAATCCGGCAACTACTGGTTTTATCTGGGAATTCATTTGCACCTCCGATATTTAAAATGTTTACGAAAAGATTACAGGCTGAGCTGATTATTTCAAGGAAATGGCATCACCAGGCTATCAGCTTGAATGGAAAGTCCGGGGACTGCTCGACAAGCTTGCAGTTGCCGTCGATGAATTTCGTCTGTTCCGCAGGATCCGCCCTCATCCAGTCGTACATGGTGCTGCAGCCTGAAGACAGGAGGGCAAAATTCAAAAGCAATATGCGGCATATAATTCTCACAACCTGAAAATAGCCTCTTTCCCTAACTTTTCCATATGTTCATATTCGATTTGAATTTAGCATCTCTGCCAGTTATTTTTACGGTTTGAATTCAGGAAAGCCTAAAAAGAGCGGAACATGTTGATTTCCAAAGAATCACATAGTTCAATTCCATAAAGACATAGAGGCAAATGTACGCCCCGATTAAAAAGTTCCTGCTGGTCTTTCTTTCAGCTTCAGCCGTTGCAACCGCCGTAAATGCGGCCGACTCGCTTGTTCTTGTACCGATCGACATGAATGACAAGCTTGTCGCGCTCCTGAACGGCCAGGACGAGCCCGTGCCTGCCGGCAAAACCAGGATTATCGGTAATTTCACCGATCCCGGATTCTCAATTCCATCACTTGACAATATTACGGTAAGAAACGCCTCGGGCGCCCAGATTCCGCTCAGGATCGAGGAGTCAAGCCTCGTAGACGAATTCGGCAGTACCGTGGCCCTCTGGATTTCCTTCGACATCCCTTCGGAGGAGCTTTCAAAGGACAAGGCTTTGACCATCGAATGGGGTAGGGATGTCAAAGCGGAAAACTCGAAGGTCGGGAACATCAAGGTGAATCCCGCCTCATCAGGCGCATACAGGACCTTTACATGGCGCAAGAAGAATGAAAACACGTCTTTCGCCAGGATTGAAGTCATAGCCGACAGCAACGCCAGCTTCTACTTCCTCTGGTATCTTCTTCCGATGTGCGTGATCTTCACGGTTCTTACGATCAGGAAAATAACCATCAGCAGGAAGAAACAGGCATAATCCATGGAAGCGATAATAAAACCTTTTTTCTCCCCGCTGCTGCCCCTGGCCCTGGCCGTCGCGCTCAACATGACGGCGGAGAAATACACGCCGCTGAAAAAAAGGCTCCTGGCACTCATCATTTCAGCTGCGGCATTCTTCATCCTCTACGGGATCTGCGCCATGCACGCGCCGGCAGCAAAGCTTCTCGCGGGGATGAACAGTCCGTTCGTCCCTGTGATAACGTTCCTCGTCTTCCCCGCCCTCTTCATGTCCCGGAACAGGTATTATAATTTTTTTCTGGCGTTTCCAGCCCTCGTACTCGTTTCAGCAGCTGTATCTGTCTTTCTCCAGTATAAGGCAATACCGTCCGGAGAAAAAAATTATTACTGGTTCCTCGTCCCCTCTGAAATGCTGCTGGCGGGCGTGGCGTCATTCCTGATCCTGATGGAACCGCTTATGTCGCTTGGCAGATACAGGGCGCTTGTAAGATTCACCGCGTTCCTGGTCCTGATGTACGGAGGGTTCGCATTCAGGCAGAACTACATCGACTACAAGGAAATGCTTTCCCGCAGGAAGAACTACACATCCGGAATACTCAACCTTTCCGAAACCTCGCCTGTGATGTCCGCAAAAGGCGACGGCAACTATGCATATATTCCATCGGCCCCATGCCGTTTCAGCGCCGACGGAGGATACATCCAGGGCTGCAACATGGAGATGACCCAGCGCTTCCTCCAGCTGAACTTCCTGAAGGTATCCAGAGGAGAAGTGGCTGAAATGCAGTTCATGTCAAAAATCCTTGCCGCATCCACGCTGTTCATGATATTCACATTCGTCTTCGCCAGATGGTTCTGCGGATGGATATGCCCCC
>JBAQUG010000562.1:0-17491 GCA_049297395.1 Victivallales bacterium | reverse complement strand
CCCTTGGACTTGTCAAGGAGAATTTCAACATAGTAATCGCCGACATACAGGACGAACAGAAAGTGGCGGAAAACATCGCGAATCTCCGCAAGGCTGGCGCCGAAGTCCTCTACTGCAAATGCGACATCAGCAACTCCTCCGACCGCAAGAAGATGATCGACGAGATCAAAAAGAACTTTGGCAGGCTGAACGTACTTGTCAACAATGCAGGCGTAGCCCCGGCTGTCCGCGCAGACATACTTGACGCAAGCGAGGAAAGCTATGAGCGCGTCATGAAGATCAATCTCCAGGGACCATATTTCCTGACCCAGCTCGTGGCGAACTGGATGATCGAACAGCAGAAAGCCGACAGGAATTTCAGCGGCTGCGTTATCAACATCTCATCAATGTCATCAACCGTCGCGTCCGTCAGCCGCGGCGAATACTGCATCTCGAAGGCCGGCGTCAGCATGGCGACAAAGCTCTTTGCCGTCCGCCTCGCCGAATTCAACATCCCCGTCTACGAGATACGTCCTGGCATCATCATGACCGACATGACTTCCGCGGTAAAGGAAAAATATGACAAGCTGATCGCCGAAGGAATCCTCCTCCAGAAGCGCTGGGGATTGCCTGAGGACATAAGCAAGGCCGTATCCATGATGGCCCGGGGCGACATCCCCTACTCCACCGGACAGGTCATAATGATCGACGGAGGATTCACCGTGGAAAGATTATAGCCGACAAAGGCACAAAGTCAGCTACGGAATGACAGGCACAGAGGCACAAAGTTAATACATTCAAATTTATCTGAGGGAAATTCATGAAGAAAGAACTGATGAAGATCGGCAAGGACAAATACATCGTCTACAATCTGCATACTCTTGTTCTCGGCAGCGGTGCGGCGGGGCTCAATGCTGCCGTCCAGCTTGATGCCAACGGAGTAACGGACATCCTGATCCTGACGGAGGGCCTGCAGAAGGGCACGTCCATAAATACAGGAAGCGACAAGCAGACATACTACAAGCTCGGCATGTACGGCGAGAACAACGACTCACCCGGCCTGCTGGCGCAGTCGTTCTTCAACGGCGGCAGCATGCACGGAGATCTGGCGCTTGTGGAAGCCAGCCTTTCGCCAAGGGCCTTCTTCAATCTCGTCAATCTCGGCGTGCCGTTTCCCAGGGACAGGTTCGGGCAGTTCGTCGGATACAAGACTGACCATGATCCGTTCAGGCGTGCGACATCTGTCGGACCGTACACTTCGCGGGAAATGTGCCGCGCCCTGATAGCCGAGGTTAAGAAGAGGGAGATTCCGGTACATGAGGACAGGGTTTCGATTTCTCTTCTCACTGTTGATGAAAAGGGTGTAAAACGCGCAGCTGGCGCCATTGCCGTGAACTCAAAGGTCAAAGGGAAGGACGTGAAGAAGGCCGTGGAGATCTATATCGCCGAGAACGTCGTGTTCGCAGTTGGCGGACCAGGAGGACTCTACAAGACAAGCGTTTATCCCGAAGTACATACCGGCGCGATCGGACTTGCGCTCATGGAAGGCGCGAAGGCACAGAGCCTTCCCGAATCACAATACGGACTTGCATCAATAAAATTCCGCTGGAACGTCTCAGGGACATATATGCAGGTGATACCGAAGTTCATCAGTACTGCACAGGACGGGAAAAGCGATGAGCGTGAATTCATGCGCGACTACTTCACTTCCACCGGTGAAATGAACAGCATGATCTTCCTGAAGGGCTACCAATGGCCGTTCGATCCCAGGAAGGTTGACGGAGGCTCATCCATAGTCGATATCCTTGTCTACATTGAGACGGTACTCAAGGGACGCAGGGTATATCTTGATTTCCGCGCCAATGGCGACGGGTTTGACTTCAAGGGCCTCAGCCCTGAAGCTCGCGAGTATCTTGAAAAATCCCACGCGCTATTCGGCACTCCGATAGAGAGGCTCACGAAGATGAACGAGCCGGCGATCTCCCTCTATCAGGATCACGGCATCAACATCAGGAAGGAAGCTCTTGAGATAGCGGTCTGCGCGCAGCACAACAACGGCGGACTGGCAGGAAACCTCTGGTGGGAGTCAATAAACATCAAGCATCTCTTCCCAGTAGGTGAAGTAAATGGTTCGCATGGCGTGTACCGCCCCGGCGGATCCGCCCTCAATTCCGGGCAGGCCTCGAGCATTCGCGCCGCAGAGTTCATCGCCAACGCATACAAGGGCAAATCGCTGAATGCGAAATCCGCAAAGAAGGCCGCGGCGGCAAAACTCGGCTGCATCGTCGGCTGGATCGGAAAAGGCGGATCCTCAGGCAAGAAATGGCAGGACGTAAGGAACGAATTCCAGAGCAGGATGTCGAAGGCCGCCGCCCACATACGTTCAGAAAAAGTTCTTTCTGAAGCCTCGGCTGAAGCCTGGAAACAGGTCAGGGACATCCGGGAGAAGGGATGCCGCACTGCAAGCATGAAGGATTCCATAGAGAACCTGCGCAATCTGCAGCTATGCTTCGCGCACGCCGTATATGTCGCGGCTGTACTTGAAACAATCAAGGCCGGAGTCGGCAGCAGGGGTTCGGCGCTTGTCCTGGACGACAAGGGCGTTTCCGCGCATCCTAAACTCGGCAAAGAATGGAAATTCCTCCAGGAGAACCCCGAGTTCAGGAACAAAGTCCTTGAGACGTCGGCTTCGATTGACGGAAAAGTGGAAAACCGCTGGGTCCCGAGACGCGAACTTCCCAAGGATGACGCATGGTTCGAGACAGCGTGGGCGGCATACCGCAACGGCGAGATATATAAATAAATCAGCTTCCGCTGATTTTATTATTTCCTGACTCTCACGCCCTGGTCGAAGTCCCATATGAGGATCTTCTCCATTTTGGGAAGAGGAGAATCCTTTACTTCGCTGCTGGAGACTCCATATCTCCAGTCCGGAGGGCATACTGCAATGAATCTGGCATATCCGCCTGTGCCACCCTGGAATTTTGTGAATCCTATTATTACAAGAGCTCCCTTTTCAGGAACCTTGTCGAGGTTTGCTATGACTTCGGCCTGGGCATATCCATTGTGCATCAGCCAGGATTCTGCATCCTGACCAGGTGTTGAATCCGTATCGAGGGGCTCATGCCCATGCATGAGTATCTTCCTTTCCAGATGCAGGAACTTCAGGGCTTCCAGGCTCACTCCTGGAAAAAGCCGCTGGTGCGCCAATGCCTTTGACGGCCAGGTCTGCGACCAGTCGGATCTGACGAAAACCACAGAACCCTCAGGTATCATTCCGTTGGTCTTCTCCCACTTCTGTACGTCTTCGATCCTCAAATGGTAGTTTGGATTCTGGGCGACCTTGTCTGCAATTGATATGACGACAAGGGGACGTATCGCGTAAGTCGCAGGAAGTTCATCGATCGCAGGGTATTCAGGAGCCCAGTGGGCCGGCGCGTCAACATGGGTTCCGATCTGGTCGCTCGAAAGGATGTATCTTGTTGCTTCGAAGCCGTCCTCCCTGTAGTTATAGGCTTTTCCAGTTTGAGGATTCATGGCAGGTCCGAATATCGGAGGGCCGAAGCCCTCCCACACAGGGATCTGGGGGCTGACTGCATGTGTGAGATCAACATATTTGGCGTTCTTGAATGACTGGTTGTAGACCTGCCAGAGGTCCGTCGCGTTTTTCACCGGACCGCCGGCACAGGAGGAAAGAAGGACTGCAAGACTTGAAAGTAATCCGAATATGACTGTTTTTTTCATGCTGTTCCTTTATCAGTTTGCCCGTCTGTCCAGAAGATTTTCTCCCATGAAATAATATACCTCGTCGCTCCAGCCGTTGAGTTCTTCATGTCCGAAATCCGGATAGACAAGTATTTTCTTTGATCCTCTGATTTTGTTGAAAGTCGCGTAAACTGTCGAGGGAGGGCATGTCTGATCCCTAAGCCCGACGGACATCAGGACGGGATTTTTTATTCTTGGAGCAAGGTTCTGGATATCTATATAGCCCAGAGTGTTGAAAAACTCGGTCTCCCTACCGTGGAGCGGATCATATTTTCTGAACCACCAGTCGCGGATTTCGCTGTAGGCGCCGGAACAGTCCATGTCCCACACCCTTTTATAATCTGAAAGGAAGGGGAAACACGACGCGCAGCAGGCTATTCTCGGTTCGAGTGCGGCACAAACGGCGGATAAAGCCCCGCCCTGGGATCCTCCGTTTGACGCAACCCTCTTCGGATCAACCTCCTTGAAATTCATCACAACTCTTGCAATCATTGCAGTGTCGAGGAAAACACTCCTGAACAAAAGCTTTTCCGGGGATTCAATGCCGCGGATTATGTGCCCGTAAAAAGTCTGCCCCATTATCTGGGAGTTGTCCTCGCTGATTCCGCCCTGCCCCCTGCAGTCCATCGAAGCGACGGACATCCCCATTGCAATCCATCCCATAAGTCCGGAGATCTGCCCGGCATTGCCTGAATAACCATGGAACTGGACAACGCATGGGACCTTCCCCCCCGCATTCCTTGGGCGTGCGTAAAGAGAGTGGATTCTGGCTCCTCCGACTCCGGTGAAGTAAAGATGAAACACCTCGGCATTCGGCGAGGGGAATTTTATCGGGACAAGCTCTACGCACGGATCGGTTTCATCAAGTTCGTTAAGCGCCCGGCTCCAGTACTTGTCAAAATCCTTCGGTTTCGGACTCTGTCCCTTGTACTTCAAAAGTTTTTCCATCGGCATATCAATCATCGGCATGCTCTCTTCTCCTTGTTAAGGGAACCTCAAAAACTGACACCTGGTGAATTTATCATAGAACGGCTCTAACTCCAGAGGCGATTTCAAAATTGCCTCTTTTGAGCTGATTGCTAAACCGAAGTTCATGGTCCCGAGGCCAACGGGCGTATTGCCGCTACAACCGTTTTTCCTATATTTTGCAATCAGCTCATGGAATAATATTACATGTGTATTACACTACGTATTACACAATGGAGGGAAAATGATAACGCTGAGAACCGACAAGAGGCTTGAAGAAATATTGGAAAATACCGCCAAGGCAAAAGGAATGACCAAGTCTGAAATTGTCAGGCAAAGCCTGGCCTTGTACCTGTCAGCCAATGCCAGAGAGAATCCATACAAGCTCGGAGAGAAGATTTTCGGCGCATATGGCAGCGGGAAAGGCAATCTTTCCGAAGATTCAGAAAAAATGCTGAAAATAAAATTCAAGAAACCATCAGGAAAAAATACCGATGCATTCAATGAAGGCGGTAATTGATACAGGTCCGCTTGTGGCGCTGTTTGACAGTTCTGACAAACATTTCAAGGCTTCAGTGGAATTTATAAAACATTCTGAATTTCAATTATATACCACGGTTCCGGTGATAACTGAAACACTGTTCCTGCTTGATTTCAACATAAACGCCCAGACGGATTTCCTTTCATGGATATATTCCGGCGCAATGGATATTTCCGAGTTGGAACAGGATGACATGAAAAGGATTTCAGAACTCATGAAAAAATACCACGATCTGCCAATGGATTTTGCGGACGCCTCAGTTGTCCTGGCCTGCGAAAAGCTTGGAAGTGCTAATGTAGCCACGCTTGACAAGGACTTTGAAATCTACCGCTGCTCGGACAAATCACGGTTCATAAATATTTTTCAACGGGGGATCCCCCGTTGAAAAATATCACTTGTTTTCCCGTGATTACGCCTTCGCAAGCCACTTCTCAAGGTTGTCGACGGTCTCGCGGATGTCCTTGACCTGCTGGTCGCCGCTGATCTCGCGCTCGATTATGAGTTCGCCCTTGAATCCTATCTCCTTCAGTTTCCTTATGAATTCAGGGAACCTTACCTTGCCGTCACCTACCTTGACTTCATGGCCGAGATTGTCGCCGTCGGTCGGGTAAAGTCCGTCCTTGACATGGATGTTCCTCACATATTTGCCGAATACGTCCAGGGAATCTACCGGGTTGCCTTTTCCGTACAGGATGAGGTTTGCAGGATCAAGATTGATCCCGAGGTTGCCGGTACCGGCGCGTTCGATCGTGCGCAGGACGGTAACAGGCGTCTCCTGACCGGTCTCAAACCAGAACTCCACGCCTCTCTTCCTGCAGTATTCCGCAACATCCCTGATGGCGACGACGACTCCGGGATAGTTTGGGTCGCTGGGATTCTCGGGTATGAACCCGCAATGGGTGATTATCGCTGGCGCCTTTATCCATGATGCAAAATCAGCCCATTTCTTCAATGCTTCAATCCTCGGCCAGCGGAACTCAGGAGGTACAAGCCCGAGGGTTGCCGGACCTTCTATAAAATTCCATTTCGCAGGCCCGGGGACACCGGCCCACATCGCACAGACCCTGACCTTCGCCTTCCTTGACTCCTTGACGACGGTCGCCGCAATTTCCTCAGTAGCCTGTGATGCATCCCAGCTGACAAGCTGGCATACGTTCAGGCCGAACTGGCTCACATGCTCAAAGCATTTTCCGCCGTTGTTCAGACTGTTGACAACTCCGATTTCCATTGTACTCTCCTTTTTAAAATTTTTGCCATGCAAAAATTTGATTATTTCCATTTAGGGCATGCCCTAAATGGAAATCCATTTCTTCTTCTTTATCGACTTGTTTTCGAGCATGACGAGTCCGACGCTCTCCCTCGTGCTTTCGGCCGTGCAGACGGTGTTTTTTGTTTTCCCTATCACACAATCGAGAAAATATCTCATCTCCCTGGAATAGCCGTTGTCTTTCGATGGCAGATCGACCTTCTTGAAATCTTTCTCTTCCTTGACTTTCACTCTCAGTGCGGTATCGGGATGCATTCCGAAATCCATTGAAGCATTCTCAAAGAAGGCCTGGAACGACATGCTGAAAGGCTGATACATCCAGCTGCCGCGGATCGTCACGATGAAACCGTCGTATTGCCAGAGCGCCGTCACATCATCCACTGCGCCTGTAATGCCTTTTGATCCTGCGGCAACCAAGGCCTTTGGCAGTCCGAGGGCATGCTGCACCCAGTCGACATCATGCAGATGCAGATCGAGGATTGCACCGCCGGAAAGCTTACCGTCGTTGAACCAGTTGGGATTCGCCCAGGTGCTGTAACCGCCGACACGGGTCATAGTGAGCGACTTCAGTTCACCATATGTTTTTTCCACAAGCGCCTTTTCAAGCATCTCGTATTCCGGCCAGAAGCGCAGGCACTGCCCGATCTGAAGCTGGACCTTGTTCTCATCCCTGGCCTTTATCATCCTGTCGCATTCCCTGACATTCAGAGCCATCGGCTTCTCGCTGAAGACGTGGATCCCTTCGCGCATGGCCATGATTGCGTATTTCGCATGGATGTTGGTAGGCAGCGCCGTGACGACCGCATCAAGCCTCTCCTTCTTGAGCATCTTGCGGAAATCAACGTATGTCCTGCAGTTCTTGATGTCGAGGACCGGGCCGTCATTCTGGATGTTTATCTTGATTTCCACAGGCTCGAGCTTTTTAGGATTGTTGTCGCAGACCGCCACTATTTCGACGTCATCCATCCTCATCAAGCCTCCGACATGAACCCTTCCCAGTCCGCCATAGCCGCATATTCCAACCTTCAGCTTTTGCATGTTTTATCTTCCTTTGCATTGATATTTATTACATCTGGGCATAAACTATTTCAAAACAATGTGAATATAATATCATTGTCTGATTTTATTTTACATGGATAATTCAATCGTAAATAATGCCATTATCAAGCATGGCGACTGCAGCGTCCACAAGATGCCCGAAGGCCGTCAGGAAGTCCACGAGAAGTACGGTCTCTGGATCTGCAGGTATGGACGTGACGGGGTGTCACGCCCGCAGAAGCCCCCCAACGAGCCCAGATACTTCGAGTTCTACTGCATCTCCCATCTGATAAAGGGTTGCGGCTGGTACTGGGTTCCAGGAAAGTCCCTCGAGGTTTTCGACGAAGGGAAAGCTGCCCTGGTGAGTCCTCGCTTCATCCACTGCTACAGCGGGCACAACGTCAACTATGTCGAGGACACTGTCTGTTTCACGGGAATCATCGCCGACTGCCTGTTTAAAACCGGGGTTTTTAAAGATGGAATCATAGAAATTGGCAAGGCGAGACGACTTCTTCCGATAATAGAAAAGGCCTCGGATCCTTCGCGGAACTCGCAGATCCAGGCGAACATAGAGCTGCAGGATCTGATTGTCGAGCTTTATTTCGAGAACAGAATCGTGAAGGAGAAGGAAAAGTATCCATTCCTGAAGAATCTCATAGAGGAAATCAAGGTCTCCCAGGGGAAGTGGTGGACCGTGTCAGAGATGGCCGAATTCTGCAGCCTGAGCGAGGCGCAGTTCCGGCGCGTCTTCTATGTGCACACCGGGACATCCCCGAAGGATTATGTCGACAGGCTGAAGATCATGCAGGCGGCCGAGACCCTTTCAAATTCCACTGACAGCATTGCGAACATCGCAATTCAGTTCGGATATTCCGATCCTTTCCACTTCAGCCGCCGCTTCAAGCAGATTACCGGCCTCTCCCCGGAAAACTACAGGCTGGAGATGGAGAGGTGATGATTTCAAAAGGATTTTGAATAACATGAAGGCGGACTATTTTTTATTGAAGAAGGAGGAACAACCAAGTTTCGGGTTGTTTTTAGCCAGCTTGAAGATGAGATAGTTCGTATTTGAAAGCCAGAGAAGCCGTTCCCTCGGAGTGAGCTTTGCAAAATCCGTATGGCCTCTTCATTTTCCCCCGCCTGTGATTCTCTTCAACTCCTGAATATCCCGTATATCAAGGATATCTTGGTGGAGCCAACCCTTAAAACAGCAATAATCAAGGATCCCGTATTTAAATGGACGAAGTAAGGTTTTTTGAATTGATGATTGGAATTTAGAATTTTCCGGGTTAAATATTCCACATGAAAATAAAAATTAAAAGTCTTCCGTCTCTTCTTTCTGTTCCAGTATTTTTTTTATTTTTCATAATGCCCGGAGAGACGGCCAAGGCAGGAAATGCGAATTTCGCGGAAGTGGACGGTGTCGAGTATGTTGCCGGATATCTCGCGCGTCTGCTAATCAACGAGAATCCGTTCCCCGGCGAAAAGGGATACAAGAGCCTTGATGACAGCAAGATCGGCATGGTGCAGATACTCTGGGTGCTCCATTCGAGGATCAAGCACATTCCGCCGGGATACCGCCAGGAGCATGTCGCGAATATAAAGTCAGAGGACGTCATAGACATAATAACGGCACAGGGCCAATGCGACGGGTTCTACCGGGATGAAGAAGGCCGTGCAGTCGTGGCGCCCCGCGTTGAAAAAAGGCTCAAATACCTTATTTCAATAGCCAATAAAAGCGACAAACCCGGTAAATTCGCCGAGCTGATCAACTATGGACAGGGTCTTGCCAGGGCGTATGTGGAAGGCGGCATAAGGCAGGCCGACCGTTTCGCCGGACTTGAGATAATCAAGAAGATAATGGTCACGGGGCATGCCTATTCGTGGATGACCGACAAGGACTACTACCGGCCAGGCGGAGATTTCGTATACATTCCAGACTCCATGAACGGTTCGATCGGGGGAAATCGTTTCTATACTCTTAAAAAAAAGGTCAATGACAAATGAAAAAGCTTATAATCCTCATACTTGCAGGGATGTTTTTATTTCCGGCAGGAATGATGAAAGCCGAAGACACTCCTGTTAAAAAAGCGCCACAGGAAGTCCTTGAAAAAACGTATCTCTATGAACTCATCAGGCACCTTTACCGCTGGTATCTGGATGAGACCGACATTGAGAGCATAGCGGACAACAGGAACATGGACTTCCTGATTCACGTCATGGACGTAAAACTGGACGAGGGGGACAAGAGCCAGTACGTAGAAATCCTGATTCCATCGCTGAATCTCTCCATAAAGCTGAAGAAGTCCGACTACCGGATAGATGAGCTGAAAATCGATGTCAAAAGCAACGGGTTCAAGATCGACAACGTCGCAAGGTATGGCAAGGACTTCGAGATCCCAAAAGATTGCGCAACCATTGAAATCAACATGAAGGAAATGAGGGACTACCTGTTCAAGACCCGCAACGACGCCGTTTTCCCATCGCCTGAACTCTATGGGAGGATCAGGACTGCCTTCCACAACGAGTTCAAGGGCGAGCTCCTGAAAAAGATCCCTGCGGACAAGGCCAGGAAGGAATGGGTGACATTCGTCGCGCCATTGTCGCCTGTGGCGAATGAGATGTGGGCGTTCTGGGAAAACGGCAAGCTCCTGGTGCGATGTTCATCCGACATAGATCTTGCCAATCCCGCCGTCTGGGAACATGAATCGCTGACGTTCAAGATCTACGACGTCCTCAACCAGATGGTTGTCTCACTTGACGAGACTGCGGGGGACAATTCATTCATGACCCGCGACCAGATAGGGCGCGCCCTCTACAACTGCGTGGTCCTCGGAGACAGGCTGATAGTGAAACCGCAGATAGTGCTGCCCGATCAGGAAGAAAAAGATAAGAAATAGAATCGGCGAAACCTCCTACGCAAAGAGGCTCCGTCGTGGCAAACCGGAGTTTGATGTGGGTTGGCGGCTGAAGACTAACGACTGACATCTGACGACTTTTCCTCAACCGGCATCACATACCTGAAACCTACATCGCTAGGGGCTACGGGAGTGTCGCTTGAATAGGCGCAGTAGAGGAAGCGTCTTGTGGTTGAGGAACTGGCTCCCTTGATCTGCAGGAACTGTCCGCCGTCGACAAACCTGCTGGAAGTCATCTCCCTGACGTTCCCCCCCATGTCGGAGATTCCATAGACCGATACGTCCTCCGGGAAGGAGCCTGGAGGCGCCCAGCAACCGAATTTTTTCCTGGCAGATTCATTTTCACCTATGTATGCGTATTCAGGATTGAATCCATTTCCCCATGGAAAAGCCCTGCCGTCGGCTCCCCTGGCCGCCTTTTCCCACTGTTCGGCCGTCGGAAGCATTATTTCTTTTCCGGTTTTTGCCGACAGCCATATGCAATAGGCCTCAGCGGACTCATGTAGTATTCCGACCACCGGCAGCTCTTCTTTCAACGGACTTATCAATTTACCAGCATCGTCCCAGGCGTCGCAGTACTTCCTTTCCGAAAAGTCGAATATAATCTTCGCCATGTGCCTTGCCTTCTCCCCGGACGTTCCGAGTTTCTTCCAGAAGTCGAGATATTCACCGAACGTCACCTCATGCTTCTTCATGAAAAATCCTGGTATCACCATCTCGTGCGAACGGTAGTAGCGTGAATTCTCGCCTCCGATGAAGAACTCGCCGGCGGGCACATATGCCATGCCTTCTGGAATAGATTCAGGAATCCAGATCTCGTCCGACTCCTCCTCTCCATGGTTTATCGCGACGGGACAGGCGACATCCGGACGTCCGTTGGTTTTTATCCTGAGGATGTATGACCCCCTGGGAATTACAAACTCCTTCACAGGCGAAGCACCCAGGTCCTCCTGTCCGGTTTCGGACAGGATCCCATCACCGTTGTCCACAAGCTTCGACATCATTACTGAAGAGCCGGGAGGATTCGTCCTGACTGTCATATATCCGTCACCCTTCACTACGCCTTCAAAAGTCAGAATCGTGTTTCTGTTTTCCGGGGACAGCTTCTCCAGACTATTGCCGCACCAGAGATGTATGAATCCGATCCATTTCTGGGCCCGTTCATAGTTTTTGACGAGCATCGAATATTGAAGTCGCCTGAACATTATGTCCATGAGCCCCTCCCTTACCTCCCTGTCCCTGGCATAAGCCCTGGGAACGGAAGTGTAGCGGATGACCGCTGACTCATATCTGTTTTCTGCTGCCATATAATGATCGTTGACCTGGCTTGAGAGTTTGATTTCAGCGGGAGACTCCTCCTTGAAAACCCTCTTTGCGGCTACTGCGTCAAGCTCCCTGTATTTGTCCGTAGCAAGCCGTAGCTCGGAATTGCCCGCGTCCCTGTCCTTGTCAGCCTTGCCGACCATATCCCCATACTGGAAAAGATCTGAAGCCTCCAGCAAGGCATATCCAGCGACCACTATGAAGATTGCGGCGGCGGCCGTCGAGGATATCACAGGATGCCTGAAGCACAGCTTCCTGAACTTCGCCATCGCCGAATCCGGACATGCCGAGACAGAGAAGCCTTCAATATAATTCCGTACATCCGCTACAAGTTCCTGGACGTTCTGGTAGCGCCGTGACTTGTCATGGGACATGGCCTTGAGGCAGATGGCTTCGAGTTCGCGCGGGATCCTGTATTTCGGAAAGCGTCTGGAAGGAGGGATGAAATTGCCTTTCCGGACATCCTCAAGCACCCTTTGGAGCTCGTCTCCGCTGAAAGGGGGTTCATATGCGAGGATCTGGTAGAGGATTGCACCCAGGCTGTAGATGTCGCTGCGTTCGTCAAGCTCGGATATTTTCCCTTCAGCCTGTTCGGGAGGCATATAGTTGGGGGTGCCGCTTATGGTCCCGTCGATAGTCATCGAACTGTCTCCGGTGATCGGTTTGTCCTCATTCTTATGCTGCGACACGACAGGTTCACCGCCGCCGTCCACGGCATCAAGGAACTTCGCAAGCCCCCAGTCCATGACAAGGACTTCCCCGAAATCGCCTATCAGCACGTTGTGCGGCTTCAAATCCCTGTGTATTATCCTTTTGCTGTGGGCATAGGCGACGCCATTGCAGATATTGATAAAGAGCTCCAGGAGCTGGTGCCGTGTATATTTCCCTGTGTATTCCTTTTTACCGTGCCTGAAACCGTCGAGAACTGTCTGGAAATTGTCGCCCTGTACCTTTTTCATCGAGAAGAAGACGCCTACGCCGTCCATTATCCCCATTTCATGTACGGGGATCACATTGGGATGTTCGATGCTTGCGGTGGCCCTCGCCTCCCGGATGAATCGCTCGACCTCGGCAATCTTGTTCTTGTTTTCAGCACGTAGCATCTTTATGGCCACATCGCGGTCGAGGTTGGGATCATGGCCGCTTACTACGAGCCCCACTCCGCCAAAACCTATAGTGCGGACTTTTGAATAGTGGCTTGACGGGACGGTATTGGCAATCTTGAAGGATTTCTTCACATCCTCAAAATTCACAGGCGGGTCTTCCTTGTCAGCACCTGCATAGGCTGACATGGTCTTCTGAGCGTCGGCATGTACCTTGATGGTCTTTTCCATCTTCGGCTTATTCCTTGTTCTGGTGGCGTGCCATGAAAAACTTCCCGGAGCTGTTCCAAAGTCAGGCTCGCCGACATATGAGGCCGCTAACTCGCCCTGCGCCTGGCAGTTGTTCAGCCATCACTTATCTTTTTCAACCGCAATCCTGGCTTTTTCCGTGTTGACTTTCGCAGAAATCGCCATGCCCCACTGCATGCTGGCCTTCCTGAGCTCCCTCACGACTGGAAGGCTCTTCCTGGTGATGGACTTCCCTGCCGGAGTGGAATAGAATGCTATCATGGCGTCCAGTTCCTCTTCGGTGTAGCTTTCCGTGTAGACGGCGATGAAATACTCCATGAGGCTTTCAGGGGTGGTGAACTTGCAGTAGAGATCCCTGTCCTCCGAGGCGATGGAAGACTGCCTGACCCCTTCGAGCAGGGCTTCCACATATGCCTGCAGCGCGCCTGAGATCTCCAGGACCTTCTGCGCCTTCCCCTTTTTCGCATCCTTCTCCGGAGCCTCATCTCCAGCCATGGACATGGACATGGCGACAAGAATGACAAATACCATGATTTTTTTCATATTTAAGGCGCCCCTTGTTGATTATGGAGCCGTACAGAAATAACTTCTACATTTGCTGGCAGGGATTTTGGATTGATTATACGGAATTCCATGTGTTTTCCGCCAAATGTCAAAGTTGTTTCTGCACGACTCCTATACATGATTCCGAAGAGATAACCGAGTTGGAAACAAGACCTGCAACAAAAAAAAACCCCGTCTCACGACGGGGCTCCGATGAATCATCAAATCAACCCTTGGCGACCGGGCAGGCAAGCTTGTCAAAAGCTGCTTTATTGAGGAATTTCGTGAGGTTAGTCCCGTCATCGTCCTGGGCACGTACCGCGAAGCGTTCTTGCACTCCCTTGCTGGTTTTTCTCTTGTATACTACCTTCCTGCAGTCTCCATCGGCGATAGTAACGGCCTGGCGTTTTTTAACATTGTAGAACTTCATAGTCTTTTTCTTCCTTTCCCTTTTGAAGTTGGAATTACTACGATACCCCATATATACAATTGGAAAATATTGAATTCAAGTCAAACTCAAAAAATATTTTATTTTTTAACAGGCAGGGAGTTAGGAAGAAAAACACGGGAATTCATGAGGATTAAAATCACACTGAGGGCCCGCTAAAAAATAACCTGGGCATCTGACGGGAGATACAGGCGGTAAATATTCAGTAAACGAGCGTGGTTTACTGAATACGTACAATGCATGGAATTCACTTCCTTTCCGCAATTCCCTTCAACGTCGACGCCAGATTGCCGGCTACGACCTCGACGCTGTATTTCTCTTCTATGAGACGCCGTCCCTTCTGTCCCAGTCTCCTGCGAAGTTCGCAACTGCCGAGAAGTTTATCCATCTGATGGTAGAACTGGCCGCTGTCGGAAGCTGTCAGACAGTATTCGTCATTTCCGGCAACCTCTGAATTCATGCCCACAGGCGAGCATACCGACGGTACTCCGGCCGCAAGGTACTGGAGAAGCTTATAGGAGGCCTTCCCTTCGGAGAAAGGATCTCTTGAAAGAGGCATGATGCCTATATCGAACTTTGCAAGTTCACAGTTCTGCCGTTCAAGGCTCCACGGGACGAATTGAATATTAATTCCTGCCTGCCTGTATGGCTCATTGGAAATTATCCTGAGTACAAAATCTCTTTTTGAACGCAAATCCTTCAAGGCTGAAGAGACAAGATCAAGATATCTCAGGGTGCTTTTTGTGCCTATCCAGCCTACAAGCGGGGGAGACGACAGATTATAATCCACTTTCGGGATAAAACTTCTGACATCAACAGATGACGGGATTATTTCAATCGGAACAGACCGGTTGAACTCCCGTGCTTTTCCAGCAAGAACACTATTGGCGGCTATGATCAGGTCGGAAGCCGCCACTGTCCGTTTGAATTTACCCTTCCTGGTCGAGCTTTCGTAATCATCCGGATCCGTAGAACATGAAGCGTTCCTATGATAGATGGCGTCATCGAAATCAAAGACCAGAAGTTTCGCGTTTTTGCGGAGTTCGCGGAAGTCGAATATCGAAAGAAGTCTTTTCTGGAGGACAGCCACCGGATAATCCCTGCATTTCTTGAAAACCCTGCGCCGCCCCCAGAATGAGTCCGGAAGAAACTCAACATCAGGCTCAATTCCATTTTCCCGGAGGCCCGGAAGCAGATCGAGAATCCTGATCCTGGAACTTGGAGTCTTGTCGGATTTGAGTAGGAACAGCGCTTTCATCTTTCGATTCTTTCGTAAAGGCTGAATGTTTTCTTCCTGCCCTCCTTGAACACAGCCGTCTTCTTAAATGGGAAAGGTACATTCTCCGCTTCAAACATGTCCGTCAAGGCCGTGTCTTTGTCTTCCAAGAACAAATAGACATGGGGTGAGTCAATTGTTCTTATTTTTGAAACGAAGTCCTCGGCTCCATAAATATTAAATGAAGGGAGCCAGTCCATGTTGACGCCTCCGGCGCAGGACATCTTTGAAATCTGGCATTTCGGGGCGCTGCCAATCGGCGTGTATTTGGAAAATCCCTGCATGTCCAGCTTCATAAATTCAGATTCGGAATAATATGCAATCCTCATGTCCTCAACGCCTGATATGAAAACCGAAGTTTTATTCGCATCCCGGCCTTTCCTTACCGTCTCCGAGACATCCTTGATCCATTGCTTGTCCGGAATGAAATATAAAGCCTTGCCGGCATTTATGGCAATGATGACTGCAACAATTGCGCCTGCAATTCTAAAAGGGGATATCTTTTGGAAAACCTTCAGTTCCTGCAGATATGCTATCAATTCGTTTAGCCCGAGGGCTGCTATCGGTGAAAGGGCAATCACGATTGGATAAAGATATCTGCCCTGGTAGGGAAGACCAGAAAAATAGATGAAAAGCCTTGATGCCAGGACCACTCCGAGGAATATTAAAAACATCTTGAATTCGGACGTGAACCTGGCAGCCTTCAGCCCTTTCCAGGATAAGGCAAGAAGAATTACTACCGTCGGAAAAACTGCATCCAGCATCTTCCAGATGAAGACAAACCACAGCTTGATTGAAAATATTGCCTGCACTTTTAGTGTTTCTCCACTTTTTTAAGCACTTCCCTGGTGGTCAACTGCGTGAACCCGTGTGCAAAACTCATGATCCTGTAGTCAACAGGCCCCCATGTGGATGATGTTTCAGAAAGAGACAGCTGGACCGGGAGCGTGACAAGCAGAAAACCTGTTAAAAGGCAGAACGCAGATGATGAAACCCTTTTCATGGCATTCATTGCGCTTTTATTTCTGAAGGCAACGTATAATTCCACTGCGAACCATATGATTATTGTACAAACAAGGTCGATACCCTCTGTCCTTGTCATAACTGCAAGTCCGGCAAAGATCCCGGGAAGGCACCAAAGCAGAACGCCGCCCCCCTTTGCCGCCCTCAATGCAAAGGCGAGACCGGCAAAGATCAGGAAAAGAAAAAGGGAATCCCTCATTATCTCCGCGCTGATCCTGACAAGATATGGGTGTGTCGCCACTATAATCGATGCAAAAACCGCAATCTTCCCGTTGAAAAGAGTCCTGGTAATAAAGAAAACAGGGATCAGGAGAAGCGTTCCTGCAATGACAGACACCGCCATTCCTGCATTATATGCCCCGATCCCCAGATATTCCCCCGCCGCCATCAGGAAAATATAGAGTGGGGGCATTCTTACATTATAGGCCACCGCCCCGTTTATGTCACCCGCCGCCGCCGCCTCAGCCATCCAAAGATAAGCCACCGAATCCTTGTCCATGTTGTCATCGATGATGGATCTTGCCAGCCTGAGGCCGAATGCAAGAGCGAGGACGAGAAGAAAACATAAGAGTGTCTTGTTTTTGAATATGTCAGAAAAAGAGATTTTCATTTTCAGTTGTTTTCTCTGATAATTCCTGTTAATGGAGCCCCTGATATAGCATGAAAATCCGTCTTTTTCCAGTTTTCAAGGAATAATACAGTGATAAAGAATGGATGACTGGATTGTAAGTAAAAAGTATAAATAGGCATTTTGGATTTTATCATGTGGTTTGTTTTGCATGAGTCAAAGGAACAGGTCTACACTAACTGGAACTCCGCCGACTGCACGAGTTCTTATTGCCGTAGTCCATAGCGGGCGCATGGCCCCGATCCCCCTCCAAGCTTCGCCAGATACTCCTTCGCCGAATCAAAACACGCCTTCTGGGAGTTGTTCTTCAGATATGACAGATATTTGATGATCGCGTTCTGGAATTGGGACTTCTCAGCATGCCCGAGCAACGGATCATCCTTGAGTTCCGAAGACCATTCCGGATACCAAAACACATGATTTC
>JBAQUG010000561.1:0-2900 GCA_049297395.1 Victivallales bacterium | reverse complement strand
GACGCATCATGTCGGCGGTATTTTGTAAAAAGCGTTTATACTAATATGCGGCAAGTAAAATACAAGAAAATATTTCAGCAATTTTCCTGGGATTATCCGGGAACGTAATGCCTCAGTAGCCACGCCCCCTCTGGGAAGGAGCCTCAAAACGAGGCATTACAGAACCGCGCGTGATATAGGAGTCTGAACTGGTCGGATAAAAAACACATGGGAATAACTGGCATTGAATTTGTTTTTCACAGGTTCTGCCCCTTATTGAAATTATATCCTCAAAGATGCATACTAACGGAAATTGAAAGGGGTGCTGAGTTATGAGAATAGAAATTGATATTGAAGCAGATGGCCGCTGGATCGCTGAAATTGAGGATTTGCCGGGTGTCATGGCATATGGGAACACAAGACACGAAGCGATTGAAAAGATTGAAGCTCTCGCTTTGCGTGTAATGGCCGACAGGCTTGAACACGGAGAAATAATTCCTGAACTTGCAGATGTTTTTGCGGTACCAGCATGAGTCAATGGCCTTCGACACGCTCAAGAAAAGTCCTTTAATGAATATTTACCTCCATGTCTCTTCCAGTAAGCCGGCGCAGTCGTCGAATTCCTGTCTTGATTGAACAGAGAGCATGTAGAATAATTTTCTTGACTTGTATTTCCCTGCATATCTGACGGCTGAATCCGGATTGACGCAGAGCAGCTGTCCCTTGCCGAGGCCATCTATCCTGTCATGCAGCCATGTCCAGTCCGTTTTTTCATTGCCGGCTCCCGCCACCCACTGGATGACGCCGAGTTTTTCAATGCCGCAGAGGTCTTCCAGATGGCGGATCGCATCCGGTCCGTCAAGATGATATTCGACCGCGTCAAGGCATTCCATTTCATCCCGTAGGGAGGGGAGAACGAATTCACGGAACATCTCCCCGGACAGCATGCATGACAGGTCGCACTGGGGAACATTGATCCGTCCCCTGGAATAGATGCCGTGGCGTGTGATGGAACCGAGGCGTCTGTATTCAAAAAGGATCTCAAATGCAGCAAGTATCTCGCTGTGGGATTTGAGTACCTGCCCGAGTGCACGCCGTATGAGTTCCGGCTGATCCACGAGATCAAAAAGCAAATCATTTGCGCCACGTACTGCTACGAGGGCATCCATGTTTGCAACGAGAGTCGGCGAGGCAATCATGATATCATCTCCAAAACGTTTTTTAATCGCCTCGGCTAAATCCACGGTCATGCACCACCATTTTCCTTCACGCTTGAATGATAGCTCGGACTTCTCCCAGTCGTCCACAAAATGAACCGGCCAGCCGCCGCCTTCACCGGGAAAGCTCAAATCCGCACCAAGCAGGGAGCTGAAATGGTCGGCGGCGAATTCAAGATAATAAAATGGAATCGCCTCTCCGAGGAATTCATGGGTTTCCGCCCAGCCTTCCAGTTGATCAAGCACTGGGTCAAAATTGCCGTCATGCCCGGCTGCATACGGCGGTTTTTCAACCGGCTTTACTCCGGCCCTTGAAATAACCGCAGACAGCATCGGCCGCTTATTCGTTCCCTTCCAAAAACAATCCCAGCGTTGTTTTGCCGCATCAATATCCGGTTTATAAATGCTCATAATGACGGTATCCTTTTTCTGATGGCTTCATTGGTCGCCTTACGCGCAATATCGATCACTTTCATGCCGTCTTCAGCGGTGGTCAGAAGATCCGAACCCCCCGTGCACAATGCTTTTGCCCATTCCGCATACATCCCCTCGAAATCCTTCACCGGGTGAAAATCCAATTCGTACGTGCCGCTGGAATTTCTCATCGTAAAACTCTTCTCTTCCCCGTCATAGCGGATCACCCCTTCGGTGCCGATGATTTCATAGACAAACTCCCTGCGTATATCTTTTGAAGTGTGATGGTATGAATAACTGATTTCAACGACGGTATGAGCGCCGTTTGAGTGATCCATGTGAAGCCACATATGGTCTGGCGCCTCGTAGTCATCCACCCAGGCCCCATGCCCGCAGCAGGCGACAATGTCCGAATTCAGCCAGAACATCGCAAGATCAATCTGGTGGGTGCCGCAGTCAACCACCGGGCCGCCTTCAATCATCCTGCCTTCACGCCGTTTCTGGATGACTTTTCTACCGTCGCTGTCAATCTCATATTTTCCATGTCCGTCCCAATTGTAGATCAAGCGCAGCGCACGCACATCGCCGATGGCCTTTTCTCCAATCAGGCTGCGGATTTTCAGGGCGCACGGACTGAATCTGTAACAGAATCCGGAGTAAAGGGACAGGCCGGCCTTTTTCATCACCCCTATCATCTCTTCAGATTCGGCCCTGTCCATGGCAAGAGGTTTCTCGCAGATGACGGGAAGTCCAAATCTGGCGGCATCAAGGACATTCTGCCTATGACATGGCGCAGGGGAAGTAATGCTGACCGCTTCAATGCCGGACTTGAAAAACTTTTCTGAATCCTTATATGCATTTGGTACGCCGTATTTTTCCTGCATTCTCTTAAGATTCTTTTCATCGGGGTCAAAAATTGCGTGCAGTTCAAGTCCGGACACGTTCAAGATTGCCGGTAAATGCCCGTAATCCGCCACGCACCCACAGCCCATAAGTCCTACTTTCTTTCGATTCGACATGTCTTACCTCATTAATATTTATCGTACAGGAAATTACATTTTCAGAAAACTCACAGGCCGGGGGCTTGTGCTGCTTCAATACACTAACCGACACGGTGTTTCGCCGCATAGGAATATGCAAGACGTAAATTTTCCATCGGGGTTTCAACTCCAGTGCAATTACTGGTGAACAGCAGCAATCCGCGCCCTCCGGAGGTGGAGTCGAAACAGTAATCCACCTCGGCTTTGATTGCTTCGGGTGTCCCTGACGGCAGGGTTTTAGTTACCGAAA
>JBAQUG010000560.1:0-8083 GCA_049297395.1 Victivallales bacterium | reverse complement strand
CAGTCAAACGCAATATAGCTGGCAATCTTTATTTCCTGCCAGTCAAGCTGGCAGGGGATTGTAGACCCTCTGTTGACAGTGGATGTCGATTATACAGAAAATATGCGTATAGTAGACAGCCTAAAGGCCGTACCTACTTTCAGAACGCGCAAACATGCGCTACTACCAACAAAACAACTCGCATAAAAAAGTCTAAAGATTCTTCTAAACAACTCTTGACATTATTCTACTATTATTATATTATTAGAGTAGTTAATATATATAATTAGGCTGGTTATTATGTTACAGGCAGAACAGCGGAAATGGGGATATCTCCAAATTGCAGACCACTTGGAGGCGCAGATTCATTCCGGAGTTTTAAAGCCGAATGAAAAACTCAAGACAACAGAGGAACTTGCCAGCGAGTACGATGTGACGACAATGACAATTCAGAGGGGACTGTCAAGGATTGTCGCAAAAGGACTTATCAGAAGGAATCCCCGGAGAGGAAGCTTTGTAAGCTCTTCCGTCAAGGGAAAAGTTGTCGGAGTCCTCTTCGGAGGCAACCCGCTCGTCATCAAGACACCTTTCTACAGGCTGCTTTTGAACTCGCTCCTTATTCGCGCCGCGAAGGAAGACATGTCAATCCAGCCCTATTTCGATTATGATCTTGACAATCCCTACCAGGGAATACGGGCCGTCGAGAAGGATGTTCGCGATGGAAACATCAAATGCCTGATTCCGCTCTGTACGTCGATCCAGCAGTCAGCATGGCTGGACGGCACAAGCATCTGTCCTGTCATCGATAGTCCTGGACTGGATTTGAAAGATATGGCGAGGCTTGGCATCGAACATCTTCTTGCCAAAGGCAGAAGAAGGATAAAGTTTTTTCTGATGTATTCGCCGAATATGCCGAATATAAAGCAATATGACGCCGAAATAAATGGTATTAAGGCCGCATTCAAGACGGCTGGAATAAAGCCTCCGCCGATGGACGACATCCTAGTTTTCTGCGATGATAAATTCAAAGCCGGATACGAGGTGATGAAGACCATGCTTGCCAAGGGAAACATTGATGGAATAATCGTCAACCATGATATCCTTGTGCAGGGCATTCTCATTGCCCTGCTAGGATGCGAAGTGAAACTTCCCAAGGATATTTCCCTTGTCTGTCATGAGAATAAGGGGGCGGAACATATAAGCCCTGTTGAACTTACAAAGCTTCTCGTTGATCCAGATGACTTCGCAAAGGCCATCGTAGAATACATAATCAGGGAATGGAACGGTTTGAAACCTGGAAGGCATTCGACAGATGCAAACGTGAAAGCAAAGCTTATATTAGGTGCGTCTTCATAAAAAAAGGAGTCGGGGTATGAAAACAAATCAAGATGGCACCAAACGTAAAAATGCAGCAGGCTTCACGCTTATCGAACTACTGGTTTTTGCCCGTTCGACAAGCTCAGGGCGACGAGTAGTTCGTTCAAGATTCACATTGATCGAACTACTCATCGTAATTGCGATAATCGCAATCCTGATGGCCATCCTCCTGCCGGCATTGAAGAACGCCAAGGAGGTAGCGCATGCCGCACATTGCCTCAATAACCAGAAACAAATCGGTCTTGCAGTTGACATGTTCGCCAGTGATCATAATGGATTTTGTCCAGGCGCGCCTACTAATGCCGCAGAGGGTGGAGTAGGAGTAACCGTTAAATTTGTAGGGAACGCAACAACGCCTACTAAAGGCATACTGTTCGACACGGGATATCTGAAAAGCGTCGCGGTGTATCAATGCCCTTCGGCAATGCAGCGATCAGCAGAGTTTCTCCAAGTAATGCCAGGGAATAAGGCCTATCTTTATAGATTCAATATGACTTTATGTGGATCTACGCTAATGAGCAGCGCGCAGAGTCTTAAAGTTGGCTCGAGTACTGATCGTCTGGGAACCAGCTGGCATTTCCCAGGAACGCTGATGAAAAGACTGTATGATGTGCGACCAGAAAAGACGGCAATAATGGCCGATGCCGTGGGTACTGCCGCTTATCTTGACGGTGCCGGAAGACCTGATCTCAAATATGCCGGGGCAGCGTGCGTGACACCCATGCATGGCTCGAGCCCGCAGAAGACGGTGAATGTGTTTTGGGTCGACGGACATGGGGAAAACCAGAAATGGATCTGGGGCACGGCTTTTGGGTCGCCAGCTCGCTGTATTCCTTCGGACTGACTATGGGGGCTGGCCTTTGTTTTACTAATAGTCTCGAAATAGAATGAAGTTTCAACTAAATAACCATAAGGAGATTTATGAAATCAACAAAAATTCTGCTGGTGTTCGCCCTCGCGGCGACCGCTACAACCGCCATCGCTGCTGAAACCGTCCTGATCGACAAGAGCACCTGCAACGGCGGCTTTGAAAGTGCGACAATTCAGCCATGGAGGGTCAACCAGGATGCCTCGCCCGCCAATGCTGTCGAAAAGGACAAGGGCAAGGCCAGCGAGGGGGAAATGTCTTTCCATGTGATGAGCAAAGGCGGCGTAGAAAGCGGGCACGCCTGGGATTCGATCTGCCAGGACATCGCCAATGTCGATCCCGCTAACGGCACGTACTTCACGCTGTCCTATGATATCCGCGGAATCGGCGAGCTCCAGGGGCTCTCCACCTATGCCCAGCTGGTGTTTTTCGATGCAAGCGGAAAAGAGGTCCTGGCAACGTCTGCGCTGGGTGAAATGCCGATCAAGGAAGGAAGCTGGCTCCGCTGGACTCCTAGTGCGGTCAAAGCTCCGTCCGACTGGTCGGGAGGACGCGTCCAGCTGAGGATTGGGACGCTGATCCGCAAGGGCAGCGCCGATATCATATATGAAGCCTTTTTTGACAACGTCTCCTTGATTCAAAGTGACAAACCGCAGGCTGACAAACCAAAAACAGTTCAATAGAGGAGGCATGTCCATGCACCGGATTCTTATATGGGGTTTCCTCATCATGGCTATTCAGCTTAAGCTGGCCGCGATATGCTTGGGAGCTGAAATTGACACGTCGGACGGGAAAGCGATCATGGTTCCCGCGCCCGGCAAAGTGGTGATCGACGGAGACCTGGAGGATTGGGATCTGTCTGGACAGGAGCAAGTATCACTGGATGTCAGCAATCCGGATGCGCTGGGGGCGGATTATGCGCTTATGTACGATGCGCAGAATCTTTATCTGGCCGTACGGGTGAAGGATCCCACGCCATTGAAAAACATCTACGAACCCTTGGATGGAAGGTATTGGGAGGGGGATTGCCTGCAATTTCGACTGGCCGCCGATCCGTCCCTGCCCAAGCCGTTGCCGGATGAAGGCAAGGGCTTGAGTCAGGAACAGCTTGCCAGAGTGTTTCACATCGGGCTATGGCATCACCATCCATCGGGAAAGGACCGTCTTCATCTGGATGCGGGGATGCCGGACGGAAAGAATGCGAAACTGGATTTGCCCGGTGCGGAACTCGCAACAAAAGTCTGCCCGGATGGAAAAGGGTACACGGTGGAATGCGCTCTTCCATGGACTATTCTCGGAATGGAAAAAGCACCGGCGGCAGGGAGTGAATTGTCCGCTCTGCTGGAGATCCTCTGGTCGGACAGCAGCGGCGGCAAGTCTTCAATTCGCGTCTCAGCCATTCGGAAAGTCTCTCCCGGAGGCTGGGGGTTCACTCAATGGAGCAAGTGGGGCCGGATCAGCGTGTCGGCCACCGGCAACCTCCAGCGGCCTGATCATCTTACAGTGGATCGCATTCGATCTCAGCAATCGGGAAGCGGAGTTCCCATCACTCTGGCACTCAAAAATCCCGGTGCGGTCAGCATCAACATTCTCGATTCGAAAGGACAGGTGATAAAGGAACTTATAAAAGAGACGCTTCAACCTGCGGGAGAGTTTACGCTCCGGTGGAACGGACTGGATTATTCCGGGCACGCAGTTGCTCCGGGCACATACAACTGGAAGGCCATAAGCTATACGCCGCTGAGTGCCCGGTACATCGGTGGTGTTGGCAGTTCAGGCGAACCACCATACGATACGCCGGACGGCAAAGGGGCCTGGGGTTCGGATCATGTCGATCCCTGGGGCGTTGCATCGGACGCCACCGGATTTTACTTTCTCTGGAACATGGCCGAGCAGGGGAAATCGGTCGTAAAGGTGGATCGAAATGGAAAGACACTTTGGCGCAAGAGTCCGGTGACACGCAACCACTGGGGCGATTTTACAAGTTTGGCGGGAGATGGGAAGTACCTCTATCTCCTGGCGGGTCTGAGTGATGAGCCTGAGATTTTCCGTTTGGATGCAGCGACGGGAAACAACGTTCCCTACGGTAATTCCTGGACTGCAGCCGCAGTTGGCGGAAAGAAGAAACCCAAGACTGGCAAGGAGCCCAACGCTCCCGGACTTGCGATCCGCGACGCTAAAGGTTACGTCAGCCTCTATTACGAAGATCGCATTGCCGTCATGGATTTGAAGAGCGGAAAAGTAGAAGGCGAACTAAAGCTGGTTAAGCCATTCGGGCTTTGTTTCGACTCCAAGGGGGATCTTTATGCCATCTCCCGCGGCAACGAAGGCAACACGGCAAACGTGGTCCGATTCGCGGCTGCGGCTGGCGATCCCATCCCGGTCATAGACAAGGAGCTTTTATCGCCGGTATATCTGGCGGTACTTGATGATGGGCAGATCGCGGTCACAGATGCGGCGCCGGCAAGCCAGCAGGTCAAGCGCTTTTCCGCTGATGGAAAACTCCTGGAGGCCAAAGGCAAGGCGGGAGGGCGTCCCTGGGCGGGGAAATATGAACCTGAAAATTTCCTGCGCCCCTGGGGGATTTCCTCGGACGGCGAAGGAGGATTGCTTGTGGCGGAGAATTCGCCGCCACGTGTCATCACATGGTTTAACAAGGATGGCGGCATTCGGAAACGCTGGTTTGGTCCTGGCACATATGGAACCAGCGTATGGGCGGATCCAGCCGATCCGTTCACTCTTTATTATGCCGGAAGCGGTGGAAATCAAGGGGGAACTGCCATGATGCGCGCCACCATTGATCCCAAAACGGGAGAGTGGAGCGGGCCACAGGCTTACTGGGATTGGAAAAACGCCGGATACCCCTCGGCGTATCATGGACATACTACAATTTTCAATGTCCCGAATATCGTAATCGTGGACGGACACCGGTTCCAGTCATCCGACTTTTCCAAATTCACCATCATGCGGCTGGACGGGAATGTCATCATTCCAGTTGCCTATCTTGGCGCCGGGCAGGACGGCCGTCCCGCCATGATCCTCGAAAAGCCGAGAACGGCAGAGCCGGACAAGGCCGCTGAAAAGACGGCCGTGAAGGGTGCCATCCCCAGCAGCCTCTACGGCTTTGGAGTGGATGACCGTCTGAACGTGTATTTCCAAGCCGGCCGGAAGATCATCTGCATACCTTGTGCCGGTCTTGACAAGGACGGCTTGCCCTCCTGGGATAATGACCGCCAGCGTGTGGTGGTGGAGGATTACTGCCCGGGGATCAACGATGCGGATCTGGCAAACCAATGGCGGCGGCAGGGGCGCGGGCTCCGCGTGGACGCCGAGGGAAATCTCTATTTCGCATGGTGCGCCGGTCCCGAATCTTCCGGTCCCTTCTGGTCAGCGCATCTGACCCTGGCCCGTTTGCACAAGTACAATTCCGCTGGACAGCTGCTGTGGGCGGTCGGCCAGAAAGCAATGGCGCCGCGGAAAGACGGCGAGATCTACAATATCTTTTTGTTTGCCGGCCTGGCCAACCAATACGCGGCGCTTGGCGATGAGGCAGGAAAGATCCACTTCTACACTCCAGATGGCCTTTATCGCGGCAATATCTTCAACGATCTGGCGGCTGGACCGCTTCCTGGTCCTGAGACGTTCACCTGTGAAACTTTTTCAGGACGGGTTGTCTATGATCCGAAAACCAAAAAATACTACGCCTATCAGGGTCAGACCGCAGGATTGATGTTTGAAGTATCCGGGCTGGGCGCGGAAGAAACATATGCAGGCAGTGTCATGCTTACTGCCGAACAGATAGCAGGCATTGGCAGGGGCGAAAAGGATGTGCCCGGGGCAATTTCCCAGGTTCCCGAGGATTTCGTCCTGGACGGCTCGGACGCGCGCTGGAATTCGCTCTTTCCCTTCACCCTGCGCCAGGGAGAGCGCAAGCTGGCCAGTATTTTTGCAAGCTATAACAGCAAGATGCTTTTCGGGCGATGGGATGTGCTCAGTAAGATTCCCTTTACCAACGGGGCTGACGAACCGGAAATCGGTTTCAAGGGCGGTAATTGTGTCGGTCTATATCTGGGGTTGCCGGGTCAGCGCGCAACGCCGATACTCGGCGACGTGCGTCTCATGGTCGTGCCGCAGGGCAAGGATCTTCCACCTGCAGTAATCGGGATGAAGCCGAAAACCGGAGGGGGGAAAAGTCCCCGGACATATCAATCCCCGGTAGGGACCGCTGAATTTGAATGGGTCGGCGTGGTTCCCGGCGCACAGGCGCTGGTGAAACCGTTCGAGGGCGGATACCGGGTGGAAATCGCCGTGCCACGTGAGTTCATGGAGAATCTGACGCTTAAACCAGGCGGACACGTTCGGTTCGATGCCGAAGTGCTGCTTTCCGATGAGTCAGGGAAGAAGACTTTGACACGCAACTTCCTGTTCTCACAGGGGGCTGAAACCTCCATGGTTGCGGACGTGCCTACGGAGGCGCGGCTCTACCCAGCAAAATGGAAGAAGCTCAATCTCCGCCAGAACCCGATGAAACGCGCCGATGCGAACCAGGACATCAGCCATGCGGACATGGGGGAACTCTTTGATGAATCCTCCTGTCTGATTCTGGAAGCCGAACAGGCTTTCAGCCGTCCGCCGAAATTTAGGATCGCCAAGCAAGACGTGGGCATGCTGCTGGCAAGTCCGCCATTCGACGCGGCTGCTCCCTTGTATGTCGGCTGGCGTCTGCCGGAGACGGTGAAACCCGGCAAATATAATCTGTGGCTGTGCTGGTGGCTCCGCGTCAGTGATGCTAAACTGTCCTGCAAGGTTGAACTCGGAACCGACCGCGAACACGTCCGTGAAGCGGCGCAATCTGCGGTCCTGCTTCATCCAAACTCAGCCAAACCTGAAACCATGTTTGGATGGCAGAAGTGCGTGGAAATAGAAGTCAAGAAGGGCGACCGCTACCTGCTCCTGACCCCAAATTTCAAATCCGATGCCTATACCGACTTCCGTCTTGACGCCATTGCATTGGTTCCGCAGGATGGGAATTGATAGAAACATCTTAAGGAAACCTCTAAACTGTGGAATACAAATGAAACTGAACGGTATGCGCGATGAAGGGCTTTGCCAACCCTGGGAGATAAACTGGCAGGCCTTCGGCCCGGTTCCCAATACGGTGGCGCCTTTGCGTGAGGATCCGGGTATCGATGGACTGAAGGACATTCCATCGAAACTCACGGTGGACGGACAGGATTACCAGCCGGTCTCGTGCCGGTCGACCGGCGGGCGGCTGGATTTACGGACGCTTTTCGGGCTATGTTCGGGCATTCCTATCGTCTTTCTTTTCGCACGCGTGCCGAGCTCTTCCCGGCGGAAGATCCGGATCTTCTTCGGCGCGGACTGGTTTACCCGCTGGTACGTGAACGGGGTTCCGGCAGGTGACAGCGCCGGTGGCAACGTGGTGGCGGCGGATGATATTCATTTCCACCGTCTCGAGGTGACTTTGAAGCGGGGCGATAACCTCATCATGGTCAAGGTAGGCGGCGGTGGTGGAGGCTGGAATCTCCGTCTGGGCATCAGCCATCGCATCTCCAATGAAAAAGCGGGTGTTGCATGTGCCATCCCGCGCGGTAAGCGTCGACTTGGAGCGTCCACGCGGGACTATTCACACACCGGACTTCGAATTGAGTACCGCGACAACACGGGCGTGCCGGGAAAGGCCGAAGAGCCGCCGCTGATGCGCGCGGCCGGGGTTCAAGCGCGCTGGATCCAGGTTGTTGATCACCGAGGACGTCCTTTATACCCCAGCCTTCACTTGCCAGGAGTCCAAGGAGCCACTGTTGCCACCAGGAAACATCTGCAGGCCTGGATCCGGGC
>JBAQUG010000559.1:0-4164 GCA_049297395.1 Victivallales bacterium | reverse complement strand
GATTAAAAATGTGGAAGACAAGACAATCCTTTAGACGCCTGTTCCAAAGCAATATTTTAATTGCATGCATCTTTCTTTCCGTTTCCGCAGCTTTCGCACAAAAAACTGAAATCGACAGTTTAGCCTCGTCCTTAAAAAAACTTTCAGACACGCAGATAGCACGTCCGGACAATTACGAGCTGTCGTGCGACTGGGATCTCTTCCAGTTCAAGCTCAAGAAAATCCGGCATCTCCTGCAGTTTTATAAGACGTCTCCGGCCGTGCTGGAGGCGGCTGACAGCGAATTGAAGCAGGCCGGAGGTCTGCTGGGGGCATTGGAGAAGAATACTGCCCTGAAACCAAAGTCCGGTATTGCAGAGGAAGCCTATTTTGATGAAACCGATGGTTCGCCCCAGCCGTTCATCCGATGCCTGCCGGGAAACTACGACAAGAACACCAAATACCCGCTGATCATATATCTTCATGGCTATTCGCCATATCTGGACATCGTAAACTGGGGAAACATGCCGGATGGAATCACTGAACTTGCGGACAAGGTGAATGCCTGCGTTGTGATGCCTTTCGCCAGGGGCAATACTGACTTCCAGGGAATCGGCGAGCAGGATGTCCTGAATGCCGTCAGGCAGATGGAGAAACGTTATAATATCGATGAGGACAGGATCATTCTTGCCGGAATGTCGATGGGAGGAATGGGAGTATGGACGATCGGCTCGCATTATCCACATTTGTTCGCCGGCCTGCTGGTGGTTTCCGGGAGAGGGGATTTCTATTTCTGGCATAAGATCAAGAGCAGTTCCATGCCGGCCTGCAAACAGTGGCTGATCGACAAGGAGTTTGCCGCATCCCATATACCGAACCTTCGAAACCTGCCTGTCTGGGTTTTCCATGGTGCCTCCGACACTCTGATCCCTGTTGAAGAGGCACGGCACATGAAAGAACTTCTGAGTCCTGGGAATCCATTGTTCAAATATCAGGAAATAGCCGGCGGGGATCATTGGATATATGAACATGTCTTTAGCAATAAGGAAGTAATTGGCTGGATTAAAAATACGAAGCGGAAGAATCCTGAAAGTTTTGAATATGTCGCCTATCACCCGGCTTACAGCCAGGCATATTGGCTTTACATCGGCGATTTTGCAGAAAACTGCCAGCCCGCAAGAATCCAGGTCAATGTCAAGGACGGCAAGGTGCTGATTCGGACATCAGGGATCAAGGAGCTTATCCTTGACAGGAATAAGATGCCAGGACGGATCAGCAAGTTTCCTGTCGTCAAGGAGAACGAATTCATCTTAAAGGAATCCACTGATTTCAAAGGCGGCGGGAATTCATATGTTTTTGGTCCAGTAAAGGACGCATTCCTGGAACCTTTCATGTTTGTCAATGCCGGGTTGAAGGATTCAGAGGCCAGGCAACGTGCTTTTGAGTGGTACAAGTTCGCCAAAAGCCTGCCGAGGATCAAGAATGAAAAAGATTTGACTGAACAAGACAAGTCGGAATTCAATCTTTTCCTGTTTGGAGAGCCGGAAACAAGCCCGATGATTGAAGAAGTCCTCAAAAACACCCCGATAAAAATCACCAGGGATGAAATTCTGATCGGCGATAAGAAGTTTCCGCGGGAGGGCAATGGGATTTATTTAAAATACAAGAGCCCTTGGGCTCCAAAAAGCGTCGTGGTTCAATGTGGAGTGCCTTGGGCGAAATCATGCTCTGAGAATCACAGGTATGACTCCCTGCCGGGATACATTGTCTATTCCGAAGAGCCGGATCCGAACGACCCTTTTGGGTGTGGAAAGGCTTTGACAGGCGGGTTTTTCGACAAGGACGGCAAATTAATCCCATAAACTTGCGTATTAATGACACTATTTTTACTGTTTTCCCGTTGTATCATATTAACATTGAATGAATGAGGCTAGGTTCAGGAATTAATTGCGAAGACAGCCTAAAGGCTGGACTCCAAACTTTGGAGTTCAAACTTAAGTTTGTCTTCTTTATCTTAGCGCCATTCGATTACATGAGTATCCAGAATGGAATCATCAAAGTATAATGTGCTTCATGAATAACAACAGAACCGACATGACAATCAGTCGTCGCCTGGCATTGCTTATTCCTGCCATGTGCTTTCTTCTGTTCCTGTCTTTCGGAAACATCACCGCCAGCGCGGCATCTTCCGTTCCTACGGATTTTTCCGGTTTTACCGAAGCTGGTTCGACTGCGGAAAAATACGGGGAATTCAGGTTCAAGATCAAATGGAATCCTGATGCAGGTTATTTGCTGATGCTTGCGGACAAGGGAAAGAAGAACCAATGCTTCATCCAGTTCAAAGCAAACACCGACGGGGTTCGGCTCCATGGTGCAAATCCTCCGTCTGAGCCGGGATTGGTCGTGGAACGTGAAAATCCATTGCCTGATAAGCCGATTGCGGAGTTGGAGTGCAACGTTAAACTGCATCAGCACTCATGGAGCATATATCTGGACAATAAGGAGATTTACCGGTTCCGTTCTCCGCTTACGGCTGATTCCCTGTGGCTTCAGAACCAGGCGATGGATGACAACGCACGGAAAATACGTTTCCAAAAAACAGAGACTCTCTATTTCCATGATGATTTCCTGATCGCCGACAAGGATGTTAATCAGCTGGACAGCTGGGAGATCATAAGCGGGAAATGGAGTATCCATACAGCCTTGGAAGCGGCCATTGAACAAAAAACCTCGGAACAGTTGAAAAATAAGCCGCTGGAAATGGAAAGAAGTCCGAATTTCTACAGCCTGAAAGGTTCAGGGGAGAACGGACTGATAGTCTCCGGCTATCCTTTCCATGACAATTACCTTCTCCAGGCGGCCGTGCAGATGCAAAAAGGAGAATGCGGACTGGCCTTCTATGTCCAGGATGAAGCCAATTTTTACACCTTCACCGTTTTCCTTTCCGACAACGATGAATCATTTGCATTCCTGAAAAGATACCAGTCGGGAAAACCGCCGGTGATCATGAAGGCTGCAAAGCTGCAGCTTCTCCCGGATCAGTGGATCATGCCCAGGGTCCAGGTGATGGACAAGCACATTTCCGCATATATCGATAAGATAAAGGTAATGGAGCTTGATGAAGCGCTTCCGTCCGGAGGCCAGTTCGGACTGTTTGTCAACAGCCAGCAAACAATGTTCTTTGACGATGTCACTGCGGAAAGTCTGCCGTACCTGGAGCTGGATGACCTGCAGGACGTGAAGTTCAATACGCTGCTGAGCCATGGGAATGTATTCTACAAGCCCGGCTATTTTGACTGGCTTTTCAGCAAAGGCAAAGATCTTTTCCCCGGCAGATCTGATGAGGACCGGTGGCTGGTCTTCGGCCATCCTGAAGACAAGACAGCAGTAGCCGGGATGACCGTTAAATTGAATTCCGATAATGCAAATGCGGGTCTTATCTTTGGCTGGAAGGATCAGGAAAGTCCTTTTTTCCGGTTCGTGTACGAGCAAAATGGCTCGAAGTGCAATGTTAAATTGGAAGAATTCAAAAGAACCGGAACGGACCCTGAAATCCTCGGAACTGCTGAATTGCCGGCGGTCCATGGAGAACCCATGCCCGTCTCCCTGAAGGTTGCAATAGCTCCTGGCGGCATGATGAAGCTGTTCTGCAATGACAAGCTGGCAATGCTTCACCGTGAGCCGACCTCTCCCGTAGGCGCCGCCGGAGTGTTTGTCGGAAAAGATTCCGGAGTATCGGTCAGCAATCTTATCTATCGCTTCAAGCCGGAAGATGTATTCAGGGACAAGCAGGAAAAAAATGCGATATTCGCAAACGACCCGTATATGCGGAACTGGGCAAATCCTGCAGGCGAATGGATAAAGGACAAGGAACTGGGATTCTGGCATAAAAGTGATTTTTTCAGTGCGTTCTCCCTGACGGTACCCATTGTGGAGAATTCCGAGATTCATCTTGGTGCAAAAGACGAACAGCCTTCCGGAGAAATAGTTGTCAGGCTCACTTCCTCTGGTTTTGAAATTACTGAATGCCCCTCCGGAAAATCTCTTTTCAAGGAGCAGTTCGACGAACTGTTTAAAAAGGGCAAGGATCTAAAGGCCGGGGCAGCATACGTGCTTTCCGTCCAGGATGATTGGTTGTGGGGTGAATTTGACAATGAACTGGTATTCAAGGTGAAGCTCCAGCAT
>JBAQUG010000558.1:0-2057 GCA_049297395.1 Victivallales bacterium | reverse complement strand
TTGCTGATCAGCGTGAGACGGTTTGGCTCCCCGAATTTCACGAATGGCGTGATGTCCATCCAGGTTACGGCCTTGAACCAGTTGACAGGATGGAAGATGACTTTCTCGTTGATTGCGAATCCTTCGTAGTCCGCAACCTTCTCCACGTCGATTTGAATGAAGACCCGCGAGTTCTTCCATTCGGCTGGAACCATTACATCATCCTTCCATCCGTATAATGCCTTCATTGTTCCAGGTATAGTGGCTGTCCCGAGACCGGAATCTGCATCCAGCTGTGTCTTGAATTCCCCGCTTATCTCGATTTCCTGTTTGACTATCGGATAGCGGCGCAGTTTGACTTCGCCGATAAATCCGTTCGGGCCGGTGGCGATGCAAAGTGCGTTCTGGCCGCCAAGCGCAAGGATTTTTGTCACATCCACCACCACTCCATCATCAGTATCGCCGTACCCGCGCGCGCCGCAGCTTTTCTTTTCGATGACCTGCTGGCCGTTTACCCAGACGTCAAGAGGGCCGACGACATCGCCGATCGCGTGGGTGAAGGAACTGACGACAAGTTCTATCTTCTCTCCGGGTTTCCAGGATTTAGGCAGATCAATTGCACAATGCAGGAATGCCCGGCGTTCCTTGTCTGGTTTTGTTTTGAACTCTTCGATGCTCTGTCCTGCCCATTTCTTCCATTCCGGTCCCATTTTAGCGGTCTTCGAGATCGCAGCCGGATCAACTTTTGCGGCCTCAGGGCCGGACAAGACAATGCCGGTCGTTGTCTGCGCGAGCTGCATTGTGTAAATCGGCAGATCCGGTCTTTCGAGCTTTTCACCGGGAGCTGAAGGACGCCACCAGAGGCAGAGCTGTTTGAACCATGCGTCAAGGGCCTGCTGCGGCTGCTGGGCAGGCTGGGTTGCAACGATCCTGGTCTCCAGTCCTTCCAGTGTGACTTTCTCCAGCTTTACTACATTCCCTTCTATTTTTCCTTCTATCTTATTTCCATTCTTCGGATCAAAAAGTTCCGTGGCAGGTCTGGCTGTCGTCCATTCTATCGAGAAGGTTTTCGGCTCCTTGAAGGGATTGAACATCGCGAGATATTCCTCAGTCCCGTTTGTCGCAATATAATGTTCGCGCCAGATATCGTGTGAGCTCGATTTTGCCAGCGGCTTTATGCCGATGCCGCCTAGGATATCTTCGAGGAACTGGTTCTGGCTTTCGCCGGGCCACCACATTCCTGCGCCGTCGTAGGAATCACGCCAGAACGGGCTGCCGAGAACGATGACTTTTCCCTTGCCAAGCTGGCGCATGCCGATTGCGATGGCGCCGTCTTCATAGCGGGCAATTGGGGTTGTCCCTTCGACTGTGGGTTCCAGGACGATGCATTTGTCGGCGTAGTTATAATCCGTGAAGTCGATTGACTTGCCGCGGTTATAGAAGTTCTTGCCTGCGAGTTTCTTGAAGAGAGGCTGCTCGACGAGGATCTCAAGGGTGCCTGTCATCGGACGGATTTCGCGCACCTTGTAGCCGGTGAGTTCGCTGATCGGCCAGGCATCTTTTTCCGTGTAGCTGTGCCGTCCGGTCTCCTGCAATGCGACGAAGGTTCCGCCTGCCTCGACATATGCCTTGAGCTGCTTGACGGTTTCCGGATCCATGATCCAAGTGCCGGTATCCCAGATCACAGGATAATCCTCGACAAGCCCGTCGCGGATCGTGCTTTCGTTGGCGTCGACATAGGAATAGCCGATGAACTGGAGGTCGCCGCGTCCGATGTCGAAGCAGTATGCCACCGGCCGCGGAAGCAGATGGTTGTTGTGCGACGACCAGAGAAGGGCGATGTCCGGACGCTTGATGTCGCGGCGATTGGCAAGCTTGAGATATGGCATGTTTTCCAGCCAGACCGGAGCCGCAGGGGAATACATCATCTCCTGGATGTTGTGGAAGTTGTCAAATGCGTTCAATCCTTCGAACGTGAACCAGCCGATCCAGCGTTTCAGCCCTTCGACAGTCACTATGCCTCCTCCGAATTCAGCGGAAGAAGGTACGCCGTAGGGATAACCGAAACGCTTGTCCCA
>JBAQUG010000557.1:0-15814 GCA_049297395.1 Victivallales bacterium | reverse complement strand
GGATGAAGATAGCCCTGGACGACCCCCTGTTATAAGTTGTTTATTTTTTTACCTATGATGAACATTGCCGACAGAAGCAGTGCGCATGGTCCGAAGACCATTATTACGAACACCCACATCTGCCTTTCCTTGAAATCTACCAGTGCATTTTTGAGGAGCTGGAATTCTCCGGCGAGCAGTAATGCCACTCCCTGTGCATAGACCATGAGCGCGCCCGAACAGATGGCAATCCCGGAAAAGAAAACGCCCAGGGAGATTATCATCAGTCCCAGGAACACAAGAACTACCGCCAAAACTATGCATGCCAGGAATGATAAAACTATGAGCGGCCTGAAAAGACCTGGCATAATGTCGTATATATGGCGCAGGAATTTCAGCCAGAGCGGGCTGCCGTCGTCGACGTGAATCACGGTTTCCATCCTCTGTTTCGTCTTGAGGTTGAACCCGCATCCTACGCAGACGACCACTCCGGGAGCAAGCAGCTTCTGGCAGTTGGGGCAGCATTGGGGCGAGGGGGAATGGAAGATGTTTCCGCATCCGGAGCATTCGAACATCTTTCCGGCATCATCTTCCCCGATGCTGTAATCCTTGCCGCAGTGAGGGCATTTGAATTCTATCATCTTCAACCCCGTCGAGAGCTTACTTTTTACTGCCATAGTGTCTGGATGATTGTCTTTTCCATGAGCTAAAATACTTTTGCATCAGGCAAAGGCAAGCGTCGATTTAAAATCCGAATCGGATTCAATATGCCTGGGCTAAAAACAGGAAGGCCGGGCTTTAAACCCTGTTTTGGAGGATATGGGTGGGGTTTTTATGAAATCAGGTGTGGTCGGGCTGAAGCCCAACATGCTTTCATGGATCCATCTCGTGCGGGAAAGATGTCCGGGATGAACAATCGAATGTCGAAACCGGCATACTCGCTGCTTCCCGTCCATCCCTTGATTTTCCTGTCCGTTTGAATTCGTGAGTTTAAATAAGCAGGCAGGAATGTCTGCTTTACTTAATGGAAGCCTATGCTACTGCATTTTGAAGTCAAACAGGTCGGCGGTGTCCGGAGCTTTTTTTGGGGCGGGTTTTGAGGATGAGGAACCCGCGCTGACGGATTTCAGCCAGTCGTCAAGCGCCATTGTTCTTATCCCATGGCTTCTGGCCTTGTCGAGTTTGCTGCTGGCGGAGGATAGGTCGGCGGCGACAAGGAGGGAAAGCTCCTTTGTCACCGAGTCGACAGCTTCGTAGCCGGCTTGGCTTGCGAGATTCCCATAGTACGATCTTTGTTCGGGCATTTTTCCGGTGAAGCATATTGTGAGCGCTGATTTTTTCGCTCCACCCTTTGTGGTTATCAGCTCGATGGAGCCAAGAAGTTCGTCCAGGTATTCCGACTGGCTGCGAAGTTCGCAGAAAATCGCCTCTGAGCGTTCCGGGCCTATGCCGTCGATTGCCGAGAGTTGTTCTGTGCTAAGTCCGCGGAGTTCGGCAAGAGTGTAGTTCTCGAGGATTTTCTTTGAGGTGTTCTTCCCGATGCCCTGTATGTTCAGCGCGGCGAGCAGTGAAAAGTCCTCGACTCTGCGCGCCGACCGTATCTCCCTGAAGAGGTTGCCGGCCGACTTGTCCTTGAATCCTTCGAGCTTCAGGATGTCCCCTGTTTTCAGTTCGAAAATATCCCTGAGCGTCTTGACGCCGAGTGTGTTCATCATCTTCCTGATGTTGGGCTCGCCGAGGCGTTCGATGCCGATGTTCCTGACAGCTGCCAGGATGCGCTGGATCTTTGTTTCGGTGCATTCAGGATTGGTGCATCGGAGTTCTGGCCCGTCGGTAACCAGCTTGCTCTTGCAGCATGGGCATTCGCTGATGATCGGGGAATGGCGCTTATCGCCTTCTTCACGTGAAACTATGTATGGTATGACATCGCCAGCGCGTTCGACGGTGACGATGTCGCCGACCTGGATATCCTTGTCGATGAGATTCTTCACATTATGCAGGGTAGCCTGCTTTATGGTGATCCCGCCGATCTCAACAGGTTCGAGCTGGGCGACGGGCGTCAGGCAGTTCTTGCCGAAGCTCCACATTACGCCGAGGAGTTTTGTCTTTCTACGGACCCCGCTGAACTTGAAGGCAATCTGGCCGCGCGGATGATGGGCGGTATTTCCCAGGGAATCCGCGTAGGCTTCGTCGGCAAGCTTGATGACAAGTCCGTCCATCGGATAGGGCAGTCCTTCAATCCCCTGCAGTATCTCCGGCCATTTTTCTGCGAACTCCGCAAATGTCACGGAAAATGAAACCAGACTGTAATCGACAAACGTGAGTTTTGCGCCCTGTGCGAGCATGTCGGTTATTTCCTTGAGACCCATTATTCCGGCTACGGCATTCCTTGAATTCTTGTAGGTCTTCCCGTCCTTCCGTTTAATGTGGGAATAGAGCGTCTTGAAGTCGTCGTCCCTGATTACGATTTCGCCGCGGACAGGCCTGTCGAGTTTTCCTTTGTGCTCCTTCGCCTCGAGTTCTATCAGAGGAATCTTATCGGTGATGTTCTCTCCATCGACTCCGTCGCCGCGTGTCGAGAGGACCTTGTTTGCGAAGTTCGCGGAAATCCCATCGTACTTCGGCTGTATCAGGAAAAGCTCCTTGTCGGAACGCACATATTTCCTGGCCCAGGCGAGGATTTCCTCCAGGGAGTAGGCCTTGTCGAGGGAAAGCATGGGTTTGGCATGATGCACCTTGCCTGTGCTGGCGACGCTTGGTGCAAGAACCTTCTGGAGCAGTGGATGGTCGGGATTGACGGCTTCAAGCCTCCTCAGGAGCGCATCATAATCCTCGTCGCTGATCTCCGGTTCGCCCATCTCCCAGTAGCGGCGGTTGTGGTATTCTATCGCTGCTGCGAGTTCTGCTTCGGTATTTTGAGTTTTAACCATTTTTGATTTCAGGCAACTCGGGCTTTCCAGCCCGGGATTCAATTGGAAATATCCTCGGTCAGGAATGACCGGGTTACTTCATTTCATGGTTTTTACTTTTTCAAGAATTGCCGGTTTTGATTCCTCCATGATGTCCTTGACGTCTTCATAGCGGAAAGTCCTCTCCTCGAAGGAGCGTTTGCAGAGCCCTTCCAGGAAACGCGCCTTGAACTCGTTGAAGTATGAGCCGTAGATATGATAGCTGTCGGCCATGTGGACATAGCGTCCGAGCTTCACCTTCTTGCCGGTGAGTTCTGCGATCCTGTCGGCGATCTTCTTCTGGAGCTGCACGAGCGCGAACATGTTCATGAACGCGGCCTTGTACGCGTCATTTGAGCGGAAGCGTATATTGGTGCTGAGAACGAAGCCCTTTTTCTCCTCTGTCAGGCGGCACCAGATGCTCTGGAGGCACGCCGGATCATAGCAGGAGTTGTCCTCCCATACCTTCCAAGTGATCGCCTGCGCACGGCGGGAGTAGGGGGTTTCCGAGAGTTTTTTAGCGATCATCTCGATTTGGTCGCAGATTTCCTTGGTTCCGGGAACCTTGTAGGCGAAAAGCCTTTCGTTGTAGGTGTATTCCCATCGCGTGTCATTTGGATCGTTCGGATCCCTGACAAGATGGTTCTTTATGCCGTCGACGACTTCCATCGAATATTCCTGGAGGTCTTCGAGTCCGCCGGGGAAATCCTTGTGTATCATGGGTTCGGCGAGGGGGTCCTGGATGATTATCATCATGGTGGAGTCCTTGCTCGGCGGATCGTCTGGCTTGTCGTACATCGTCTTGATGTCGCAGCCCTTTTTGTTGAGCATGACCAGCGAGTTCTCCCATGCCTCGGCGATCCCTTTTCCCTTTGCGACAAGTACTGGAATTCCCTTCATGATAAAATTCCTTTCATTAATAAATTTCCTTGACAGTAAATTTATATTTTAATTATGTCCGGCAGAAAATACACATCAATGGATACTCAGCATTTTACTTCGATGTTATCGATAAGTCTCGTTTTGCCGAAGAATGCGGCGACGGCGATCAGTGTTTTCCCTGATATTTTCTTAAGCGGCTCCAGATTTTCAGCATCGACTATTTCCACATAATCAATTTTGCCGCCTGCGGAACCTATTGCATCAGATATTGATTTCCCAATCGCTGCAATTCCTTTCTCTCCTTTGAGGATTGCGGATTTCGCAGACAGGAGCGAATGCCTTATCGCGAGCGCCGCGCCTTTCATCTCAGGCGAGAGATATGAGTTCCTGGAACTAAGGGCGAGTCCATCCTTCTCCCGGACGGTTTCCTGGAGGATTATCCTGACGGGGAAATTGAGATCGCGGGTCATCCGCTTTATTATCTGCGCCTGCTGGTAGTCCTTTTTTCCGAAGACGGCCGCGTCGGGGAGCGTGGCATTGAAAAGTTTTGCGACTACGGTTGTCACGCCTCTGAAATGTATCGGCCGGGATTTTCCGCAGAGTCCTCTTGAAAGCTGGACTTCCTCGACCCAGGTCGTGGCGCCGGTTCCATACATTTCCCTGGAGGAAGGCGCGAATACGGCATCCGCTCCATGTTTCCTGCACAGGCCCAGGTCCCTGCGGAACGGACGCGGATATCTGCTGAAGTCCTCCTTGGGGCCGAACTGTGCCGGGTTGACGAATATCGTGACAATCACGGAGTCGGCGTATTTTCTTGCGGTGTCGACGAGCGCCAGGTGTCCTTCGTGAAGGCAGCCCATAGTGGGCACGACGGCTATTGTCCTGTCTTTCCTGTGCAGGGACCTCGAATATTCCTGCATGGCCTTGATGGTGCGTATGAGCTTCATGGCTTTATGTTCTTTCCTATGACGTGGAGGCTTCCGATGTCTGAGTCGAGCATCTGGGCGATGACGGTGCATTTCGCCTTGAAAAGGAAAAAGACCGGCCTGTCGGTGTCGTGCATGGTTTCGAAATTGCCCTGGCCTTTTGAAATGATGAGTTCGGCGTTCCTGAAATATTTCCTGAACTCATCGCTGGAATCTGGAAGTACCACTCCGGGAACCGCGTCGCCCGTGTCGATAATGTCGACGATATTGTCAAGTCCGGACATGGCGGCTTCGCGTCTTGTCACATCATTCAGGATCGGCCGGCCGCGGACGGCGAGGGTGATCTTGTCCTTGTAGGGTTCAATCAGAAGGCGGTCAAACACGATCTCCCCGCAGTTGTCGCCGATGTAGAGGATGTTCGCGGCCTGGTCCATCTTGCGTTTGAGGAGCTCGATGGCGTTAAGATCAATCTGCTGCTTCAGGGAGTCGGCGATTATCTGGTGGACGCTGTCGAGGCGGAAATCATGGTTGGTGCCGAAGTCGATGATGTTTCCGGCGATCACAAGCCGTATGGTCGTTTCAAATGGTCTGTCGGATTTCTCGACCTCATGGCGCAGGAACGGGAGCATCTCAAGGGTAAACGCGGTGGACTCGTCCTTTATCCTGAGGTATGAATCCTCGACGCCCGTTATCCTGCGTATCAGGGAATGGATCTTCTTGGCCATTGCCGGAGGCGTCTGGTCGAAGTCCATGTCGGCGACCATTGAGAGGGTTTTGCGGACTATTTCGAGGTGGTGGTCGGGGTTGCCGCTGGTCATCTTCGCGACATTCAGGGAATGGGATATGAAGCACGGAATGCAGTCGGTCGTCGTTTTCATGATGAGGAACTGCTTATTTTTTTATGATTAACTTCTTTGGTGCAGCAGGGAATTTCAACTGGGGCCTGATCTGCGTCTTAGTCTGGGGCTTCCCAAACTGGGGTTGCTTGGACGACTTGGAGGCCGACAACGAGTTTATAGCCTTGATGAAGGCGTCCCATGATGCGAATCTTTCTTCGGGATCCTTTGCCGCCATGGTGCGGATGATGTTCACAACCTCCTTTGAAAGGTTTGGAGGGAATATGATCTTTTCGGAGATATGCTTGTTGATCATCGTCTGCTCGTCCTGTGCGGTGAAGGGGATTTTTCCGGTGAGCATTTCATAGAGGATGATCCCGAGCGAATACAGGTCGCTGCGCCAGTCGGCCTTGTGGTCGAGGGCCTGCTCCGGAGCCATGTAGATCGGGCTGGCGAACAGATAGGTGCGCTTGTGCTGGAAGTACCTTGCGATCCACGAGCTCATGCCGATGCCTGAAATGACAGGTTCTTCGCTGTCGGCGAAGAGTATGTTCTCGGGTTTCAGGTTCAGATGTATGAGGAGATGCTCCGTCATTGCGTAGTTGAGTCCGGAGGCGATCTTCTTTATCATGGCCAGGGAATCTTTTTCTGTGAACGGTGCATAGCGTGAGAGCCTTTCCTCGAGGCTTCCTTCGGACATGTAGCCCAGCACCATGTAGCAGAAATCGTCGAAGGTGCCGCAGTCGAAATGGTGGACTACGTTCGGACTGCTGATGCGCCCGACCTTCTGCACGAGTTCGCGGAACGAGAGTTTCGCCTCGAAATCGGAACGGAGGGAGAATATCTTCAGGACTACTGTGCGTTTCACGGATTCCTGGAAGGCCAGATATACGGTCGATCTTTCGCTTGATGAGAGCGTCCTGACTATCTTGTAGCCGTTTATTTCCATCCCGGACGTGAGCGATGAAGCCGATTCGAGTTTTGCGAGGGTGATGACAGGGCCGGCATCCTGCCTGTCGGGAAGCGCCATCCTCCTGAACTTGACAGTGTCATGGGTCTGGCTTACGGAATCCTTCGTGGATTCGTCTCCCTGTTTGATTTTCCCGAACTTGATCATTGAAGTGCTGGTCGTCTGGTAGCGTTCCGGATTTTCGATGCAGAATACGAATTCGGCGTTTCCGACCTTGATCCTGTCGCCGTCCGAGAGGAATGCCTCCTCGCCGGACAATGTCTCGTCGTTGATTACCGTCCCGTTGCTGGAATTGAGGTCGCTGAGGATGAATTTGTTCTCATCGGGGTGCAGGTAGATCTTGCAATGCTGCCTGCTGACGAGCGGATCATCCAGGATTGTCAGATCGTTGTCGTTCGTCCTTCCCAGATGAAATTCCGAGCTTTCATCAACAGGGATTGTCTCTTTTCCGCTCTGGTCGTTGAAGATTAGGTATGCCATGTCCATGAATTGGGATTATTTAAATTTATTATATTCTTCGAGGATTTTCTTTTTCTTTTCTTCCTCTTCGATCTTTTTCTGCTTGTCGATCTCGCCCGAGACTTTATCCTTGAGAGTAGGATCTTCCTTTGTCAGGCGGAATTCCACGTACGCCGTCTTTTCCGCATTGAGGCTTATGAAGAGCTGGCCCTTGGTCGTTTCTCCTGTCCAAGTGTATGTCTGTTGTGCCGGTATTTCGAGTTCAGCCTGTGTCCATCCGCACTTCTTGCATGCTCCATCCTTGCCGAAATCATGTTCGCCTTCGCAGGGTTCCTGCCGGTTCGCCTTTGCGGGATCGGCGGCTTCCGCCTTCTCCTCGTCGGTCAGTCCATATTTCTCCCTGAGTTTCCTGCCAAGCCCCACGAGAGCCTCCCTCGGGATGCCCTGGACCCTGAATTCAAAGACGACCCTGTAGAAGTATTTGTTGAAGAAATGGAATTCTATCTTCTGTATGGGGCCGTTGTCGAAAACAAGTGTTTCAACGTCTCCTGCGCTCTTCACGTACTGGGGGTAGAGCAGGGCGAAATCTTCCTTGAGTATCCTCCAGAATGCGAGTTCATAGCCCTGATCTGCATCTATGCCTGCATATTTCGTGCTGTTCTGGAGCTGGAGATCCTCGGCTTTCTTCTTGAGGGTCTCAAGTTTCTTCTTGTTGGCTGCGGAAATAGTCGTGCCGCCTTTTTTAGGATCAGATATATCAGTAGCAGGAGGAATCGACGCAACTGTCTTGTCCGGAGTCGTCGGAGTTTTCTTGTCCGGAGTTTCCGGAGCTGCCGGTTTCTCTTCGGCGGCCTGGATATCCTTGCAGAGCATCAAGGCGACATCCCTGGGTGTGCGCCAGTCATTGAAATAGAAGATATAGCCGTTATCCTCATTCTCCTTCACCAGTGCGTCCCTTATCTCGTTGTAGACGGAGACGGAATATGCGTTTTTCCTGGAATAATAGTCGCGTATCTTCGTCTGTACGAAGGAATCCTTCTTCTGGTTCCGGTACGCCTCGTCGAATTTCACCCGGTCATTAGGCTGGAGGTCGAAGATGGCGATGGTTGTCCCGCCTACGTTGATGCTGTTTCCAGTGCTGCCGTAGCTGAAGAAATATCCGTCGGCCTCGAATGCCTTTTCACCTTTCTGGTAATGGATGGATACATAGTCGAGTATCTTTGCCATCTGGAATGTCTTTTCGGCCTCGGCTTCCGCCTTCTTCTTGAGATCCTCGTAGCTGTCGGGGAACTTGAGGGTGACTTTCTCCCTGACGAGTTTGCCCAATTCCTGGGTGGTCTTGGAATTCTTCTTGGCTTCAGGTTCCAGATGGTATTGCTCCGCCACCTGCTTGAGGATCGCCTTCTGGACGTCGGAATCGCTGAGGGTTTCGCCGGCCTCCTTGTATGTGGAGATGATCTTGGAGATTTTCTGTATCCTCATGGCTGATATTGGAGGAGTCTGGGCGGAGAACAAGTCGGCGGAGGCGGCAAACAAAAATGCGATGCCAAGGAATATCGCCTGAGCTTTATTTGAAATCATAAGTTTATCGCTCCTGAAAACCAACGTAATTAGAGATAAAACAAAATCAGCATGTCCATAAGAAGCAAAAATTATACCAGTTTGCTTTGATTTTCAATAGAATACCAACTTAAGTATAGTGTTTTTTTGAAATTTGTTGGGGGAAAATGAAAAGGCTTGAATTAAATGGATGAGAAAACCATGGAGAAGACAACTTCATATGTCTGCAAAATAGAACAGCAGCGTATTCCCGCCCTGGAAAAATATCTGGATGGAAACGGCTGGAAAATGGAGCCGTTCCCCCCTCATGCCCATTGGAAGGCTGTCAAGGACAAGATCAACATTGTAGCCTATGTCAGCGGAAAGCTGACGGTCCAGGGCAGGGGGACCGGAGAGTTCGTCACATTCTTTCTTGAGCCGGAGATTCTCGGAGAAGCGCGGCTCGGATATGAAAAAATACTCGACGGGACGTCGGATACCGTTGAGAAGGAGGAGGCGTTCACCCCCCACGCAGGCGTTGATGAAAGTGGAAAAGGCGATTTCTTCGGACCGCTTGTGATTGCAGCTGTCTTTGTGGATGATGAGTCCAGAGGGAGGCTCCTGAAGATTGGAGTCAGGGATTCAAAGATGATCAAGAATGACAGGAAGATTGCGCTGCTCGCCGTCCAGATCAGGAAGATCGTCTCCGGTAGATTTGCAATTGTTTCAATCGGTCTTGAATCATATAACAAGCTCTATCAGAAGATTGGCAATCTGAACCGCCTGCTTGCCTGGGGGCATGCAAGGGCGATTGAGAACCTTCTTGAAAGGGAGCCCGCCTGCAAATGGGCGTTGTCGGACAAGTTTGCTAACGAAAAGCTCATTATAAACGCACTGATGGAGAAGGGAAGGAAGATAGAGATACGGCAGCGGACGAAGGCGGAGAGCGATATCGCCGTCGCTGCTGCGTCGATACTGGCCAGGGATGAATTTGTCAGGAAGATAGGCGAGCTTGGCAGGCAGATCGGGATTCATCTTCCAAAAGGCGCCGGGGCGATTGTCGACGAGGCTGCCCTCAAGGTCGTGGAGAAGCTGGGAAAGGACAAGCTTGGTTCCGTAGCCAAAATGCATTTCAGGACAGCGTCAAAGGCCCTCGGCCTGCCTTGCAATCCCGCTCCTGACAAGGGCGTGCTGCTCTGATTTTGAATTTCTGCATGCGACTTTATTCCTTATTCTTTGGCAATTTTGTTTGAAACTTTTACAGCTTATTGCTAGTTTAACTATTCGTTTTTATTTATTCAAGCAGAAAAAATACAAACAAAAATAATATTATAACCAAGGAGAAGAGAGATGAGCAAAATTCATGCAGAACACGTGTTCACGTCGGAGTCGGTTTCAGAGGGGCATCCGGACAAGGTATGCGATCAGATTTCAGATGCGGTACTGGATGCCTGCCTCAACCAGGATCCCGAGAGCCGGGTCGCCTGCGAGACGCTTGTGACTACCGACCTCGTTGTCATTTCAGGCGAGATCACCACCAAGGCCAAGGTCAACTGGGAGCAGCTCGCACGCAAAGTCGTGAGTGAAATCGGATATAATGACAAGGATATCGGCTTTTCAGGAGAAGAGTGCAAGGTCTTCACATGCATCCACAGCCAGTCGCCTGACATTTCGCAGGGTGTCACCACAGGGGCTGGGCTCCACAAGGAACAAGGTGCCGGCGACCAGGGAATGATGTTCGGATACGCTTCCAGCGAAACCAAGGAACTCATGCCTGCTCCCATCCTCTACTCGCACAAGATCGTTGAAGAGCTCGCCCGCCTCCGCAAGGCCGATCCCAAAAAATACCGTTTCCTCCGTCCTGACTCGAAGAGCCAGGTCTCCTTCAAGTATAAGGCGGGAAAGCCTGTCTGCGTCGAGACCATCGTCGTCTCCCACCAGCATTCTCCCGACATGACCAGGACATGGCTTGAAAACATTGTCAAGGAAGTAGCGAGGAAAGTCATTCCCGCCCAGTTCATGAAGGGCAATATCAAATACCACATCAATCCTACCGGCAAGTTCGTCGTAGGCGGACCCAATGGCGACACAGGGCTTACCGGACGCAAGATCATTGTTGACACGTACGGCGGAGTAGGCTCGCACGGCGGTGGTGCATTCTCTGGAAAGGATCCCAGCAAGGTTGATCGTTCGGCCGCATACATGTGCCGCTACATTGCAAAGAACATCGTGGCCGCGAAGCTCGCTGAAAAATGCGAAGTGCAGGTCGCATATGCAATCGGCGTTGCCGAACCTCTCAGCATCAACGTCGATACTTACAGCACTGGAGCGATTGAAGATGACTCCAAGCTCGAGAAGATTATCCGTGAGATATTCGACCTGAAGCCTGCCGGCATCATCAAGACCCTCGGCCTGAAGACCCCCGCCAAGAATGGCTGGTCATACCAGAAGGCCGCCGCCTACGGGCATTTCGGCAGGAACATATTCCCCTGGGAGAAGGTCGACAAGGTTGACGCTCTCCAGAAGGCCGCCGCCAAGTATATGAAATGCTGCTGCGGCTCCTGCTAATGTGTTTTTTTAATTGATAACAGGCTGCAAACGTCCGCAAGGCCGTTTGCAGCTTTTCTATTACAAGGAGATTTCAATGTCTGGAAAAAAAATCAAGGTTCTTGGAGTTGGTTCGCCGATACTGGACATCCTGGTGAATGTCGATGATGCGTTCATCTCTTCCATAAAGGCCGCAAAGGGCGGAATGGAGCTTACGGATTCCGCATCGATTGAGAATATTCTTGGAAAGTTGAAAGGCAAGACGTCCGTAGCGCCCGGCGGATCATCAGCGAATACTATTTTCGGTCTTGCACAGCTTGGTCTTCCTACGGCCTTCCTCGGCAAGACAGGCGATGACAAACAGGCCGAACTGTACAGGGATACCTATAGGAAGATGGGTGGGGATCTGTCCATGTTCAAGTTGAACAGCAAGGTTGCCACTGGCCGATGCCTGAGCATGATTACTCCGGATTCCGAAAGGACTATGCGCACCGATCTCGGAGCGGCGGCGACACTTGTTCCAGAAGATATCACCGACGCCGATTTCAAGGGCATAACACATGTCCACGCCGAAGGATATCTCCTCTTCAACGAAAAGCTCACTAGGGCTATTCTCGAACATGCGACCAAGAACAAATGCACTGTCAGCCTTGATCTCTCCTCGTTCGGAGTCGTCAATGCATGCAAGGGCATCCTTGCCGAACTGCTGGAAAAACATGTTGACATCGTTTTTGCAAATGAAGACGAGGCGAAGGCGTTCTGTGGAAGCGATGACCCGGAAAATGCGCTTGAAGTTCTTTCCGGACTATGCTCCACCGTTGCAGTGAAGCTCGGAAAGAAAGGTGCAATCCTGAGAAGTTCCGGAAAGACGGCAAATATTGACGCTGAAATCGTAAAGGCAGTTGATACGACCGGCGCCGGAGACCTCTGGCAGGCAGGCTTCCTCTACGGCTTCCTGAACGGCAAATCCCTTGAGGACTGCGGCAAATTTGGCTCAATACTCGGTGCCGAGGTCGTACAGGTCGTAGGCGCGGCTATCCCGGAAAACTGCTGGCTGGAAATCAGGAAGCGGATAGTTGGTTGATTTATTTTCCCAGGATTAATCCTTGAAAGTATTCTTATCCTTGATTATATTAAAAGTAAGGACGATTAATATAGTAAGGAGTTGAAATGATCATATCTACTTTGACCAGCAAAGGGCAGACGACGATTCCAAAGTCTGTCAGGGATGCACTGCATCTGAATACAAACGACAAGATAGCCTATGAACTCCACGATGATAAATTCATTATTTATCCGTTGAGCGGAGACATTACATCGTTGCGTGGCGGTCTGAAGGTTTCCGAGAGGCCTGTGGATTTCAAGGCCATTAGGAAGAAGGTGATGAACGCACGGTCGCCCATGACTGCTGCCAGGGGGAACTGCAAGTGAAGCAGACGCTTATCCTCGACACAAATGTCATACTAAGATATCTGACCAATGACGTTCCGGAAAAAGCCGATGACTGCGAGAAGCTTTTCAATGATGCGAAAGCCGGCAGGGTGAAGCTTTTTGTTACGGATATCTGCATCGCGGAACTTGCCTGGACGCTGAAGTCGTATTTCCATCTTGACAATGAAGATATCTGTGAAAAGATAATAGCAATAATTAATACTCCGGGATTCTACTTTTCCAATGAAGCCCTACTTTTAGATGCCATGATAAGGTTCAAGGATAAGAATGTGGATTTCGCGGACGCCTATAATGCCGCGCTTGCGGCAGGCAGCAAGATGAAAATTTCATCTTATGACAGGGACTACAGGAAGTTCAGCGATGTCACAGCGATCGAGCCTCCTGATTTTGAGTGACCCCAATACCGTTTCAGCCGTCACTTTATCTTCTTGGGCTTGCATAGATGCTTTTTTTTCTTTGAGACTGCGTCGCATTTCTTGCATCTGTAGTTGCCCTTCTTGGGGGTGTCTTCGGATTTTCCATTCAGGCACATGCTTGTTTCTCCGCTTTATTTTTTCTCATTTTAATATAACTTATCATCTCTGCAAATAACAATGGGGATTCCATGATTGATGGACCAGTCATAAAAGTCCGGGACGTAACCAAGAACTATGGGGCATTGAAAGCCGTCGACAGGCTCAGTTTCCAGGTGATGCCTTCGACCTGTTTTGCTCTTCTCGGTCCAAATGGCGCAGGCAAGACGACCATGATGAAGATGATCTACGGGAAGGCGCAGCGCAATTCCTCGGATGGCGGGACGATAGATGTTTTCGGCTATGATCCGAAACACGATGAGCTCGCGATAAAGTACATGTCGGGAGTCGTCCCGCAGGACAACAACCTGGACGAGGAGCTTAACGTTGAAGAGAATCTCCTGATATATTCAAGGTTCTACGGGATGACCGGAGAGAAGGCACGGGAAAGGATCGGCCAACTCCTGAATTTCCTCGAGCTCTCCGAAAAGAAGAAATCCGCGATAAGGGAACTTTCCGGAGGCATGAAGAGAAGGCTTGTCATTGCGCGTTCACTCCTGCATGATCCGAAGCTTCTTATCCTTGACGAACCGACCACAGGTCTCGATCCGCAGGTCAGGCATCTGATCTGGGACAAGCTGAGGCAGCTGAAAAAATCGGGAACGACTCTTCTGCTTACCACTCATTATATGGAGGAGGCGTCACAGCTTTGCGACTCCATCCTCATCATGAACAAGGGGGTGATGATAATGGAGGGGAATCCGGCAGAACTGCTCGGCGGAAACATTGAAAAATATGTGGTTGAAATCCATGGGATGCCTGCGATTGTAGAGAGGGTCAGGAAGGTGATCGATGAAAATATCAGGATGGACGGGTCCAGCGAAATGGTCAGGCTTTTCTCGAACGATCTTGACAGTCTAAAGGCTGTTGCAGACACGATTGACCATAAGGAATACATCATGCGCCCGTCCAACCTTGAGGACATCTTCCTGAAGGCGACAGGCACGAAATTGAACGAACAGCAGTGAAATATGGAAAACAACGGCACATATCCATCTTTGCATAAGAGGCTCTTCGGAGTCTGGTACAGGCACTACGCCGTCTATTCAAAGAACTTGTACAGCAACGCGTTCCCGCCTTTCATGGAACCGCTGATCTTCCTGGCCGCGATCGGGATTGGAATCGGGAAATTCATAAACGGACAGGTCGAAGGGCTCTCATACATGGAATTCCTTGCAACTGGACTCCTGATGACTTCCGCGATGTATACCAGCGCCTTCGAGTGCAGCTATGGCACTTTCATCCGCCTTGAATTCGACAAGGTCTATGACGGGATGCTGGCTGCTCCTATCACCGCGGACAATCTCATCGTGGGCGAGATCCTGTGGGCTGGAAGCAAGGGGTTCTTCTTTTCGTTCGCGGTGCTTGTCGTGATGGCCGCGTTCGGCGTGATTACCTCGCCGTTTGCGGTGTTCACTCCTCTTGTGGGATTTGCGACTGGGATCATCTTTGCCGTCCTCTCCCTGCTGATTACTTCTTACATAAAGACGATAAACCATTTCAACTTCTACTTCACCGGCCTTCTCTCGCCGATGTTCTTTTTCTCAGGAGTTGTCTTTTCAGTGGATGAGCTTCCTGTTTATCTGCGCCCCGTGGCAGAAGCGCTGCCCTTGACCCATCCGGTAAGGATTGTCAGGCTGATCTGCACCGAAAGGATGTCCGCGATAATAATATGGGATCTCGCGTACATCGCACTTTTCACGGTGATTGTCGGATGCCTTGCGACAAGCCGACTAAGAAAAAGGCTTGTCAATTAAAAGAGGCAGTCCTTTGTCTTTTCATTCTTTCCGCTATATCTTACTGTATAAGGTAATTTCAATACAAGAGGGGGCATATGAAGAGTTCCCTACGAGCACTTTTCAAAACCATCCAAGGCTGTCGAAAAGCGCATCGATAAGATTCTTAAGACGCTGACACTGGAGGAGAAGATAGATCTCATCGGCCATGCTGAAATACTTCAATCCAGACCTGAAGAAGTGGGTTGCCGAACCAGGGGAATTCAATGCGTATGTCGGCGCCTCATGCGAGGATTTAAAGTTTTCCGAGTCGTTCAAACTCGTGAAATAATTTTCCGCCGGGCGGAAAATTATAATATGAAATATGAAAGGATTTGCCATATGAGGATTTCAAGATTGGAAGAATGCCTTGCTGTTGCATTGGCATTAGGAATGCTGGCCGTCTCCGGTTGTCTGAGTACAGTTAAGAAGGAATCTGCAAATGAGGCCAAGGACGCGCAGAGGGAATTCCTCTTCGGAGCCGATTTCAATCCCAAGGCGTCCGACAGCATGAAGAATCTTTTCTATGAAACAGGCATGAACTGCATTCGGTTGACCGGTGGCGGTTATTCCTGGTCGGCCGACATGCACAAGAAGATCGCGGATGAATTTGAAGCGCGCGGCCTGAAAGTCTACATGCAGCTTGGCAGCCATTATCCAACAGCGGACTATTTCCAGTTCAAGGACGCATGGTTTGTCGACCAGGACGGGAAAACCGGCGTGGAAAACAGGAATGCCTGGGCTGTTTCCTACGGAAACGACAACTGGCCCCAGTATTCATACACTTCTGAAAAGACCAGGGCGAAGTTCTCCGTCGACTTCAAGAACTACATGGACAAGTTCTCCGCCAACCGCAATGTCGCCGGCGTGATACTGCACAATGAGCCGGGATTTTTCTGGCAGACCGACAGGATTTTCGACTACAATCC
>JBAQUG010000556.1:0-19756 GCA_049297395.1 Victivallales bacterium | reverse complement strand
GAATCCATTGTGGATGCACTGGTTCAGGATTCCACCTGCGGAATTTTCCCTGTCAACTACCAGGACTTTCTCTATTCCTGATTTTTCAAGGGAGACAGCCGCTGCCAGTCCGGCCGGACCGGCTCCAATGATGACTGTGTCGTATTTTAGGTTCATATGATACTGCTGAAAATAAGGGAAAACATAAAACAACAGATGGATCTAATTTCCAATTCGGTGCTTCAAAATGAAATCGATCAGCGGTTCCGGATTATCAAGCCCATGCGGATGATGGCCTCCCGGATGCCGGAACACTTTGATCAGGCCTCCGAGCTTCTTGTACCGTTTATCAACTATGTCTGTGTTTTCATCCACCGGCACTACGTCGTCATCGGTTCCAGCCGTGTGGACCAGGGGAATTCCGGCTTTTGCCAGAACTGCCAAATTGTCAATAGGATTGCCGGTATATTCCAAAGCCTCCTTCTCAGAGGAGAATCCATAGTCAACCTGCAATTTATCCCAGTCGCCAGCGCTTCCTTTGCCATGGCCCTTGCCGCCCGGCCAGCTCTTGAAATCACAGACGGCGTTGTCGGCATACAGGCATGCGACCTTGTCCGTATTTTTCGCCGCCCAATTGTAGATGTAAAGTCCACCACGGCTCAATCCCAGCATTATGGGACGCTTCGAAAAACCAGGTTTTCCGGTGAGTTCCTGGTGGAAAGCATCGAAATGCTTCATTGCCGAAGGGCATCCGAAGGTGTTTCCGACATTCATATAGGCCAGATAAAAACCACGTTTGAGCATTTCCAATTCGAAGGCCGGAAATGCCGCGAAGAACTCCGCCTTCCAAACCCACAGTTTGCCAGGAAGTGGCTTTTCAGGTTCGACAATCATGCATTCACAGCCGTCAAAGACGAATTTATTTAGCATAAACCCGTTATAAGTTTCCTTTTCACAGGGCCTGATTCCATCCATAAGAATCATCCTTCTCTTTTATAATTACTCAAATAGCTTCAGCTACCATTGCCACAACCTTTTCCGCCTGGATGCCTATTCCTGTCTGATTATAATGATATCCGTCTCCACAGCTGAGGTCACCTCTCCCGAGCACCAGCGAATAGAGGTCGTTGACAGGAATTTTGCGTTTGCGCATTATTTCTGCAGCCAGATGATTCCGCTCGCAGACTCGTGGATTCTTTTCCGGATCCAGCTTGTCAGGTTTGCCTGACAAGGTGATCGGCGTCGAGGATGCCCATATCAATTTCGACTCAGGCGACATCGATTCGATTGCATCGACATAATCGGCCAGGCCTCTTGCATAGTCGCTCTCTGAGGTAGTAAATCCATGCAGCCCGTTGTTGAAATGTATCAGTTTGAACCGATACGCATTCATAACCAGTTCGAGTTCGCGGTAGATTGTAGGATCTCCAACGCACTTGGAACTTGCGAGATACGCAACGGTCGCCCTGCCCTTCAGAAGCTTTGCGACGGCATCATTGTATCCAGCCACAATCGAATCACCGATCAGCAGGATTCGCGGCAAGGTGGAATTGCCGGTATCGTACCAGTATATTTTACACCACTCAGTCTCTTCCCTTGTTTTCATTTATCTTCCTTTCAGTCTTCCATAGTGTCAAGTTCTAGGTTAAATAAATACCGAATTATCGCATTTTCTACCTTCAGTTACCTTCCTCTATTCAGGAAATTGTGAAATTCGCACATAGGGTGCGGATATATGTTAAATTTACTGCCAAACAAAACGAGATTTGCCTTTCCGTTTTCCAGTGACCAGAATTGGTCTGTCTTCACTTGCGTTGAATGACCAGCTTCCCGCGACTATCCATTGCGTCGACGCTCCGGATACTTTGAGTAATTTCAAGCAAATGCCTGCGGCAGAGAAAAAGACAAGGGGAAAGCTTTTTTATGAGCGTATTAAAATGGCGTCCCCAACCGGATTCGAACCGGTGTCGCCAGGATGAAAACCTGGTGTCCTAGGCCTCTAGACGATGGGGACGTTTTTTAAATTCAAACGGCGCTTATAATACCTATATTTCAGTAAAAGTCAAGGAATCGACAAGGTTTAAAGTATTTATTTAAGCAGCGAGACGACCTTCTTGAAAGCCGGATGGGAGGCGTCTTGAAGAAGTGAAAACAATATTGATTCCGAACTTGTGGCATATATGTCCATCCGCCTCATTAAATCAAGAGAGACTGCGGCATCAGATGAATTCCTTGAATTAAGCGTATCTACAGGAAGAAAGACCTGGAATCCGCGTTTCATGGCATCTATCGAGGTCTGCTGTATGCAGACATGTGTTTCAATCCCCATCAGGATCATTGACTTGAAATGCCTTCTTTCAATCTCCTTGCGGAATTTCAACTCTCCAAAACAGGAAAACGATGTCTTTTCAATCAATGGACCACCTTCCTGGACAAGAGAAAAAAGCTCATGGGACGTTTTCCCTAGGCCTCTGGGATATTGCTCAGTCACAATCACAGGGATCTGGAGTTCCCTTGCCGCGTTCAGCATGATCTTCTGTCGTGCAATTATTCTTGCTGTATCGGACTTGTCCATGGGTGCAAGAAGTTTTTCCTGCATGTCTACAAGGATGAAAACTGAAGTGTCAGGTGTGGGATGGGTATAGGAAAGCATGCTGGAAATTATTTTTTAAGATGTAACTTGATCGTATCTTTGAATTTATTCAGGTCGAAATCACCTTTATGCATTACAGCCTGGCAGGTACTCTTCACCTTTTCAAACTCATCGAATGAAGCGGCAAGACCGGTTATTGCAATGATAGGGACTTCCTTATACTTGTCATTTTTCTTCATGTATTGGATTAGTTCCCATCCAGTTCTTACTGGCATGAGCAGATCGATTATGCTCAACTTTATATCATGTTTGCCGCTTTCGAGGATGTTGATCGCCTCTTCCCCGTTTGTTGCAGAAACAGGTTCATAACCTTCAGCGATAAGCACGCGGGAATAGAAATTCCTCAGCAGATCATCGTCATCAACTATAAGGATCACAGCTTTAGAATTATTTTTATTTTGTGCAGTCATGTAATAAACCTTTTGGATATAATAAGCGATATTTATTTCAAATCAAATAAAAATCGATATATTTCATGATGTCTTTTTGCCATAATAGATTTCCGAGATGTTCAATTCAGACGGAGGCAGCCTCTTCCCAGACAGGAACAGTTCAACCAGTTGGCTTGCTTTTTCAAAGCTGCCATCCCTAACCCATTGTATGACATGCCCTTCCCTTTCCATCTTCCTGAACCATATGTCCTGTCGTTTTGCAAACTGCCGGATCTTCTCAAGAAGTTTCTGCCTCATTTCAGGGAACGACATCTTGCCTTGAAGATAAAAAGCCAGATACCTGTATTCCAGTCCGAAGAACTCAAGACGTTCCCATGACACTCCCTGGCTATGAAGATGCTCCACCTCTTCAACCATGCCGTTCTTCAATCGATGATCAAGTCTCGCCTCAATCCTCTGATGCACCTGTTTTCTTTCAAAATATACTCCTATTACAAGATATTCAGCATCAAATGGCATAGGATTGGCGGATAAAACTCCTGAACCGGCAATTTCGAGGGCCCGGACAAGCCTGTTCCTGTTATTTCTGTCATTTAATGCATTAGGCATGTGGTCAAGCTTCTTCTCCAGGGCTTCCGATATCTCATCTGGAGCCATTTTCATCATTTTTTCCCTTAATTCCTGATCTGGGGCTGCGCCGGGAAGGGAGTACTCTGAAAGAATGGAGTCTATGTATAGTGCGCTTCCTCCAGCTATGAAAGGAATTTTCTTTCTTCCAGCGATGTCCAGGATAATCCCCGGCACATCGTTCCTGAATCGCATAAGATTGTATTCCCCTGAAGGCTCCACAATATCCATCAGATGGCAGGGAATGCCGCCATATTCATGCCTGTCTTTTCCGCTACCTATATCCAATCCCCTGTAAACCTGCCTGGAATCGGCGCTTATTATTTCACCATTGAATCTGATGGCAAGCTGTACGGCAAGTCTTGTCTTGCCGGTGGCAGTAGGACCGGTAACAACAATTATTTTGATTTTTTTTTCTTCTTTCAAGGAATTTTTCCGTTTTGAATTTATGTTACAGCCTTGGTTCTTCATTATATATGAAGAACTGTATTTATATTATATATTGAAATTCGAATCGGGAACTATAAATAGCAGGAAAATCAAGGTATTCATATGTCAGAACAAGTATTTTGCGCAGAAAAAATAAGGGAAATTCTTCCCTACCGCTATCCGATGCTGCTCATAGACAGACTCTTCATTGAGAACGAAAAGAAATGCACCGGCCTTAAAAACCTTTCCATCAATGAAGAAGTTTTCCAGGGGCATTTCCCGGGACATCCAATATTCCCTGGCGTCATGCATGTAGAAGCAATGGAACAGGTTGCTGAAATAGCTGCTAGCAAATTCCTTAAACCTAAACCGGATGAGGAAATCTACGTCAAAGGATTGAAAAAAGTCAAGTTCAGGAAGCCTGCAGTTCCTGGGGACCGCTTGAAAATAGACATTGAAATCAAGAATATTACCGACAGTGAAGTTGATGTTGCAGCGGCAAATTATACAAATTCAGGCCTTGCCTGCCAGGCAAATCTCATACTGTCGGTCAGATCCAGGAAAAAAATAGATACAATGCCCAAGCTTTTCACCCAGTATGACAAGAATCCTGAGATTGCCATGGATGTCATAAGGATAATGTCGATAATTCCTCACAGATATCCATTCCTTCTTGTAGATTACATAGTATCTGTCAACGGGCCTCATGTCATTGCAATAAAAAATGTCACCGGCAACGAACCATTCTTCCATGGATATTCCCATGATTATTCAGTACTCCCGTGCGCAGTACAGGCTGAGATCATCGCCCAGTCCGGATGCGTGATGGTGCTGTCAAAGCCCGAGAACAAGGGCAAGATCGCCTATTTCATGGCAATTGACAATGCTGAGTACTTCCATCCAGTAACGCCCGGAGATCAACTCAGGATCGAAGTGGATGTGCCAGAAGGGAGTTCCAGATTCGGAAGAGGTGAAGGATTCATCTATGTCGAGGATAAGATTGTATCGAAATCTGAAATTACTTTCGCAGTTATTGATAATAAATAATTCACATCAGTTCTATCGGCATATAAAATTAAAAACCCAGTTTTTGAAACTGGGTTTTTCTTTTTTTATCTTTTAAGATGGATCCACTATCTCCTGAATGGAGGAAGACCGCGTATTTCGCGTTCACGAAGAGGTGAACCGTCAGGATTCACAAGCCTCACCGTTACAAATATGAGTAGATTTCTCTTGTCCCTGTTCTGAGCCTGGGATCTGAAAAGGGCTCCGACAAGAGGCACGTCTCCAAGTATTGGAATTCTGTCATCTGTGAAGCCGCTGGCGTCCTTTATCGAACCACCCATGACGACTGTTTCCCCGTCATATACGACAAGTTTTGTCTCAACAGTCCTGACCTCAAAAATAGGCATTTTAAGAGTATTTGTGAGCGCATTGCCACCAAGATCCACAAAATTGTAGCTGTAGTCCGTCCATCCGATGAAAGACTGGACTATCGGGGTCATATCAAGAGATATTGTATAGCGGTCGGCATCAACAGTCGGCGTTACAGTCAATCTCACACCAAGTTCAGTCGGTTCTCCAAGTTCAGGAATAGAAGGGGAGAAAACACTGTACGTACCCGTCTGTGTGAATGTGGCCTCCGTCCAGCTTGTCGGGAAATATTCCTCATTTATCATTCTTATGGTGGCTTCCTGTCCGTTCTGAGTGGTTACACGGGGAGTTGCAAGCACGTCAGCCGTCGAGGATTTATTAAGAGCGTGAACCATAGCCTGATACGTTATTCCCTGGCTGTTATGATGAGTAATAGCAAAAAGTGTATCTGCCTGCCCTGCAGCACTTGCAACACCATAGCGGTTGATGGGATCATTAGCTCCAAATGTCATCTTGCTTTTACTCATATTGGGAACAGCAGCAGCTGGCTTCTGTACAAGCCATTCAACACCCATTGAATCAATATCAACCTGATCAATTTCAACAAACTTCGCTTCTATGAGTACCTGAGGATCAACAACGTTGAGTTCATGTATGATTTCCTCTATTTTCGTAAGATTGTCCGGCGTGTTTGTAGCAATAAGACGGCTGATACGGCTGTCAAAAACTATTTTCGCACCCTCGGGAAATGAAATACCTCTTGTCCGGAAATACTGTTCGATTTCACCCCCTGCCCCTGCTGCGGCGCCACCTGCCGCCGCGCCACCCGCTGCAGCACCACCTGCTGCCGCGCCGCCTGCTCCAAGCTCAGTAAAAGCTTCTTTTTCAACAGGATAGATGCGAGTCTCAAGCTCGTCAAGAGGAATATCCTGTGCGGCTATGACGACTGCATATCTCTCTATCCTATATTTAAGATTGGCGCCTCGGCAGATATACCTTATGGCATCACCAAGGGGAATATCATCGACGAGCATTGTAATCGTAGGAACGCTCTCAGCGCCAGCCGGTTTGGGAGCCGGAGCAGCGCCATCAGCCGGTGCTGCTGCGTCATCAGCCGGTGCCGCGGCCGGTGGCGCGACATGCTCTCCTGCATTCAGGCGAAGCAATATGTTTACACCCTGTTTTTCCGGATCAAGCTCTCTGCTGCGGGTCTTGAGATATTTGACAACAGTAGGTATCGAGACATCTTCAAACTCAATGTGATCAATTATGATATCAGTAAGTTTTTTCTGTATTGAACTTGTCCCCTCATCCTTCAAGATAGGTTCCTTTCCTGTCAAATCCTTATTGCCTGAAAGCGTTCTTGGAATTATTGGAGGCACATATTTCCATTCAGCCTCTGTCAACCTTTCACGCCGAGTCAACTGATATCTCACATTACCTGTGTCATAGAGCTTGCCATTGATGTTTTTTATGTACTGTATCGCCTTCATATGATATGGATTCATCACAAGTATTTCTTCAAATTTATCCCTGGCCTTATCATACTGACCATCATCATAGAACTTCTTGCCCTGTTCAAAAAGCACATCTATATTATAGGTTCTGTCATCCTTTTTCGGATCAATGGTCTTTTCAGATGCTTCGCTTCTGTATTTTACTGCATCCTTCATTGTGTTAAGCCTCTCAATGAGATGAGTCATCCGCGTTTCGCACGAAGGGCTGACCTTGATGGCTTCGTTGCAAAGATTTATTGCTTCGTCATACTGCGAAGCTGATAGAGCCTTTTCAGCTTTTGAAGCAAGATCTTCAGCCCAGTACTGATAAACAGCGACTAACGCTTCATTTACCGCCTGGATCTTCTCCTTGTTGAAACCACCCTCGCCGAGGTTTTTTATCATGACCTCCTTGGATTGAAGATAGAGATCCCTTGCATTCTGAAATTCGTTCCTTTCGAAAGCCTTCCGCGCCTGTTCTGAAAGGCTTATGGCCTTCAACTCGGATTCGTTCTTGACCGCACTCTCCTTGGCAATATCATTTTTCCTCTCAGCATCAACATCGATTTCCTGGGGCTGGGCAAATAGCCTGTCGGAAAAACAGAAGACCAAAGTCAGGGAAAGAAGCCATGACGTAATTTGAGTATATTTCCTCTTAAACATTATATCCTCCGTAATATATATAATTTTGATTATCTTCTGAAATCGGGAAGACCTCTTGTTTCTCCCATTCTAACAGGTATTCCATCAGGATTGACAAGTCTTGCGGTCACAAATATAAGGAGATTTTTCTTCGAGCTAATTTCATTCTTGGTCCTCCAGAGGCGACCGATCAGCGGAAGATCGCCCAGCCCTGGTATCCTGTCATCAATTCCACCTACGTTATCTCTTATCATTCCGCCAAGGATCAAGGTCTCTCCGTCATACACCTTCACATTTGTTGTGACATCCCTGAGAGAAAGAACCGGCATTTTAAGAGTTGCCGGAATAAGCATTGTGGTAACACCGTCGAAAACAGAAATATTATAACCATAATTGGTCCAATCTATCTGTTCCCTGACCTGAGGGTGCAGGTTAAGCGATATTGTATAATTATTAGGGCTGACAGTCGCGGTTACTTCAAGTCTTATACCTAAATCCGTCGCCTCTCCGAGTTCTGGATATGACGGAGTAATCTGAACCACGTTATCGCCAATCGTTATTTCAGGCTCAGTCCATGAGGAAGGGAAGTATTGCTCTCTAACCATTCTAATAAGTGCCGGCTGACCGCTAGTAGCTATCACCTTTGGTGCTGAAAGTATTTCAGCCTTCCCGCTCCGATCCATGGCATGGACTATGACATCAAGATAAAACTTGCTGCTTTTCCCAAATCCAGGGAAAGCGGAAGAGCCGGGCAGCTTAAGATTATTAACAATTGTACTGCCAGCCACGCTAGGCCCCATAAGCGAAGACGAAGGAGTACTCGAAGGCACCGGCACTCCATTTCCACCAGTTACACCTGGGATAACTCCGCCGGAACTGAAAGTCGTCCAATCTCCGCCAGGTTGTCCATTTGTAGTCTTATTTATCATCCATTCAAATCCCAGCTCTTCAGTGTCATCCTGGGTGAGTTCAATGAATTTGGATTCAATTAGAACAAGAGGTGTCTCAATGTCGAGATCTCTCAGGAGAGCCTCGAGACGCCTCAGGTTTTCCGGAGTATTCTTGACAACAAGCTTGCCTCCGCGCCTGTCAAAGGCTATTGCAGTATTAGGATCAAGGAAATTTACACCTCTCTGGCTGAAATAGTCCTTCAATGCCTGACTGGATAGCGGAGTTTTTGCCTCGCCCTTGGCATCTGCCTTGAGATTGCCCGCCAAATCTATTCCTCCTCCTCCAGCTTCAAACCCAGTATCATCTTTCTCGGCGAGAGCACCAGGAACTATGTTATTGATCAATGCTGCACGAACTTTGAAGAACCTTGTCTCCATGATATCCGTGATTTCAGAGCTTATGATCACTGCTCTTTCTTCAACACGGTACTTCAAAACGCATGCCTGACATATGTATCTAATCACCTCTCCCAGGGGAATTCCATCAAGGCTCATCGTTATCTTAGGGGCGCTCATGACCTCCTCCGGAGTAAGCCTTAAAAGGATATTCACCCCGGTCTTGTTTGCTGAAGGATCGAGTTCCTTGCTCCGTTGAATGAGAAGATTGACAACGGACGTGATCGTGGCGTCTTCAAAATCTATCTGATCTATTATTATTTCCGAAAGCTTGTCTGAAAGCTCTGACTTTACAAGTGCTGCTGCATTCGCGCCCTGGGCGGGCTTGATAGCAGGAGTCGGCAGGACGGCTTCATTCCAGTTCCATCTGTTCTCGGCAATGATTTCCTGCTCCTCGTTGAATCTCCTCATCTTTGCAACTTGATAAAGCTTGTCGTAGACAATCTGGAGCATCCTCGTCCCCTTCTGGTTATAAGGGTCACGAACGAGCACTTTTTCAAGCGCGTCCCTGGCACGGACGTATTCTTCATTTTTAATGAGGACAACCGCCTGTGCAAAAGATACTTCAATGTCACTCTGCCTCAAAGGCCTTTCAGGATCAAACGCCGCGAAGTCCGTATCCTTTATGAATTTGTCTGACGCTATCTGTTTTTTGCAGTTCTCTTCGAAACTCTGTAGCATTTCGGTCATCCTTCCGGCCTGCCTTATCCTGTCCTCAAGAGTTTTCCCATCCTGTGGATCTGTTTTCAATTCATTCATGAATGTTTTCATCTGGTTGAGGGAATTACTGATCATTTTCTGGGCGCCGTTGGCCAGCAATATTGCCTTGTCATATTTTTTATCGGCATATGCCTTGCGAGCCATATCCTCAAGATAATGCGCAATCCTGCTTTTTATGTCATATGCATAGCCATATACCTTGACACTCTCATATTCCGTCTGATAGTTGGAGGAAATATCCTTTATATTTGCCTTGTATTCATTTAAGAACCTGTCAACAATCTGGCTTGATTCCTCTATCCTCTGTTCATCTGACAGAATTTTCCCGAGTTCAACAAGGTCTGTCGTCAATGTCTTATAGTCAACATCATCTCCCGTGTTGCCGTTGACAAAAGTCATGGGGCCAAATTCGGAATTGTCTGCAAGAGTCTTATAGCCGAGGGATTCTTTCTGGAATGAAACAATCGGATTTGCACCTGCGTTTCTATCCTCTTCGGTCAGATAAATGATTAGAGTGGAAGGAGTTCTCTTGACATATGCCTTGAAATCACCGAAGAGGGGCTGAGCTTTCTTCAATGCATTGGAAAAAACAGCCTCTCGCTCCTTTGCAATTTCCATTTCGGCATTTTCAGAAAGAATCTGTTTTTTTTCAGTTGCGGCAGCTGGCGCCTTCTGTTCCGCAGCAGGCGCGACAGCAGGAACTACAGTTTTTTCTTCCTGGGAATATGCAAAAAGCGCCTGCAGGGCCAAGCATGGTATCAGTAAAATCATCTTAAATCTTATCATTGAAAATCCTCCATATATATAAATTAATTAATTCTTTGGTTCTGCGCCTGGAGGAAGCATTGCTCCAGGAGGCATCTTTGGCATCCCCGGGGGCATCTTTGGCATCCCAGGAGGCATCTTTGGCATTTTTTGCATTTCAGGAGGCATTTTTGGCATTTCACCAGGTGCGGGAATTTGCGTATTAGCAGCAGGAAGGATACCCCTCCTGCCTGACATCACCGTCGCTTGGGCCAATCTCGTATTCCGCATTATCACTATCTCTGAGAAGAATGACTTTTTTCTTGGCATTGTTGACACTTTTGACAGTGTATTTTTCCTCTCCTGTCTTTGTATCGCCAACAGTCAAGCTCTCCTTGACAGCAATAAAATATTCCTTTTCGTTGAACTTGTCTATTATCTTGACGCTTTCCTTGTTCTCAGGAACAAGCTTTTTCTCAACAGCAGTGATTGGAGTATCACCCTCCTCCTGGAGCGTTATGCTATAGACGGTCTTTTTAATGAAGGAGGTTCCCCGCTTATCGACCTTTTCCTCAACGACTTCCGATTGGATTCCCTTGATCTCATATTTTCTTTCATTCAAAGTAAGTATCGCCCCCAGCTTATAGAATCTTGTCTTCACAGCTCCGCCAGCAACCGTCTCGTCCATCTGAATGGTCCAAGTCTTCATATCGTCGCCGTGGGCGGTCACTTTTATGAGAACTATTGGCAGGAAGCCGCGTTTTATGCTGTCCACATACAGTCTCTTCGCCAATGGCGGATGAGATTTCGGATCATTGATATCAGTTTTCGCTTTATACTCTTCAAGATTTGTAAATCCGTCATTGTCATTGTCACGCTGGGCATCCGATGGATCGTTCGGATTCAAACCGAGGAGTTTTTCATCCTTGTCAGGAATTCCATCTTCATCTGAATCAGCATTAGGTCCGACTCCCGACGTCGAGATCGGATCATGTAACGCCGATTTACATAATGGACAGGAGCCGTTCTCAACAAAATATGAACGCGGTATGAGTTTCTGGCACTCAGGATTGGGACATCTTGCCACTTTGTATGGGATGATAAGATCCGAGAAGTTATTATCCCCTTCAGTCCTAGGAGTATTTGGAAGCCATCTCATTTCAGCCTCCAGCACCTTCCTGTAATTGATATCCTCAGGATTTATTTTCTTATAGTCCGGCTGCTTTACAGGAAACTTCAGATCCTCCTCTTTGATATCACGTGACTTATTCAGGGCAACGATGAGAAGAATCAGTGAGATTATGAACACCAGCAGGAATGCTGCAAGTATAATCTTTTCATAATGTTTCTTTAAAAATTCCATATTGACCTTTATTTCGTCCTATTAAGCTCGTCTGCGATATATATTACATAATCAATCTTAAAGTCAGCGATGACATCATTCGAGCCGCCTATGACAGCCGCACCATAGTTTTCATCTTCCTTCTTTGCCGCCTTTTCTCCCGGAACAGCAGGTAGCAGGCGTCTATCAGCTGCGGTTGATGCGGATGCGGTCCCAGCAAGCAGATTTTTCGTTTCATCAACTGACTTTTTAATTGCAAAATCCTTTACAATATAGACCCTGTTCTGCTTGTAGGCATCCTGGAGATTGTTGACAAAAGCCCTGATCGAATCCATCGGCCCCAGGATCTGCATCTTATAGGTCAAGGTAAGGAAACCTTTTCCTTCAGTGCCTATAAGTTCGGTTTTCCCAAGGGACTTGATTTCCTTTATGTTCGATTCTTTCATACGAAAGATAAGATCCTCAAGCAGTTTGTAGTGCTTTAAGATCAGGCTGATATTTTCAGCAGGTGGCATACCTTTATAGATGCTGAAGAAAGATGACTTGTCGGGCACCACTATCGAAGGGCAGGTTTCTCCTTCCCTTGGCTTTAGAAGATTCGTCAGCTTCAAATCCATATTTGATATATAAGTAGTACAGGCTTCAGGGCTCATCATCCTTGGCAATCCCAGTCCTTCCATGATTAAGTTTACAAGGTTGGCCTGTCCCATGTCTTCAACGGTCTTGGGCTCGATTACATTCTTGAATGCGTTCACAGCGTCTTCAATCTTCTGCTCGTCGAACTCCTTCATGAAACTCATGAATATAGCTTCATTTGAACCAAGCTTCTTGCCCTTTTCATAGGCAGTACGCCATTTGGCATACAAATTATTCTCATTGACCTCAAGGGCGTCGGCGAATGCCTGTATTGCGGACCGGTAGGGTTTGCCGAAGATCAAATGGATGTCGTTTACCTTCTGCTGGGCCATAATGACATCGGATTTGATGGCTTCAAGATTGCCCTTCAAGGGAGCGGGCTTTTCTTCAATGAGCTTCTTGATCCTGTCTCTCTGCACGACAAGCTCAGCCTGATACTTCTTCATCGACATTGAAACCTGGACGACAAAGAAAGCAAGAACAATTGAGACAAGTAGCGCAATTCCGAGACAAACGAACAATACTATGTTTCTCTTTAATAATTCCATATGCTCATCTATTAAATGGTGTTTTTAATTTTAAAGACATTTTAAAGCTTGAAAATTTATTCTTGTCATCCCTTGCTGGATTGAACTCCCTAGTAATGATCTCCTGAGGTTTATCAGTGAAAACAGTCGTTTTAAGGAGAGTCTGCTTGAAATTGTCTATCTCCGCCTGCGGATCTCCGAAGAAATAACCTTCTATGTCAATCCATTCGACTTTCCCAGCATCTACTGCCGCTGCCGCCCTGCCCCCCCCCCTCCTGGCAAAAATGGGGAAGATCGGCCTATCTCTGTTCTCCTCTTCAGGAGCTGCAGAGCCGCCCGAGGGAGCTCCGGCTCCGGTTCCAACTGTCACGCTTACAAGCCACATCTTGTCTGGAATCTTCTCCTGGAGGGCATTCAGGACACTTATCCAGTTGTTTCTTCCAGATAGTATATTCTGGGCATCTCTGATCTCGGTTACAAGCGAATCTTTTTTCCTTCCCGCGCTGTCAACTTCGCCCTTTAACTTTTCAGTCGATTCAACGATGCTTTTTGCAAGAGTGACCTTCCTGCTGTCGATACTCTCCTGTTTTCCAAGAGAGAAATATATCAGGGCAAGACACAGCACAAAAGAGGCCGCGCTTGCATAAAAATAAGGAGTCTTATGCTTGATTTCCTGCATTTTCTTGATTTTGTCAGGAATCAGGGATATTTCAATCGGACATGATGTTATGTGCCTAAGTCCCAGACCTATGACTTCAGAGAACATGTGGGCCACTTCGGCCAGATGCTCCCTGTTTATGTGCTCTGGAAGAGATACGACCTGGAAAGGATTGAAATATTCCACCGGTATTTTAAGCTTGTCGGAGAAAAATCTCGGAGTGAAGGCCATGACTGAACTTCCACCTGAGAGATAAAGCTTTACAGGCTTGTTGCCTTTCTGCTGGGAACGATAAACGTTTATCGACCTGTTAAGTTCGCCATGGAGGCGGGTCATTACATTTCTTACAATCTTGGAGATCGTCGCCGCCACTTCAGAATCAGGTTCCTCGTATGCACCGCCCAAAGCGACAAATCCATGTTTCCTCTTAAGTTCCTCAGCATCTTTAAACGGTATTCCGAATTCCTTGCTTATCTGCTGGGTGATGGAATGTCCTGCGATCGGTATCGGCCTAACAAAGAAACGTCCGCAATCGATAAATACGAGGCTTGAACATTTCGACCCTATGTTCAGAATCATCACGCACTCATTGCCACCAACTTCGTTCGCCCTTGCAGCGTTGTAGCAGGCGACTGGAGCCACATCGACAACTCCAATCTCCTTGCCGAACTTCTCAATCGCATTTGTCAGCTCCTCGACAACGGTGTCCTTCACAACTATGAACATGACTTCGATTTCATTTTCAACGCCTGTGCTGATCAGCTGGTAATCCCATACGACCTCATCGATCGGGAAAGGTACATTCTGCTTGGCTTCATATTCGACGATCTGCTTGACTTTATCTTCCTTGTCGCTCATCGGGGGTAGTTTTACAAAGCGGATGAAAGCGGCCTGTCCCGATATTGAAATCATGACTTTCTTCGCTGTAAACTGATGCTCTGTCAGGACGGAGGCAAGCTTATCGGTAAGAGCTGAAAGAAGCTCCTCTTCCTTGAGATCTCCGCCATATTCGGCAAAAGCGAACTTCTCAAGTACGAATTTTCCGCCAGGCGGATAGCTGAATTCAGCAAGCTTTATGCTGTCAGCACCTATGTCGATCGCAAGGATTATATCTGTTTTTGCCATACTTTAAATAGTTTTACTTTGCAGTTTCCGTTACTTTTACCTGTTCGTAATAATCATAATTCAAGGAAGCCCATGGTGTCTTGTCCTGCCCTAGGATACCGTTCTTTTCCCTCGGAAGACTGGGCATCAGCTTGGCTTTGGCAAATTTTTCAGCAACATTCGCAGCAGTGCCCTGTTTGGGAACTTGGAAACCGAGTCCAACATCTGCATCGTTGTATTTGAATATAACTCTTGCATCCATTCTTTTCATATCGGTCTTGTTCAATTTATTTGATGGCCCCCACCATTTTTCAATTATCCTTGGAGGAACGAAGGCAAGAATATGATGTTTCCCACCATCCAGGGCAAAAGCCCAGTAGGTTATCTTTCCTGAAAGCAGGACATATGACTTCCCGTCTTCCGCGGGAAGGAGGATTTCAAATTCCGCTGAGACATCATCCAGTGATTCACCTTGCTTATTGGAGATGGCTGTCGTAAAATTAGCTTCAATCTGGATCCAGTTCCTGTTTGTTATACCACCCTTCTCCATGACGTTTATGACTTTCCATATCGGCGTATTCACCACATCGAGATCAACGGTTACATCTCTTATAAGAGGCCCCCTGCCCTGCGAGAAAGCGCTGGAGGAGAACAAAAATAAAGCAAGGAAAAAAGCTGTCAGAAAGAGTGCAACGGGGCAGATTCGTTTCATTGGATATCTTCCTTATATTTTGTTTTAAATAGACAAAACAGGTGAAAAACTACCCCCATGGAATAATTTTTGCAAGTAGATATTGATATTTTTTTTTTAACTTATAATCGTTTATTTTTGACAAAGAGGATTTCAATGCTTGAAAATGTGGAAAACTGGGTCGCCATACCCGTCTTCAACCACTCTTCAAAACTGAAGGCGGTGGTGGCTGAAAGCCTTGCTGTCTGCCCAAATGCTGTCGACGACGACGGTTCGACGGAACGGATATCAGGAAACTCCTTTCGAAAAAAAATATTCAAAGGGGCTGAGTGCTGAAGGAAATTATTCTGGCTGGGAGGAACAGGGAATCAGATATTCTTCATCTTTGGCTCAAGATAGTTTATGCAGCTGCTGAGCGTGGCAAGCTGCGGATAGTCAGCCTCTGGAACCTCTATGCCGTATTTCTTCCTGAGCTCCATGACGATATCAAGGAAATCCATTGAATCAAGCTCAAGCTGATCCCTCAGCTTCTTTTCAGGATCGACCCCTGAACAGTCACCTTCCGGAAGAATATCATTTATTATACTTATTATTGCTTTTGAAATGTCTTCCCTAGTCATCAAAAACTCCTGGATTTTTGTCAAAATAAATTTCAAGGAACGCGTAATCTATCATTATTTTTTCAGTCTGCAAATTTTTTTACGATAAGAACTGAATTTATTCCAAGCATACCGAAGGAATTGTTCAATATGTATTTGACTTCTGTGGGCGGGATGGTGGTCTCGAGAAGGAGGTTGGGCATTTCGCATTCAGGGTCAACCGAGTCGATGTTCATGCACGGATGCAGATGGTTGTCGGCAAAAGAGGGCAGGTTTCCTGCAAGCTCAAGAGTGCCGGCCGCGCCCATCGCATGTCCTATGAATCCCTTGGTGTTGTTTATATATGGGAATCGGGATGCCCCCCCGAAAACCTTCCTCATCGCTTCGCATTCCTGAATATCTCCAGCCTTTGTTCCGGTTGCATGCGTATTCACTAAGTCTATGTCTCCAGGAAGGAGTCCTGCGCTGAGTATAGCCTTCTGCATGCATTCCGCCTGGCGCTCCGGATTTGGCAGGACAAAATGAGTGCCATCGGAATTCATCGAATATCCTGCGATCTCCGCATAGATCCTAGCGCCTCGCCTTTTTGCGTCGGAAAGCCTTTCAAGCACATATACGCAACCGCCCTCGGATACAACGATGCCTGTCCGATCCTTGTCAAAAGGCCTGCTGGCCTTGTTCGGATCCGCATGTGAGGCCAGGGCGCCTTGGCTCTTGAAGCTGGCAAATATTCCGAAAGTATGGATGCTTTCTGAAACTCCGCCTGCAACCGCGGTGTCTACTTCGCCGAGAAGAAGCTGCTGTACTCCCTGGATTATTCCGGCATTGCCGGCCGCACATGCTGCTCCAAGGCAATAATGGGGACCGGTTATGCCCATGTTGATAGTAACCTCGCCCGCAGGATTGTTAGCCACTGTTCTCGGATTATGGTAATGATTCCAGAATTTAACGTCATATTTGAACTGGCTTATATTGAAAATCTCATTTTCAGTCTCTACGTTTCCGTGCTCCGTTATGCCTATATACACCCCAGTCCTGCTTCTGTTCCCATCGGTGATCCTGAGCCCTGCGTCCGCGAATGCGTCATTTGCGCAGAAAATCGCGATCGATCCAGCCCGGGTACCTGTCCTTACATCCCTCTTGTTCTGGTATTTCAATGGGTCGAAATGGCACACGCCTGCGTGAACCTCGCCTATGTACCTTAAAGTTATGTTTTCAATTCTAGCGCGTTTATTCAGGAGGTTGTCCCTGAACTCGGGAAGGGAGTTGCCGTTAGGCGCAGTAAGCCCTATTCCCGTTATGACTATTCTTTCTCCATTCTTCAACATCAAATCTCCATCCGTGTATTTGCTTTAGAAGGCCAAAGTCTTATATTCTACAGTTGACAAATATTTATTTTTAGCGGATAATAATTTATAACCCGGATTAAAATTATACAATATGATTTCAGGAATGGGGACAGATATTGTTGAAATTTCAAGGATAAGGAAACTCCTGAAGAAAAGCTCCACCGATTTCCTTTCCAGGATTTTCACGCAAAGGGAATTGGACGAGTCCAGCCTCAAAAAGAACTCCGCAGAGTATCTCGCGGGAAGATGGGCTGTCAAGGAAGCCCTTTCAAAGGCCCTCGGATGCGGCATCGGCGCTGACTGCAACTGGAAGGACATCAGCACTGCAAGCAATGCAAGAGGCGCACCTGTTACAACCCTTTCCGGAGCGGCCCTGAAAACATCTTTGAAGAAAAATGTCCGGAAAATACATGTCTCCATCAGCCACGAGAAGGATTTCGCAATTGCAACAGTCATTCTGGAAAAATAAGACCTTATGAAAACTGTAACTTCGGCACAGATGAGGGAACTTGACAGGCTCACAATTGAATCCGGCGTCGCCGGGGAAACGTTGATGGAAAGGGCCGGTACCGGCGCTGGAGAGTCCATCCTTGAATTCATTTCCACCCTTCATCCTTCACACGCCCGAAGACTTGTCATCCTTGCAGGAAAGGGAAACAACGGAGGGGATGCCTATGTTGTTGCAAGGTTCCTGTCGCAGAAAACCTCCATCCCCGTTAAAATATTCTCGACATGCGGAAAAGACGAGCTTAGCGGCGATGCAAAAAACAACGCCGGAAAACTTCCTGGAAACATATCCTGCGAAGTCTGCGGGGATCTGAAGCCTTCCGACTTTTCAGACGGCGACATAATAATCGATGGCTTGCTGGGGACAGGAATAAGCGGTCCGTTGCACCAGCCTTTCAAACAATGGATAGGAACGGTGAACTCCTTGAGCTATCCTGTGATATCCCTTGACATCCCGTCAGGGCTCAACGGAGACGACGGTTCAATCGCGAATGTTGCGGTCAAGGCAGATCTCACTATTGCAATAGGGATGCCCAAGACGGGCATGTTCATCGCACAAGGACCGGCCTCCTGCGGAAGATTGCGTCTGGTCGACATAGGCATACCGGCACAGCTCATCGAAAAGATGTCTTCTGATGTCAATTCAATATTCGAAGCAGATGTCAGGAAATTCCTCGGCCGCATCGACATGAACTCCCACAAGGGAAGCAGGGGGCATGTCTTCGTGCTGGGGGGGAGCTGGAAATATGGTGGAGCTCCTTTCCTTGCCGGGGAGGCGGCACTTCGATCAGGCTCCGGGCTTGTAACTGTGGCTGTTCCAGAGAGTCTTCCGCCAACACGGCACATGCTTTCCCTTATTGTAAGGAAAATTCCAGACAAGGGTACAGGATTCTTCTCGGCTGATCCGTTCCCCCTGATTTCAAAATTGATCACAGCTTCTGATTCGGTCGTGGCAGGGCCTGGAATAAGCGATGAATCTTCGGTAAGGGATCTCCTCCAGCGGCTGTCGGCAATTGAAAAACCCATTGTCTTCGATGCCGACGCTTTGAACATAATTTCAAAGAATCCCGAAATAATAGTGAAAAGGATATATCCTTCAGTCCTGACTCCGCATCCCAAGGAAATGAAACGGCTTCTAAAAGGTTTCGGGCTTGATAAGCTGATTGATTCCGACAGGCTGTCCCAGGCAGTTGCGCTTGCAGACAAGACCCATTCGACGGTAGTACTGAAAGGACACCGCACGGTAGTTGCGACAAGGGGAAGGAAACCATATATCAACAGCAGCGGCTCGCCTGCGCTTGCAACAGCCGGAAGCGGAGATGTCCTTTCGGGAATGATCGCATCGTTCATCGCGCAGGGGTCCTCATCCTTCGACGCCTCCATGTGCGCCGTCTTCATCCATGGACTGGCTGGCGAAGAAGGAAATTACGGCACCAGGGGGCTCACCGCAGATGATCTGCCTGGCATCATCCCCGGGACGATGAAAAGGATCTCACCTTTTGCATGACGGCCTCCGCGGCTTTCCTGCTGGCGTCCGCGCTGCCAGGAGACAGGGCCCCGATAACTTTTTCAATATCCTTCTCAACTTCGGCGCGCCTGGATCCGCCCGGAAGTATTTTCTCCATCGCCTCTGAAAGAGTAACCGAGTTCACGTCCCCCTGAAGAAACTCCTCGAATACGCGTTTCTTCGCGATGAGATTGACCATCGTGAAAAAGGGGATCTTGACAAGGAGGCGTCCAAGCAGATAAGTTATCGGATTCAGCCTGTAGACGACGACAAGAGGAAGTCCGGCTATTGCGGATTCAACCGTTATTGTCCCCGAGGCTGCAAGCCCTGTCGCCGCTTCCTGCAGGAAGCGCGAGGTCTCCCCGGAATAAATCTTGATTTCAGGCATTGATTCATTCCTGCGGACTTCGCAGAATTTTCCATGAATCTCGTTC
>JBAQUG010000555.1:0-3499 GCA_049297395.1 Victivallales bacterium | reverse complement strand
TATAACAAAAGGAGACAATCTCAATGACGACCTCGCATGATTCGGTCTTGACCGTTCAGTCACAAGTGGAATTTCATCTTGAAGGGGAGATCGGGCGGCGGCTGAAGGCCGTCACGGAGCAGTGGATTCTTCCGGCGACCGACGCCAATCCTGCGATGCTCGCAATGTTCCGCGACCGCGACCGGAAGCCATATCGGAAAATGGTTCCCTGGGCGGGCGAGTTCGCGGGGAAGTATCTGACGCACTCGGTGCAGATACTCCGGCTCACTGGCGATGCGCGGCTTCGTTCGCATCTTGAGCAGTTCGTCAAAGAGTTGTGCGCCTGTCAGGCATCCGACGGCTACCTGGGCTGCTGGCCGCAGGAATCACGCCTGACCAACCATGCGCCGAACTGTGCTGACAACTGGGACACGTGGTCGGGCTATCACATGATGCTCGGATTGCTCCTATGGAACGAGGTCTCCGGTGATGACGTGGCATTATGTGCCGCCGGGCGGATCGCCGACCTGCTCTGCGAAATGTATCTGGACAAGAAGACTCCACGGCTGGTTGATACCGGTTCCACGGAAATGAATTTGGCGCCAATCCATTCCCTCTGTCTGCTGTACAAAAAGACCGGTGTGCCCCGTCACCTGGCTCTGGCGAAGCAGATCCTTGCCGAGTTTGCGGTCAAGGACGCGGCGGGAAAACCCCTTGCTGGCGACTATCTGCAAGCGCCGCTTTCCGGACAGGAATTTTTCCAGACACCAAAACCGCGCTGGGAAAGCCTGCATCCGATCATGGGGCTGGTCGAGTTGTATTACCTCACCGGCGACGAGTCATGCCGGAAGGCGTTCGAATCGCTCTGGTGGAGCATGCTCAAGGGAGACCGCCACAATAACGGTGGCTTCACCTCCGGCGAGCAGGCTCATGGAGATCCGTATCACAAGGGAGCAATCGAGACCTGCTGCACGGTGGCCTGGATGGCCATGTCCGTCGAGATGCTGAGGCTTACCGGATGCTCCATAATCGCGGACGAACTTGAACTGTCAATGTTGAACAGCGGACTCGGCATGATGAGCCCTTCCGGGCGCTGGGTGACGTACAACACGCCAATGGATGGCACGAGAATCGCCAGCCCAAATGACTCCACCTCCTTTCAGGCGCGTCCGGGAGCAAACGAACTCAACTGCTGTTCGGTGAACGGTCCACGCGCCCTCGGTATTCTCTGCGAATGGGCCTTGATGTGCGAGGGGAACGGTCTGGTGCTCAACTATTATGGTCAGGGCACGATGAAAACATCCCTCCCCTCGGGCAACACGATTAGCATCAAACAGGACACCAATTACCCATGGAATGCCGTTGTCGATCTTGCGATTTCCGCAAGCAAGGCTGAAAAGTTCACGCTTGCGCTGCGGATACCGTATTGGAGTAAAAAGACCTGCGTCAACGTAAACGGCAAGGAAATGAAGGGCGTGAAGAGCGGCGACTATTTGCGGATTTCGCGGGAATGGAAAACCGGCGATGCAATCCGTATTGAAATGGATTTCCAGCTCCAATTCTGGCGGCATCCCACTCCGGACTATGCGCGACATCTTACCAAGTGGCATGACTGGGAAACCGAATGGCTTCTGGCAGGGCCGGTTTGCAACAGCGGCAACTCGCCGGACGGACTCCCCAAAAAGGATTTATTCCTCGATAACGCCACGAGCATGGCGGATGTTGTGCGTGCAAAAAACGATGCTGCGGCGCATGTGAACAGCACCTCAGGCCATATTGACTTCAAAAAAGTCTTCCCTGGCGCCGGCTCCCATGCCGCCGCCTGGTGCTTCACCGAAATCGATGCACCATCCGACGGTACGCTCCCGGTACTGTTCGGTTGCGACTGGTGGTATTCGTGTTTCGTCAACGGGAAGATGGTGATCCAGAATGGTTCCGGAGCAAAGGATCGGCAGCACTATGTCGGGCTTTCATTGAAAGCGGGACGGAATTTAATCGGTTTTCGGATCACGGCAGGGTCGGAAGGCTGGATGCTGACTATGGCGAAGGGCGAGTTCGTTCCGAAAGTGGCGGAGTTGAAGATGCCATCAATAATCAATATCGTCTCGATCTACCGCGGTCCCGTGCTCCTCGCCTACGATGCGCGTTTCAATGACGGCGACTACTCCCCGGAAAATATCCCCCACCTTGCGGAACCCGCGCTCAAACTGATTCCGAAATGGAAAAAAGTCCCTTCCGACAATCCGCTACTGCTGATGGAAGGGAAAGACGGGAACGGAAACGCAGTCCGCTACTGCGACTTCGCCAGCGCCGGAGCGACGGGGAACTATTATCAGTCCTGGGTGCCTGTCCGCTTCAAATGCCCGGAGGTGGAATTCTCCAGAGAGAATCCCCGGAGGAGTTCGGCAGTTGACGGTCTGACGAAATGAGTGAGGTAATTACAAAAGTAAAGGAATTTGGGGCGAGAGCAAAATAAAGAATCTCCGTACGTATTCAGTAAACTATGTCGTTTACTTAATCCGTACAAACTGTTGATTTCGCATTTTATTAGATGTAAATATTCACTGAACGAACATAGTTCAGTGAATATTTACAAGGGAAGAACCTTTCCTTAAAAGGTTTTCCCTTCCCCTCATTCAGAGTTTTGAAATCAACTCAATTGAACCAATGGAGGTAACAAAATGACTTCACGTGAAAGAGTTGTCTGTGCATTAAACCATCGGGAACCGGACAAGGTTCCTGTGGATCTGGGCGGGGCGGTTGTGACCGGGATACAGGCTTCCGCCCTGGCACGGCTGCGGGACGCGCTTTGCCTGGAGAAAAGGCCGGTAAAGGTGTACGAGCCGATGATGATGCTCGGCGTGGTGGAAGATGATGTCCTGCGGGCGATTGGCGGGGACGTGGTCGGTTTGAATGCCCCGGGCACGCTGCTTGGATATCGCAACGAAAACTGGAAACCATGGAAGTTGCCGGACGGGACAGATGTACTCATGGGAGGAGGATTTGCGTTCTCCCGTGATGCTGATGGAACGGTGTATGCCTATCCGAGAGGGAACACCGACGCTCCGCCATCCGCCCGCATGCCCGCCAACGGCCTCTACTTTGACAACATCATCCGGCAGGAAGATTTGACGAATCACACCTTCGACGCCCGCAAGGATTATGCCGACCAGTATGGCATCTTCAGCGATGAAGATTGCCGGCACTATGAGAAAACCTCAAAGGAGCTTTATGAGAACACCGATTATGCCGTATTCGGCAACTTTTTTCTTGGAGGCGTCGGCGACATCTTCCATATACCTGGAGCCTGGCTCGAGCATCCCCGGGGAATCCGCAACCTTGAAGACTGGATCATGGCCCATTATGATCATCCGGAATATGTCAAGGAGTTCTTTGACATGCAGACCGAAATCCAGCTGAAAAACCTGGAGTTGTATCGTCAGGCAGTTGGCAACCGGATTGTCGCGATTGCGATCAGCGGCACGGATTTTGGCGCCCAGCATGGCACGTTCATCTCTCC
>JBAQUG010000554.1:0-16292 GCA_049297395.1 Victivallales bacterium | reverse complement strand
TCTTTAGTCTGCTGCATGAGTTCGGCTATTTTTCCAAGCTCGGTCTTCATTCCTGTGGCGAAGACGATGGCCTTTCCCCTTCCCATGGTAACGGTCGTACCCATGTATGCTATGTTCAACCTCTCCGGAATCGGGATTTCCGCCCCAGGCAGGACTGATTCGGTTTTATCTACGGGATGGGATTCGCCGGTAAGGATTGATTCCTGGATCCTCAGGTTTATGCTTTCAATTATCCTGCTGTCCGCAGGAATAATGTTGCCTGTTTCAATTATTATTATGTCTCCGGGGACAAGGAGCCGGGAGGATATTTCCTCTATCTTTCCGTTTCGCAGTACTTTTACGAGCGGGGAGGAAAGTTTTTTCAAGGCGGCAATTGCCCGTTCGGCCTTGTAGTCCTGGATGACTCCGAGAAGCACGAAGAGGATGACGATGGCGGATATCGCAATACAGTCCTTGTATGAGCCCATGACACCGGCGAGTACGGCGGAAAAGACAAGGATGAGTACCATGACCGCCCGGAGCTGGTCCCACAGGATCGACAAGAGGCTTCTGCCGCCAGTCTCCTTCAGCTCGTTCCTCCCATATTGCTCCAGGCAGTTTTCCGCCTGTCCCGAACTGAGCCCGAGAGAAATATCGGAACTCAGCGTTCCAACCGCCTCTTCTTTTTCCATGGCATGGAACATTTTGCTGTTTTCCTGTGTCATCTTTTAGGCATTTATGCTTGACTTGATGCCTCGGAGGGCTTGCGGTGGGCGCGGGATTCATTGACGCTCCCCTCAGTCATTTTTGCGACATGGGCAAGGCCTATGGCTGAAATGATGAACAGAAAGTGTATCCCCATCTGTATGTAGACATCTGTCTTCTGAAGCTTTTCAATTTCGATGAATGATTTCAGCAGGTGTATGGAGCTGATTCCGATAAGCGCCATCGAGAGCTTTACTTTCATGGTGCTGGCGTTGACATGATCCAGCCAGTCCGGCGGATTCTGCTCGCTGAAATGTATCTTGGCGACGAAGGTATGGTATCCTCCGATAATCACCATTATCAGCAGGTTGGAGATCATAACGACATCGATCAGCCCGAGGACCATGAGCATGATGTCCTGGGCCTTGAATCCGCCGAGACCGCATATGAGATGGTAGAGTTCCACGCAGAACTGATAGACATAGATGCCCTGCGCCACGATCAGCCCGAAATAAAGCGGTGCCTGAAGCCACTGGCTTGCGACAATCACATTCGCAAATATGTTGCCCAGCTTGCGATTTTTTTCCATTCATTCCCCTTTTCAATTGAAATAACCATTGCAAAGCATTGGCGGATTCGACAGCCGATTATCGACTTTGTTCCATCTTTTCCCAAAATAATGGAGATAAATGCCGGACTCAATGATTTTCTTGAGCGGCCATTGAATGTTCAGAAAAGCGTTAATACAAAATATGTAATGGCGGAGCATAGTGCGGTCAATGGAATGGTTAGGAACCAGGCCCATATTATCCTGCGTGCAGTTATCCATCTCACGCATGCGCCCTTTTCGACGGCTCCCACGCCCATTATGGATCCTGCGATGACATGTGTCGTACTCACGGGAATTCCGAAATGGGCTGTCCCGAGCAGGACCATGGCGGAGGCTGTCTCAGCGGAAAACCCCTCCATTGGCCGTATCTTTATGATCTTGGTGCCCATCGTCTTTACTATTCTCCAACCGCCCATCATGGTACCAAGGGATATTGCGGCATAACATGATATGACAACCCATGTATCAAGCTGGAAGGACTTTGTTATTCCACCGGTGAAAAGTGCCAGGGCAATTATTCCCATGCTTTTCTGGGCGTCATTTGTACCATGTCCCACGCTGTACCAGAAGGAGGATACAAGCTGCAGTCTTTTGAAGATTGAATTCGCCTTTGCGGGGGTTGTCCTGCGGAATATCCATAATATGCCTATTGTGAACAGCGAAGCCGTGAACATTCCTATCAATGGCGCCAAGAATATGAATATGACAATCTTTGCAACTCCGCTGATAATAACGGCTTTGAAGCCTGCTGCGGCAACTGCGCTTCCTATGAGGCCGCCAATGAGTGCATGGCTGCTCGAGGTGGGAAGTCCAAGCAGCCAGGTTATGATATTCCAGATTATTGCACCAACGAGCGCGGCAAGGACAACTTCCAAGGTGATGTTTTCAATGTTTATTATGCCTTTGCCGACTGTCTTGGCAATCGCGATGCCGAATGTAAAATAACCCACGAAATTGGCCAGTCCCGCCATCAGCACGGCTTGGCCAGGCGTGAGGGTCTTCGTCACCACAATCGTCGCTATGGAGTTTGCCGAGTCGTGGAATCCATTGAGGAAGTCAAACAAGATCGCCAGCACTATTACGACAATCACCAGAATCAAAGTCGTATCCATATTCTTCACCTAATCCAAGATTTTATTATCTTTAAAATGCTATTTCATTGTTAGCCGATGGTTAGGGATTTGTTAGGATTGTGTTAAAATGCCTGCCCTGGCTATAAGATTCATGCATATATGAAACTGCCATTGCTTGATTTATGCTCCGCCTCCGATTACCTTTCCGCCGATCTAAAAAATAGGAATACTGGGCAAATTGTAAATTACAGAAAGGATATCTGGCATGATGTATTCGCATGAAGTGGAACAGATGACTTGTGTTGCAAAGGGACCCAATCATGGGCCCGCACCAATACCCCAGGAGGGCAAGTGGACACAGGCCAGGGAGATCAAGGACATCAACGGGCTTACCCACGGCGTGGGCTGGTGCGCCCCGCAGCAGGGCGCCTGCAAGCTGACGCTCAACGTCAAGGACGGAGTCATACAGGAGGCTCTTGTTGAGACCATCGGCTGTACCGGCATGACCCATTCCGCCGCAATGGCTGCGGAAATCCTTACCGGCAAGACAATACTTGAGGCAATGAACACGGATCTTGTCTGCGACGCAATCAACACCGCAATGAGGGAGCTGTTCCTGCAGATCGTCTATGGCCGCACGCAGACGGCATTTTCCGAAGGCGGACTTCCTATAGGAGCCGGACTTGAGGATCTTGGCAAAGGGCTTCGCAGCGTGTGCGGAACAATGTTCAGCACCGTGAAGAAGGGGCCGAGATACCTTGAAATGGCCGAGGGCTATGTGAACAAGATCGCCCTTGATGAGAACAAGGAGATCATCGGATATGAGTTCATCAGTCTCGGCAGGATGATGGATGCCATAAAAAAAGGCGTAGATGCCAACGAGGCGCTCAAGAAGGCGACAGGCACATACGGACGTTTTGTAGAAGCAAAGACATATATTGATCCCAGACACGAATAGAAAGGACTAAACTAAAATGGCGCTTTTTGAAAGTTACGACAGAAGAATCAACCAGATCACTCCGGTGCTTAAGAAATACGGCATGAAGTCTCTTGAGGAGGCCAGGAAGGTCTGTGACGATAAAGGCATAAACGTATATGATATTGTAAAGGGCATCCAGCCGATATGTTTTGAAAACGCATGCTGGGCATATATTCTCGGAGCTGCAATTGCCATAAGAAAAGGACAGACCAAAGGAGCCGATATTGCGGTGACCCTGGGTGAAGGTCTTCAGGCATTCTGCATTCCAGGATCGGTGGCTGATGACCGCAAGGTAGGTATCGGCCATGGAAACCTCGCGTCAATGCTTCTCAAGGAGGAAACCGCCTGTTTCGCCTTCCTTGCCGGACATGAGTCATTTGCCGCTGCCGAAGGGGCGATCGGCCTGGCGAAATCGGCCAACCGCGTGCGCAAGAAGCCTCTCAAGGTGATACTCAACGGTCTTGGGAAGGACGCTGCATTTATCATCTCCCGCATCAACGGGTTCACGTATGTGCAGACCAAGTTCGACTACTTCACAAGCAAGCTCACCATTGTAAAGGAAACTGCCTATTCGACCGGTGACCGCGCCAAGGTGAGATGCTATGGTGCCGACGATGTCCGTGAAGGCGTAGCCATCAACCATCATGAGGGAGTTGATGTATCCATTACCGGCAATTCCACCAACCCAACCCGCTTCCAGCATCCTGTTGCAGGCACCTATAAGAAGGAATGCCTTGAGCAGGGGAAGAAATATTTCTCCGTGGCAAGCGGCGGTGGAACGGGACGTACCCTGCACCCCGACAACATGGCGGCAGGTCCCGCATCCTATGGCATGACGGACACCATGGGGCGCATGCACTCCGACGCGCAGTTCGCAGGTTCCTCTTCAGTTCCCGCCCACGTGGAGATGATGGGGCTGATTGGAATGGGCAACAATCCGATGGTAGGCGCTTCGGTAGCTGTCGCAGTGGCGGTAGAACAGGCATCAGCCAAGAAGTAGACTAAGTCATTCTTAATTGACATTTAAAACCCCGCAGGTTTCCTGCGGGGTTTTATTTTATATTCTTAGGAGTCGTGCAGAAATAACTTTGACATTTGGCGGAAAATACATGGGATGAATCCATTAGGAAATTTTAATAAATCTTGTCAGTTAGGCTTGCCTAACTACTCTTCTCGTCTATAATTAGGGCATCCTAACTAAAAAATATAACTACGAGAGGAAGAACGATGAAGCCAAATGTAAAAGATGGGAAATTTGCAATTAAAAGGTTCACAATTGTTGAGTTGCTGGTAGTGATCGCCATCATAGGGATCCTTGCATCAATGCTTCTGCCGGCTCTCCATGCGGCCAGGGAGTACGCCAAGTCCATAACATGTACGAACAATCTGAAACAGCTTGCACTAGGAATAAACCTTTACAGCAATGACTATAACGGCATTTATCCGTGCGTGAGATGGAAGACGGGCGCCCAGCTCAGATGGCAGGCAGGCATATCCGGCTATATAGGCGGCTCGGTGCAGAATCCGGATGCCGACAGCGATGCCACAGGCACGAATACAGTAACGAACAATATCTTGAAATGCCCTTCAACTGATAAGTCCGCATACCAGCTTTCCAGTACTGCGTTTCCCGGGAAAAGGAGGGAGGAATATCTCAGAACCGGTTCTTACGGTTACAACTGGGCGACGTTCGGCCCATATGATCCAGACCCTTCCGTGATAAGAAGCTTCCCTGTTAGCAACAAGATCATAGCGCAGCCGGCTTCTACGATCATGCTCGCTGACTCATACGGCGACAAGTTGAAAGGGGAAAACCGGCCTCATTCCTATACCTTGGACGGGCCTGTCATGTTGAACGGACGATGGGGAAGCGCCAATCAGACTCCCGCAGATCCAAGGCATAAGAATTTCTTCAACGCCGCGCATGGAGACGGGCACGTTGATGCATATTCAATGAAATCCGCCGGGTATGACGCGGATTTGCCTGAACAGGTCGGAGATTCGGGAAATCCGAAGCTATGGAATGGTTATGCCAATGACACTGTGACAACATTCACTCCATGACGGAGAAAAGGAAGCCCATATGAAAAGAACAATGTCGGATTCCGTCATGAAAATGCGAACCCTCATACAGGAAGCAACGCTTGATCAGTTCAAAAGAAAACAATGTCTCTCCAAGGGCAGGAAAGCTGGAAGGCCTCCACTCTGGATCAACTGGAGGAACCTGTGTTTCCTGACGGTTTTTTCTGTAGCAGCCTGCAGCGTTTTTCCATATTTCTCCTCATCGATGAAAAATGCCTCGAAGACAAGGAATGAGATCAGTTTCGAGGCATATGCCGGCGGAAAGATGGCCGACATAGCAGCCCAGAAGGCAGGACATGGCGAGGTCAAGACCATTGTCTCATTAATCAGCAGGTGCAACGGGAAATATCTTGCCAGGATAGAATCTCTCCGTGACAAGTTGATTGCCGGTGGCTCGCCTGTAAACATGTGCTGGGCTGCGGATGATGAAGGCTATTCTTTTGAAGACGATTCCGACGGCCAGATAGACAGGATATTGTCGTCCTACCCTGAAACCAGGTCGCTTATCATTCTCTCCACAGGTAGAATTGTTGGGAAAAGATATTCGGATAAATTGGAGAAGTTCATCGAAGGAGGAGGCTCTCTTGTAATGATTTCAGATGGGGAAAGGGCATCGTCTTTGAAAAACCTTGCTCTAAACGGCAAGTCAGTAATGATTGTCGGAAAATATTCGCAGCAAAGGGATGGAATTTGGACTTCCGGCTTTGCTGAGGTCTTCAACTCGAAGTTCGAAGTCCTCAGCCTTTAGGGGATCCCTTCAGGCTGGACATTGCGTAATGTATTTTATGATATCAACTTTCTCGAGTGTAATCAGTCCGCCGCATCCGGATTTTTCAAAGAGATCATGAAGGACAGGCAGGAAACTGTTTATTTTCTCCTCTTCGTCAACGATCTCTATGATCATTGGAAGATCCATTGAGAGGTCGAGTATCTTGGATGTCCGTATCCTGCTGCTTTTCCCATAGGACATCATACCCTTCCATGCGGTTGCGCCTGCGAGTCCTGAATTCTTCGCCTCCTTGACTATTATCTCGTATAGGGGCGTGTGCTTTATCTTGTCCGACTCGCCGATGAATATCCTGAGAAGCTTTGCCGTTCCCTTAAGTTCCATATTGCCCTCCATATCTCATTATAAGTTTGACTATTATGCAGCCTGAGACAAAGGCCGCAAAGGATATTGTGAGCGTAAGGAAGAAATATGACGACGCATGAAAGTATTCACCGTCGCTTATGAACTGGGAGGTTTCGTAGATGAATGAAGACATGGTCGTGAGCCCCCCGCAGAATCCTGTAGCCAGGAACAGCCGGGTCTCAGGCGACAGCAGTTCTGAACCGGTCGCTATCTGGATTATTATCCCTATGACAAGGCATCCGACTATGTTCGACAAGAAAGTCCCTGCCGGAAAGGAGAATGAATATTTCAGGAAGAACAAAGTGCAGAGATATCTCGTGACCGCACCAATCAGCCCTCCGGCACCGACATAAAGTGAAAATAGGATTACCTGTTTCATAATCCGGTTAACCTATCTTCTCCGATGGGAAAACGCAAGAGAATTCAGTTTTTCAGGAAGGGATAAATCGCCGGAGGATTTGATACGAGAATGCTGTCCGTCCGCAAAAAGACGGGAACAGTAAAAGACAGCTTAATAGAATTCAATTATCTTCTATTCGGTCGCCGATAGCTGGAATGAGAAGAACGAATCGATCCTTCTCGGTGAGCCGGTTTTCTAACTTGATGCTTCATCATCCGAACAAATTCGAGATCTTTTTCGTAGAATTCCTTCTCACGAGGCCTTGCTTCAATTTCTAACGCCTTTATAATGTCAGCTTCAGCTTCATCAAGATATTTTCGGCATAAATCCCATGCTTTGGCCTGCCTATCTTTGTGGACAAGATGGTCTCTTCCGGTATCCATGCATTTTTTTGCGAGATCAATTTCTGCTCTTGCTCGAATGTCATAAAGTACTGCCGGAATGGCTAGTGGCGAAGTGGCCGAAGAAATATATTTTGAAATCAGTTGTACGGCTTGTTCGTTTTTGTCGAGTTTACGCAGAGCCAAGGCGACTCTCTTAACTTCGTCTCCCTCAAGCGAGCGCTTGGAAACGTGTTCAAGCCACGATCTTCCGATACTCTGATGTTCGTTTTTTGGAGATTGTCCCAGAACTTCTGCAAACTGATAAACCACACTAGCAGGCAAATCCTGCGGCTGGAGTCGATGGTCTGTTATATAGATACCAACCGTTTCTGGCCTGTGGCGCAGTGAAGCCAGTTGCACCAACAACTCAAGCATCTTTGGATTGGTCGGCTGTTCATCAAGTAACAACTTTAGTTTTGCTTGAGCTTCCTCATAGTCTTGTTGAATGATAAGGCGTTCAATTTCAGCAACGTGCGCATCATTTCGTGGCGAGGGTGGGCTGGCAGAATACAGGTAACGGCCGCTTCTTCCAAATCAAATCGAGGAGCAGGAGACCCAAGTTGCATCATTGTCCGAATGATTGTCGGGATACCTTGCCCTTCAGCTTGAGCAAGCTGAAGTTTATTGAAAAAGTAGGCAAGCGACTGATTTCTCCATGAAGGAGAAGCCTGACCAGATAAAAATTTCTCTTTGTTTACAGAACGAGGCAAAGCCCCTGGAGAGCGAATCTCCACCCTATCAACAAATACTGTGATACTTGTCGGCTCTTCTTGTTCAAAATCGCGGTGAACAAGCGCGTTAATGACCGCTTCTTGGAGTGCTCGCTCTGGATATTTTGAAGCATTTGGTTCTGGAGATTCTTTATCATAAACAGTAGAAGCGTGTGTTTTAAGAAGCTCAAGCGCCTTCTTCGCTTGTCCTACTACCGTTCCTGTGAGATCGTGACGTTCCGCCGTTTGTTCACTTCTATCTTTGCCTGGATAGAAAGAGACCTTTGTCCACGCGCCCGGAAAAAATCGCGTCGGTTCTTTACCAAACAGTAATAACGCAAAATTTCTTGGGTGAATTGCTGAATCTAAAGGACGTTTTCCGCCAAGAGGAGGAACAAAATCAGAAAGCCGCATTGAGTCAGCAAAATAGTCCTCTATGGACACTGACGGATTCCATGTGCCGATCTGTTGTAGCACATCTCTGAATGCCAGCAAATCAATATCTATTATATCGGCCTGCTCGTTTAAACGTCTGTCCCAAGGCGGAAGTGTTTGTTTCCTCACCAGCAACTCTCGAAGAATTCCATTTTTCGCCTCCACCGTTTCGCGGCTAAGCCGAACATAATAGGTGGAGCTGTCCTTTCCCGAAGCGCGGTAGCTGTGGGCGTAGCCGGTGGATGGAATTATAAAAATCAAGACTCTTTGTCCCTCAATGTCACCCGGTAACTCTTCTACAATAGGGGTGACGGCCGGATCAATTTTCTCACGTGCGTCAGACATCACTTTGCCTTCGATCTCTTTGAATCTCTCAGATGTCAGCCCCGGATAGGCAACCTTTTGGAACCCGTATTCATCTTTTAATTCTTCTGCACCGCAAACCACATAACCACCACCCATGTTTTGAAAGTCACTTGAAAATGCAGTAATCGTTCGAATCACGGCATCAATACTGGCAACATTCTTCTTCCACTCAACCTGCTCGCTTTCACGTGTTGCTAGTTCTTTGAGATCAATTTTAGCTTTTATGTGGTTCATAGTTCTTCTAGTTTTTTAACAGTTGTTTAGAATATAGAAAGTTTATCAGATTTATACGAAACTCTTAGAATTCCTTCTTCAGAGCCTCTTAATTATAGCAAATACGATTTTCATAACATTAAAAATAGTCCGGGAGCAATAAGGTATCAAGGATTAACAGATGTAAAATATGGATTTCTTTGAAACTTCCCTCATCCAAAAGCGGTTGACGGATTAGGTAAGATGAGGGACTCTCTCTGCTACCGGGGGAAGCGAAGAGAATTGCTGAGAAGCACAAGAATTCCAAGAAAAACTGGAAAGATTGTGAGAATCTTTAATTAACGCGTCAGTTTCTGCGCTGCTGCATTCTTGCCCGCATGTCTTTCCGGTACTGGGACGTAATAGCCCTTGTCGCAGGATCTGTACTCCCTACCCGGTTCTTTATCTGATCGACTGTCGGGCGGGGTCTTCCGCCAGCACCGCCCGGTCCATGAGCTCCGCCGCCCGCTCCTCCTCCCTGACCCCATGCACCAGGACCACCGGGAGGGGTGCCGGTTCCGCCCTGTGCTTCTGCGGCCCTCTGTCTTTCAGCAAACCGCTCCGCCATCTTGTCAATCTCATTGTCGAGGTATTCTTCCCTTTTGTCGGCAGGCAGCGCGAAGTATTCATCCGCCGTCTTTTTCATCCTTAGCTCAAAGACGGATCTCATATTATCCCTAAGGTTCTTCTTCTGATCGTCGGTCATGCCTTCAGAGGAATAGAAGACCTGCCTGGTATTCTCCTGGTTAGCCAGGTTTTCAAGATAGGTGTCCTTGACCCTGGCAGGCAGTTTTGTAAAATCTTTCGAGGCCATCATTTTGGCAATGTCTTCAGGCTTCTGCTCCTTTGGATCCGGAAGCGGAGGCACGTAATAATATTTGTAGTATGCCAATACGCCCGATACGGCCATAAGCAGTACGAGCACGCTGAGAATAAATTTCCTGTTCATATATGTTTTCTCCTATTCAATATGCCAGTCGCCCCAGATGCAGTTAATGGCTCCAGGTGTGCCTTGTGCACCATGGAACCATGTGTAATCGAACATTACAAGAGTTGTTGCAAGATTTGAAGATGTGTCCCTTCCACTGTTGCTCTTGCCCAGCTTGCGGCCCCCGAGACCGTCGGAATAATCATAGCTGGTGCCTTCAGCGGCAAAATAGGTCTTGCCGGCATCGGCCAGGGCGGTGTCGGAAGGACACTGGAATACTGCCGTATTGTTCTGGATCTCCGAGGCGAGCACGTCGACTATCCTTGGATCGGTGTTGAGGTTCAGCGATGGCATGCGTGCCGCCACAGGCATAATGTCGTTTGAACTTAGCAGGTAGCCCTGGAAGGCAAGGGCTATGTTATGTAGGTTGTTCACGCATTTCGTACTGTTAGCCTTCTGTTTCACCTTGTTGAGGGCGGGGGCGACAAGACCGAATAGAATTCCGATTATGGCGATGACCACCAGCAACTCGATCAGGGTGAAAGATTTTTTGATATTATAAAGAATCTCAGATCCGTTGAAAGACAAGGGAGGCCGTTCGTAATACCCCGTTGCTTGCGGCGGAGACAGGATGGACGTAAGGAGATTCTTTATTTTCATTTATCCTCTGGAGGTTTTGGAGGAGGAGGGGGATTTGAGCCGCCTCGTCTTTCTTCCATCTGCTTTATCATAGCCTGCTTGATGGACCTCATTTTCACCTTCTGGTCGGCGGTCAGCATGTTCCTGATCTTTATCATGTTGGCAAGGCTGATCTTCTTGATCCCGTTTTCAATCTTCAGGAGATTGTCGAGCTGGGCAAGCGCCTTGTCCTCATCGACCTGCTCCTCCTTCAACAGTGATGCCAGCTTCTCCTGTTCCGCGCTCTGTTTCCACTGGAGTTCCGTGAACTGCGCCGAGAAAGCCTTCATTACCTCAAGTATTGTCTTCTTCTGTTCATCGGTGAGTCCGAGGGCCTGCTGGTTCTGCATCACCATTTCCGGAGGGAAGACTTCCTCGTTGAAGGCCATTCCGTACATCCTCCCGTGTCTCATCGATGATCCTCCAGGAGCGTTCTGGTCCTGCGGCGGCTTGCCAGGATTAGGTTCCTGGGCCCAGCATGCCACTGCAAACACCGCGAATATGCCTGTCATGATTATTCTTTTCATTTTTAATTCTCCTTTTTGCACGTTATTTTATCGTCATATTAGATTCGAAGCACGAAACTCGAAATCCGAAACAAGCTCGAAATAAGGAAAATCTTATTTTGGAAACAATGTTTGAAACATTTGGAAATTCATTAATTCCCAATTTGTTTCGAATTTCGATATTCGGATTTCGAGCTTTGGTTGCAGCGTGAACTGCTCCACTTCCTCTGTGTTTATCAGTCTTAAAGATTTCCCTTGCCGGTTGTTTCTTGATATTCCAGCCACATATCCGTGTCGGTCGTGAAGGAACCGTCCAGATGGGTATCCGACATGGTAAGCAGATTGTCTGTCGCGGCCTGCCAGTTTGACATGGAAGTCCATTTCTCGGTTTGGCTTTCCAGAGACTGCCGGCTGGAGCAAGTCTGGAGTTTCAGTGCGCCTGCTCCGATAAATACTATAAGGGCAAAGGATGCGGCAATCCGCCATATGGGCGAATATGAGAAAGTCCGTGTGTCATTTGAGGGCCTGCAGCTTTCAAATGAAGGAGCGTTCGCCTCGTCCTCGGCGCGCATTCCGCCAAAAAGATCTTTGAGCTTTTTGTCCATATCGTCAACCTGTGGCATTTTATCCTTTCTTACTCCGTCCCTTCAGGACGGAATTACTTTACCTCAATACCTATGGTTGAAACCATAGGCTTTATTACCATACGCATTCAGCGTTAAATTCAGCTTCCCTCACCTTCGAACTCCAGAACTTTAGAACTCCAGAACTTCCTCATGTTCTTCTTGCCCCGCTCATAGTGTGTTCGCGCCGAACCGATCGACACGCCCATTACCGCAGACGCCTCCTGCAGGCTCATGTCCTGGTAGAACACCAGGTGCAGCACTTCCTTCTGGCGCCTTGGCAGCTGTGCGAAAGAACCCTGGAACGCCTTTGAAATCTCCGCCTGATCCTCGGAACTGTGATCTTCAAAGACAAATCCATCTGTCAATTTCTCTTCTGCGAACTTCGCAAGTCCCAGGCGCCGGAACCAGTGCCGTCTGCGCTCCTCGGCGGCAGTATAGCGTATCACCGAGAAAAACCATGTCTTGAACGATGACTGCCCCTTGTAGTTGGCCTTTCCCTGAAGAACCTTCAAGTATGCCATCTGCAGCACGTCCTTGGCCTCCGTCCTGTCACGCGAACAGCAGTTCAAAGCCCATCCATAACTCACGCCATGAATCTTCTCCAATTGCGCCTGCAGTTCAATCTCATCCATCGTAATTCGGTACCTGTATTTGACAGTTAGTTGTTTCCCGGATCTAAATATATGACATGAATCCCGTAAAAAAAGGAAAAACTTGGACATGGAAAGGCTGGAATGCTATCATGCGCGGGAAAAGGGGTGGAAAATCATTCTTTGGAGTCGTTTATAAGGGCGCTCTGGTTGACGAACTCAAAACAGGTCTTGCATATCTTATGGACGGGTGCGATTTTCCTGCTGCCTTCAACATCGATCTTTGCCACGCCGAAAATCCTGTTGCACCATGGGCATGACACAGGAATTGTCTTCCTCTCGACATACATTATACGCAAGGGTATTGTCTCGGTTGAATTGTGCATTCAAATAGCATTCCTCACCCCCTCATATAAACGTTAATATTACGGAGAAGTCATTATATCTAAATCAACGCCCTATGTCAAGAGATATTAATTGTACAGGGAAATCAGAAGAACAGCTTCGGTGAAATTTGAATTTCTTTATTTGCATCCAACTTAAGAGGTGCATGCAATTCGCCTGTCCAACAAGCAGTTGCAGTTGTCCTGTGCAATCCCTGTCATATGAATGGATATTCCTGCGACTAACTTATCAAACAACGATAATTCACCAGTTCTTCAGGGACATGCACCTGATGATTGTTTAATAAAATAAGGAGACAATATCCATGAAAAGACATAGTTTGATGTTGACAGCAATAGCAATAATTTCCTTTTCAATGACAGATGGCCTCATGTATGCAGCGCAAGCTGCCGACTCTTCTGATGCTGACAGTCCGCCGCCGTTGCCCGTCCAGGAACAACCAGAAGTCTTGACGAAGGGACCGGTGCATGAAGCATTTGCCAGTCTGGTCAACTTGCAGGAGCCGGAGGAGATTGTCGTTCCGGTCCAGCCACCGGAAAATGTCAGGGAAGTTCCGCCTGCGGACAAGCCGTCAGGTGGGCAGTTCGCATGGGTTTCAGGATACTGGTTCTGGGATGCGGAGCGTGTAAGCTTCGTCTGGGTAAGCGGGTGTTGGCGGGCTTCTCCGCCAAAAATGTCCTGGGTTCCTGGATACTGGATGCAGGCAGGCAAGGGATGGAAATGGGTGGCCGGATTCTGGATGAGTGCAGGAGTCAGGGAAATTGAATATGTAAAAGCGCCTCCACCGCCCCCCGAACTGGATTCTTCAGTACAACCGGCTGCATATGATGCTATGTGGGTGCCCGGTTGCTGGTACTGGGCTCAGGGACAATATGTCTGGCGTTCCGGTTACTGGCTCCAGGAGCAGCCGGGATGGATATGGAATCCCTCCCACTATGTGTGGACTCCGCACGGATATGTCTTTGTCGAAGGGCACTGGGACTATCCTCTTGAACGCCGCGGAATTCTGTTTGCACCCGTCTGTTTTCCAAGGTCGGTTCATATCGTTGCAGGTTTCTCCTATTCCCTGGACATTGTCGTAGATCTGGGTTTGCTCAAGGTCAACTTGTTCACACGTCCACGTTATTCCCACTATTACTTCGGGGATTACTATGATGATGCCTGTATCCGTGTGGGCATCTATCCCCGTTTCGAGAACAGGCAAAGGCGCTCGTGCTACGATCCTATTTTCGAATATGACAAGTGCCGCAGCAGGCTTGGTGAATCAAAATGGGCTGACAAGGAACGGAATGAATATGAGATCCGGCACAACGACAGGGGACTTAGGCCATCCGTGACATACCGTGAGCAGGAGGGAAGGATGTCGAAACTTCCGGAGCCTCAGCGGAAGAATTTCCAAGTAGCAAGGCCGCTTGATGCAGTTGTATCCGATAAGAGTGCATCGCAGAAGTTTGAACGTATGGATACCGATGCGCAGCAGAATATTTCCAGACAGGTGATCGATGTCCAGAAATACCGCGAGGATAGAAGCAGATGGGAGTCAAAGCCAGCTGCTTCGAAGATGAATACGGCCGTGGTTCCTGAATCTGTCGGCACATCGAACAAAGGACATGATTATGCTGCTCCATCCTCAGACCGCGTGAAAGTCCCATCCTCACCTATATACGACCGGCAGTCGAGTGGCAATCAGGGAGAAGCCATGCCATCTGTCCCGAATGATGAAAACCGGGGCAGGTACGACAGCAGGAGCGACAGAAGCGACAGCAGGAATGACAGCAGCAGGAGTGACGGAAGGGACACGCGCAGGGATGACGATGGGCAGCACAACAGGAGCCGATGACATGTTAATGAATCATTTGAACTAAGAACAATAACTCCTGTCTATTCCAGATCCGGATTGCTGTTCAGTGCTCAAAGATGACACTCTTCGCCTCAACCCCTGAAACCGCATTGAGATTTGCAAGGATTGTCCTGCAGCAGCTGTCAGCCCCGACAAGTTCGAGGAGAATCAGGCCATTGGGGGATGCGGCTTTTCCCTTTGCTTCGTGCAGGCCGATGCGTGTCTTGATGTAACCGCCATACTTCGTGAGTACAGACTGTACGCGGGATGCCTGTTTCACGCGGTCGGTGACGTGGATCGCGACTATGATGTGGTTGTCCTTCTTTTTCTGTGCCATCTTATGTCTCCTTTTTGAAGCTTGAGAGCTTGAGGATCAATGCTGTCCAAGCAACTTTAGAATAGAACATCAAGAGGGTGGGAAGTCAAGATTCCGGCCTGATAATTCCTGATACTATTGTGTATTTTATGGGTTCACTTTACAATTTAGATCTTATGTTCAGACGGATTTTTGAAGGGACATTACATTGACCTTCGCTGTGGCGCATGCGCGGAATGCCCAGGCAAGTCCGATGCCGCCAGCAAGTAGATCCGTGGCAAGACGCCCAAAAAAGACGCGTCTTGATTTACAGTATCAATCATTCTTGGCGTGCTGTTCCATTCTCTGGTGCATGTCCTTGAAGAACTGGTGCATCTTGGCCTTGGTCACAGGATCCTGAGTCTCAAACATATTCTTAAGATGCCGGACATCAGGTTTTGGCGGAGGACCTCTGCCTGGACCACCTGGACCGCCTGGACCACCTTTTCCGTCCTTGCGCATTTCCTCCATCCTTTCGATTTCCTGATCCAGAAACTCCCTCCTCTTTTCCGGACTCATTGCGAAATATTCGTCGACCCTTTTCTGCATCATCGTCTGGAAGGCAGGCATCATGTTCTCATGGAAATTCTTCTTCTCCGCATCGGTCATTTTTTCAACAGAAGCGAACATCGCCCTTCCTTTTTCAGGATCAGCCGGGGCTATCTTTTCAAAATATTCATCTTTTTTATCCTGAGGAAGCTTTGAGAAGCTGTCTGATGAGATGACCTTCGCTATTCCTTCCTGGGTCAGGTTCTTCGGATCCGAAACCCTGACCGTCTTGAACGGATTGTAGCAGATCAGGGTCAATGTCCCAATTGTGACAGCACCCGCTGCGTTAACTAGATATTTTATATTCATTTAAATCCTCCTGTTATTCCAAATCCCCGACATGTCCGTCGGCAAATGCATAATTCATGGCACCCGCAGTACCGGCCTTGCCGTGGAACGCCTCATAATCGTACATGACTGGCGTCCTAGCCGCGCCGACATTCTTCAAAAGAAAATCCTCGGTGAGCTTCTTGCCGCCCATCATCGTGTTGTACTGGTAGCTCGATCCTTCCGACAGGAAATAATTCTTTACCGTATCGGCTGGGCAGTGGAAGATCTCGGTATTCTTGAGGTCAATTGAAAGTACGTCGACAATGCGCGGATCGTTGTTAAGGTTGGTCTCGGGATGCGACGGCAGATCCGCCGCAACCGGCATGATCTCGTTTGAGGTCTGCAAATATCCCTGTATGACAAGGGATATGTTATGAAG
>JBAQUG010000553.1:0-1612 GCA_049297395.1 Victivallales bacterium | reverse complement strand
TTACCACAATCTCACAGATGAAGAAAAGAAGACTGTCAATGACTTCATAAAGAACGTGAAGTAGTAAATATTCACAGGACATGGTTCAGTGAATATTTGCGGACATTACGGCGCAGTAAGGGCCTTCTGGAAAGAGAGCAACCTTCATACCCTTCTTAAGAGAGGATTCGAATATTCTCCTGACTGATTTTTCAATTCCCCTTTGATTCGCGGAAATACCGTTGACTGAAAGCCCGGCAAGCCTTCCCGCTGGAATTCCATGGGTGGCGAAATACAGCTTGTCCTGACCTGTCTTCTCAAGAACCCTGGACTGCATCTGCAGCTGCCACTGGTCTTTAATAAAAACCGCAGGGTTCCTGATGTCATCTATGAACTCGCGCCATATGCCGGAATATTTCTCCATGGTCGCCTGATATTCCGGACTGCCAATTCCTTCCACGCAGCTCCCGAACGCCAGTATGATTCCATTCTTTTTTACGGCAGGCAGGCAGGAGACCATTCCTTTCACACACTGGTAGAATGTCGCGTCGAGTGGATGTCCTCCGCATGATGTCACAGCTATATCGGCTTCCATTTCGACTTTCGGGCAGCTGCATCCGGAAACGAATTTGCATGCCGCGGAATGGGCTGCCTCAAGATCCCCGGAAAAAGCCCTCACTAGCTTCCTTTCGTTGTTCAAGACAACATTCACCGAGAAATCTACGCCTGCGAGTTTCGCAATCGACATGGATTCGAGATGGCATGGATTGCCCTCCAGGTTCCCGTTGCAGGCGAGGGGACTTGACAGGAACCCGTATCCGTGGAATTTCCTGACAGTTTCAAGTGATGAAAGTCCGGGGCATACAGCCTTCCGTCCGCCGGAAAAACCAGCCATGAAATGGGGTTCGACAAGTCCGGTGGTTATTTTGAATCCGGCCTCGGCGAACGCCCTGTTTATCTTCACTTTATTGCCGGACCAGCTTTTTCCGGAAAGTTCGACAAGTTCGCTTTCCACTTCAGCCTTGTGGTCGATTATCTTGTAGTTTTCGACGATTCCTTTGCCGAACATCTCGAGGCGTTCCTTCTTTGTGCTCGGGCGGTGCATGCCGGTCGCGATAATGATGACAATATCCTTTTCTGCGATGTTCGCAGATTTGATTTCACCGAGGAGTTCGGGAAGGAAACGGCTGTAGGGGATAGGGCGGGTGATATCGGAAACAGCTATTGCGACTTTTCCTTTTGCATGGCCTTTGAGAAGTTCAACCAGTGGCTTTGAACCTGCAGGATTCATGACTGATTCCAGGACGGTCTCCGAGTCGATTTTCTCAGGTTCTGGAAATTTTGAACTGTAGACCATCGAATCATCTGGTACAGACAGTTCGATTTCTTTTCTGCCATATAGGAATTTCATGTTCATTTGAATCCGTTTTTTGTGAATAATTAATTAAAACTACAATCCGATTGAAGATAAATCGAGCTGATTGCAAAATACAGGAAACCGTTGTCGCGGGAACATCTCTTGTTGGTGTCCACAGCTTTAGTGTGTCTTGGTATTAAAGATGTTGGACACGCTGAAGCCGTGAACACCAACTTAAGCAATCAGCTCAAAAGAGGCAATTTTGAAATTGCCTCA
>JBAQUG010000552.1:0-2001 GCA_049297395.1 Victivallales bacterium | reverse complement strand
CAATTACCGAGTAACTCCCATCGGCCCGGGTGAGACGTCCATCCTGATGACCCGCGCTGCTTTGGGCAAATCGCTGCGGGGATTTCTGGACACAAATAATGCTGCGGCTCTTTCCCTGAAAGAGAGGGTCTTTCAGAATGTCTGCAACGCTGCCGCCGCAATTCCCGCCTGCCGATTCCATGTCAGCTTGTCCGGCGATATTGAAGAGGAATTCGAAAAGGCCTGCCTTCAGCTTGACAAAACCACGACCATAAAATCTGGCAAGATATGACTTCTTCGAGAGCGTTGGATTATGGCTTTGCTACGGCTAAAAAATCTGTTCCCCTAAATTTATCCTGAATTAGTGGCATGAAAGCCACTTTAGTTAATGTAATTATTTGACATTACAGGACATTTGTGATATTCATTGCCCTGGAAAGTAACACCTGGGAGGTGAATATGCGACCTGTAGAATTTATCATCAAAGAGGGCGACGAGCATTTGACCAGCCACTCGGGACTGGCTTTGATCGGTGCCCTGATGGACCGCGTAGAACTGGGGACGCGTATTAACACAGTGACGTTGCCCGGATGCCGGGAGCCCAAGATTCCCCATAGCGATATTGTGAAATCGATGATCGGATTGTTGTGCATGGGAAAGCCTGATTACGAGGCGATTGAGACGTTTCGGGATGTTCCCTTTTTCCTTTACAGTTTGGGTATTGAGCAATGTCCTTCTAGTCCGACCCTCAGACAGCGGCTGGACGTGGTGAAAGGAGCGTTTGATATGATCGTCAAGGAAGAATCGGCACGATTGATCCGCAAGACGGCCCCTGGCATTGGAACGGTATCCACATGCAAGAGTGAGTTGGCGGCTTTGGATATCGACGTCAGTCCTTTCGACAATTCCAAGACGAAAAAAGAGGGCGTATCGAGGACATACAAGGGTGTTGACGGATATGCGCCGATTTTTGCTTACCTTGGTCGGGAAGGGTACCAGGTCAATGTTGAACTCCGGGAGGGAAAGCAGCACTCCCAGAAGGAAACGCCGGCGTTTCTGAGAGAATCTATCCGGTATGCAAAGATGATCACGGACAAGGGGATTGTGGTTCGCCTGGATTCTGGGAATGACAGCTTGGATAACATCGGGATCTGCCTCGATGAGGGTGCGGACTGGCTGATCAAGCGTAACCTCCGCCGGGAGAACATTCAGGAGTGGTTGAAGATTGCCCAGGAAAAAGGTCAAAAAGCAACATCCCGCGAGGGGAAAACTGTCTGGCGTGGGGAGACGCACCGCACCGTGGACGGTTTTGCCGCCCCTCTGCGGATCGTCTTCGAGGTAACGGAGCGGACGATGAAAGATGGTCAGTGGCTGCTGGTTCCTGAGGTGGAAGTGGATACCTACTGGACTTCTCTTGAGGATGATCCCTACCAAGTGATCTTGTTGTACCATGACCACGGAACCTGTGAACAGTTTCATTCGGAGATCAAGTCGGATATGGATCTTGAGAGACTGCCGAGCGAGCATTTTTCCACCAATTCCGGCATCATGGTCCTGGCCCTGATGGCTTACAATCTGTTGCGGCTTTGTGGGCAGGAAAGTCTCCGGGATAACAACGGCAATCTGGAGAAACGGGCGCCCCATCGAAAGAAGGCGCAACGCCGTCGCCTGCGCACGGTGATGCAGGATCTGATTTACATGGCCTCCCGGATTTCGTTCCATGCGCGGCGACTGTATCTGTCCTTCGGTCGCTACAATCCTTGGGCCGCGGTTTGGCAAAATCTTTACCGAGGGTTTATGATCCCCGTTACGTAGGTGGATGGTCAAATGGTGATTTCCAGAGTTCCTCATTGAAGATTTAGCTGAATGGGGGAGATGTGTATGTGAACAACGCCTTTTATCTGTGTTATTGATGGCTTGAAGCATCATGCCCCTCACTGGCCTCCGGTTGACATGCAGGCGGTGCTTTCTTCAAATAAGGCTAAAGCGATCAAAGGTTGATTTTTAATCATTTTATGCAAC
>JBAQUG010000551.1:0-13880 GCA_049297395.1 Victivallales bacterium | reverse complement strand
CTCCATGTTTTTTACAAATGTCCTTGATTTCAGCCACGTTTACCTTTACGTTCCCCATAATTTGACTTTACCCTATGTTTTGGAATTAGTATAACCTCTTTAACATAAGACCATAAAGTCAAATTATCTTTTAATAACCCAAAGTCTTTCAGTTCAAAAAAGATGCGCCTGTCCAAAATCGTCCGGAAGAAAAGCGGCGATGATGCGCAGGCATACCCGTTGAAGGTGCAGGCTATAAGGTCGCCGAGGTTATATGTAAATGTCCCGGTTCCCCTCGCTGCGGCGATCCGTCTTCGACATGGAGAGCCGGTACGGTGGGAATATGATGGAACTGATCTGCTTATCGTCAGATATTCCTGACTGATTGGGAATCTGAAAAAGAAACAGGGGACAATTTCGGGATCATCTTTTTTCAGCGGAATCTGCCATCGACTACGGAATGAGAGCAATAAAACTCGTGCAGCCAGCAGTGTTCGTGTCAGCAAACCTTGAAGATTAGGAACTGGGAAATGGTATGTTCCGCATTAGAAAAGTTGTTCTTGAAGTGGGAACCTCCGCAAGGATGTCACTTCTTCATCAGTTCCTTGAACTGGTTGAAAAGATATCTGGGATCGTGGGGGCCGGGAGAGGCCTCAGGATGGTACTGGACCGCGAACATAGGCTCCTTCTTATGTCTTATGCCCTCTACGGTCCTGTCGTTGAGATTGACATGTGTCACTTCAACTGTTGACGGCAGGGAATCCTCTTTGATGGCGAAATTATGGTTCTGTGAAGTAATTTCAATGCTTTCGTTTTCAAGTCTCTTGACCGGATGGTTACAGCCATGATGTCCGAACTTAAGTCTGAACCTTTCGCCCCCCACTGCAATTCCCAGGATCTGGTGTCCCAGGCATATTCCCATTACTGGAACTTTTCCTATAAGCTGTCTTGAAGCCTCTATGGCATAAGATACTGCCGCCGGGTCTGCAGGACCGTTGGACAGGAAAACTCCATCCGGCTTCTTTTTCAGAACTTCAGCTGCCGTTGTCTTTGCAGGAACAACTGTCACATCCATTCCGCTTAATCTCATGGAGCGGAGAATATTCCACTTTATCCCAAAGTCGTAGGCTACAACTTTAAATTCAATCTTTGGCAGGATTGAGCATATACCCCAGGATTTTGTGATTTTCCCGTCCGGATCCCACTGGTACGGTTTTTCACAGGAAACTTTTGAAGCATAATCCTTATTGTCGAGGCCCTCCCATGCCTTAGCTTTGGCAACGGCTTTTTCCGGGGTGATCTTTCCGCTGCAGCACATATAGGCCTTCATTGTTCCGCAGTTGCGGATCTTGCTCGTGATGGCTCTCGTATCAACGCCGGCTATCCCGGGCATGTCATGTCTTACAAGAGCTTCTGTAAGAGATTCTTTCGATCTCCAGCTGCTGACCTCGTTAAGCTCATGTATTATAAAACCGTTGGCGAAGAATTTCCTGGATTCCATGTCTTCCACATTTATGCCCGTGTTTCCGATCTGGGTGTAGGTCATGGTCACGAACTGCCCGGCATACGATGGATCGCTGAGAATTTCCTGGTAGCCGGTCATTCCTGTGTTGAAAACTACTTCCCCTTCCCTGTCAACAGCTGCCCCAATTGAATATCCCCTCAAGACAGTACCGTCTTCAAAGGCGAGAATTGCGTTCTTGTCCCTTTTCTCTTTCCAGTTATAGGTTCTCTGCATCTTGAATTCCATCCATGATTAAAAATTTTGTAACTATAACTTTACTTGCGAATTCCGCAACAACTTAAATCATAATTTTCAGAGGTTCCTTCAGTCAATACCCCGATTTTCCAGAAACGGGTTGAAATTAACGGAAAAAACAGTATTTTTTCAAGCTTTGCCTTATATAGGAAAAACCATACCCAGAGTGTTAAACTATGAATGCCAAAGATTTGAGGAAGAAATACCTGGATTTTTTCGTATCGAAAGGGCATGCCGTGATCGGCAGCGCCCCCCTTGTCCCTGAAAATGATCCAACCGTTCTATTCACAACCGCCGGAATGCATCCGCTTATTACGTTCCTGCTCGGACAGAAGCATGCCCAGGGTAAACGTCTGGTCAATTATCAAAAATGCATACGTACAGGGGACATCGATGAAGTCGGGGATGCCGTCCACCTGACGTTCTTCGAGATGCTCGGAAACTGGTCTCTTGGAGATTACTTCAAGAAAGATGCGATTGAATTCAGCTTTGAATTCCTGACTAGTTCGAAATGCCTTGGACTTCCGATGGACAAACTTGCGGTCACCGTCTTCGAAGGCGACGACGACGCCCCTTTTGATGAGGAAGCCTATAACCACTGGAAAAGACTTGGATTTACAGAAAACAGGATATCAAAAAGACCGAAGAAGGACAATTGGTGGGGACCGGCCGGACAGACTGGCCCATGCGGTCCCGACACCGAGATGTTTTACTGGACAGGATCCGAAAATGAAATTCCTGTAGTCTTCACTCCTGACGACAGGCGCTGGGTTGAGATCTGGAATGATGTGTTCATGCAGTATAACAAGACCGATAAGGGAAGCTATGAACCTCTTTCACAGCAGAACGTGGATACTGGAATGGGGGTTGAACGAGTCACCGCCATACTCCAGGGCAAGAAGAGCTGCTATGAAACTGAGTTGTTCCAACCGCTTTTTGCCAAAATAAATGAGTTGAAAAAGGTGCCTGAAGGAGATATTGAACGTTCTGAAAGGATAATAGCCGACCATCTCCGCGCGGCGACATTCATCATAGCCGACGGCGTTTTGCCTGGAAACGTGGATCAGTCTTATGTGCTGCGGCGTTTGATCAGAAGGGCGATCCGTGAAGGCCGCAAGCTTGGAATAGACTGCCGTTTTACAGACATCATAGCCGAAAAGGTAGTTGAAAACTATTCCGACGTGTATCCGGAGCTTGGCAGAAACAAGGAAAAAATCTTTGAGGCCCTTAAAAATGAAGAGGAAATGTTTGAAAAGACCCTCGAGAAAGGAACCAGGGAATTTGAAAAGCTCATTGGAAGGGTACCTCCTCACGTCACACAAAAGATGATTAGCGGCAAGAACGCGTTCTATCTATACGAAACTTATGGATTTCCTATTGAACTGACTGATGATATGGCCAGGGAAAAGGGGTTTTCCGTTGACAAGGAAGGTTTTGACAAAGCTTATCAGAAACATCAGGAACTTTCAAGACAGGGTGCGGAACAAAAATTCAAGGGTGGGCTGGCGGACAATTCCGAGATGACGACCAATCTTCATACCGCAACCCATATCCTTCATGAGGCCTTGAGACAGGTTCTTGGGACACATGTCGCCCAAAAGGGATCTAACATAACAGTTGAACGCCTGCGCTTCGATTTTTCACATCCTGACAAAATGACTCCGGAACAGATTTCCAAGGTGGAAGCAATTGTCAATGAAGTAATTACAAAATGCTATGACATCAAATGCGAGGAAACAACTGTTGAAGATGCGAAGGCAAGGGGGGCTATAGGCTTGTTTGTTGAGCGATATGGGGATAAAGTAAAGATGTACAGCATAGGAGATTTCAGCAAGGAAATCTGCGGGGGGCCTCATTCTGACAACACTTCGAAGCTTGGAAAATTCAAAATTCTGAAAGAAGAAAGTTCGAGCCAGGGAGTGAGACGCATAAAAGCCGTTCTTACTAAAGAATAAATGAAGCAGGCAAAAGTATTAATAGCCAGGGATAATGGCGCATACCACATAAAAGTGGAAGGCAGAGCCACATTTGAATGCAGCCCTCCGCTGCGCAATTTAGCCAACAGTCTTGATGAACATGACTGTAAAGCTATTTTTATTGACATTTCAGCTTGTGTTGGAATGGACAGCACTTTCATGGGAATCCTCGCCATGATAGGGTTGAAGGCTAAAAAATTAGGGTCTTCAATTAGCATTGTAAATGCCAGCGAAAACAATAAGAACCTTCTCAACGGGCTTGGCCTTCAGAAAATATTCACCTACACCACCACCTCTGAAATGGAATCTCATCAGCGATGGATGGATGCCGGAACCTCAACAGATAAGACGGAAAAGGCGGAAACTGTCCTGGAAGCCCATGAAACCCTCATGGAAGTAGATAAACAGAATATTCCTAAATTCCAGAATGTCGTCGACTTCGTGAAGAAAGATCTCAAAAAAGAGGATAGTAAGGACTGATATTCGTCCGTCAGCAAGCCAGATTAGTACAGGAAATCAATTGTCAATAACTCAATAGCCTTTGCGGAGGCAGAAGCAATCTTGACTGCGAAGCCTCTGTTTCACTTTTAATAAAAATACATTAGGATAAGACTAATGAGCCATATAGTTAAATGTAAATATTCTCATTTCTGAAACGACCACAGGAATTGCCATGTGGGTGGAAGGTTGGAGACGATGTATCCGTTGCCTCTGGTGTGTCTGTTGTTTTGCCATGTTTTTTCTAATATCTGGTTGTAGTGCTACGCCCCAGGCGGACATATGTTGTACGGATATCGAATCAGACAACACTTTGAAGATACGTTTCAGAGGATACACCGACATTCGTATCCCGTCCGGTTATATTACCTATCCACAACGTCAGAATGCATATATTTCTCCCGCAATTGACAAAAAATGAGGTTTGTTTCGAGATGAGTCATTACCTTTATCCTGCAACTGCGTTCCACGGAATTGCGATGATATTTTCCTCAAGGCGGTAACACATGTCTCCAGCATAGATTATCAGACCTTTTTCAACATTCATATTCCTGTAACTTTCAAAAAAGGCCTTTATACCGCTTGTATCATGAGCTTTCAGGTTTGTCTTGCATTTCACTTCGACAGGATAGAGTTTGCCGTTTGCTTCAATGACAAGATCCACTTCAGCTCCTCCGTTTGTCCTCCAGTGGTACAGCATTGGTGAAAAACCAAGTGATGCCGCCTGTCTGAAGACCGAGTTAACCGCCCATGTTTCAAAGACAGATCCCATCAGGGCAGACCCCGCGAGCATGTCAGGAGAAGCAAGCCCCTGAAGATAGCATATGAAGCCCGTATCCCTCAGGCATCCTTTCTTTTTCTGGCTCAGCCTTTTAACGATGTTCCCATGGTACGCAGGTAGCAGCATATACTGGTATGAATTTTCAAGAAGAAATGTCCACTTTGCCGCCGTCAAGGGCGAAATCCCAACTTCTCGTCCGAGCTGCGACATATTAATTTCCTGGGAGCTGAGAGCCGAACAAAGCCGGAAAAAATGCGCGAACTCATTCATGTCCCGTATGTTTTCCAGAAGTCTGACGTCACGCTCCACATACGTCATGAGATATGATTCATAAAAAGGGTGGATCATGTTGTCAGGCATTTCAAGAATCCCCGGAAAAGATCCGCGCCAAAGGAAATTCTTTAGAGGAGGCAGGGAATCCTTTAGCATTTTTATGTTTTCAGGAAGCGATGCAGGATTTTTAAGATATAGCTCCAGCCATGTCGGTTTTGCTCCCTGTCCTGTCATCTCCTGAATAGTCATGCCTTCAAGGTTAAGGATGCCAACCCGGCCTGCAAGACTTTCGGAAACCGATTTAAGCATGCCGAGATTCTGTGATCCTGTAAGAAAATAAAGACCTTTCTTTTCGCTGAGGTCAACACGTCTTTTTATGGCTGGAAGAAGTTCCGGTGCATACTGGATTTCGTCAAGTATTACCGGGGATGGAAAATTGTCAAGAAAAAGATCAGGATCCTTCCGTGCGCCGTAAATGTCCTGGAGTGGATCAAAGACAACTGTTTTAAGTTCAGGGAACACATGTTTCAACAGAGTGCTTTTACCGACTTGCCTCGCTCCTGTAACAAGGATAACCTTGAAATATTTGGAATATTCCTTCAGTTTGCCTTCAATATGCCTTTTTTTGTAAATCATCGGCTAGCCTCAATTATTATAATTATACTTAACAATATATATATTATATTGTTATTTTGCAAGGTGTATCCGATAAAATTAGAAGGATATGTACAAAAAAAGCCGGATTTCTCCGGCTTTTAAAATAAATGTATGTAAAAAGAATTATTCGGCTCTTTCTACGAGGATGTCCTTGTCAATCTTCTCCCTGAGAATCCTTTGGATACCATCCTTGATTGTCATTGTTGCATGCGGACAGCATCCACAGGCTCCTTTGAGCCTGAGTTCGACATTCTTACCTTCGATCTTGACAACTTCGAGATCTCCGCCGTCGGCCTGGAGATGGACTCTGAGTTCCTCAAGCATTTCCCTGATTTTCTTTTCCATTATATTAACCCTTTCATTAATTATTTTGACTAATTTCGAATGCAGAAACACCCGATAATTGGCAATCTAGGGTTGTACCGGCGTTAAATCAAGGGAGTGTAGGAGTTTTTAAGGGAAATCAGATAATTCGTAAAATGCCGTCAATCTGGCTCAACGAGATCAGCCCCTGCTGATAAGACCTGAAAGGGTTCCACCAAGACCGGTGAGTAAAATCACGGATAATATAAGGGTACAAACTGTTCCCTTGAATTTTTGAGACGCTTTCCAATATTGCAAGTCTCCGGAAATGGACATATATTATGCGTTTCCCAAATCGCACAGAAATAGACATTTTTTTAAAGAGGATTTTTATGGTTGCAGAAATTTTGAAAAAAATTCAGGATCGCAAGGCTAAAATCGGCGTTGTCGGACTTGGCTATGTAGGACTTCCACTTACAAAGGAATTTATAAACGCCGGCTTCGAAGTTCTTGGTTTTGATGTCGATACCGAAAAAATCAAGATGCTGAAGAAATCACAGTCTTATATCAAGCACATTGATTCCGCAGTGCTGAAAAAAATGAATTCGACAGGCAGGTTCAATGCCACGGATGACTTCTCTAGAAGTTCATCTTGTGACGCCATAATCATCTGCGTGCCAACGCCTCTTACGCACAACCGCGAGCCAGACATGAGCTATATAGTGTCGACTGCCGAATCCCTGGCCCCATACGTCAGGAAGGGACAGCTGTTCTCGCTCGAGTCAACGACTTATCCTGGAACGACTACTGAAGTACTCTGCCCCATTCTTGAAAAGAAAAGCAAATTGAAGGCGAACAAGGATTTCCACGTGTCATTCTCGCCTGAACGTGAAGATCCAAACAACAAGGATTTTTCAACCTCCACTATTCCTAAGGTGGTTGGTGCGGACACTGCTGACAGTCTAAAAATAGCCAGGGCCATGTATGACACCATAATCTGCAGGACAATTCCAGTTTCTTCATCGGCAACAGCTGAAGCGACCAAGCTTGTTGAGAATATTTTCAGGTCAGTAAACATCGCGATGGTAAATGAATTAAAACTCATTTTCGACAAGATGGGCATAGACATATGGGAGGTCATTGAAGCGGCCAAGACAAAACCTTTCGGATTCATGCCTTTCTATCCGGGACCAGGTCTTGGAGGACACTGCATACCTATCGATCCCTTCTACCTGACGTGGAAGGCCAGGGAATACAACTGTTCCACCAGGTTCATTGAGCTTGCCGGCGAGATAAACACTTTCATGCCATACTATGTCATCCAGCGCACTCTTGAGGAGATGAACACGCGCGGGATGGTCATGAAAGGCAGCAAAATCCTGCTTGTCGGAGTGGCATACAAGAAAAATGTCGATGATCTGAGGGAAAGCCCTTCGTTCATGCTCTGGAAGCTTCTCGAGGAAAAAGGAGCAAAAGTCGAATACTATGACCCTTACTGCCCGACAGTTCCCAGGACTCGCGAATACCCGCAGTACAGCGGGAAAAAGAGTGTCAGTCTCAAGGGCAAAAAATATGATGCGGTCCTTATTGCAACGGCCCACGATTGCGTGAACCACAAGGACATTGCGAAACTCGCAAAACTTGTGATCGACACCAGGAATGCCGTTCCCAAGGGCAGGAACGTAGTGAAATGCTAATTCCCATCGACTGGACAAAATGAAAAAAAACTCAATAATTGTGACTGGAAGCGCCGGCTTTATAGGTTTCCATGTGGCTGAAAAACTTCTGATGGAGGGGCATACTGTTGTCGGGATAGACAATTTCAACAACTACTATCATACATCCATCAAGGACGCCAGGTCTGAAATCCTCAGAAGAAACCCCAACTACGTCGAAAAACGCCTTGATATCGCAAACTTAGAAGAATTAAAGAAAGTTTTCTCAGAATACCGCGCTGATGTGGTGTGCCACCTTGCGGCCCAGGCAGGAGTAAGATATTCCCTGACGAATCCCCATGCCTATGAACACAGTAATGTCCTGGCATACCTGAACATCCTCGAAATGGTCCGGCACAACAATATTCCAAGGCTTGTATATGCCTCAAGCTCAAGCGTATATGGTGGCAATACAAAGATACCTTTTTCTGAATCCGACAGAGTGGACAATCCCATAAGCCTCTATGCCGCTTCCAAAAAGGCGAACGAGTTGATGGCTCACTGCTATACCCATCTTTACGGTTTCCAGACCATCGGGCACAGGTTTTTCACTGTCTACGGTCCATGGGGTCGTCCTGACATGGCAATGTGGCTTTTTGTCGAGGCCATCAAGGCTGGCAAAAAGATAAAAGTCTTCAACTTCGGGAACATGAAACGCGATTTTACATACATTGAAGACATAGTACATGGAATCTGCTCTTCAATGTTTGCATCCAATCTGGACAAATATGAGATTTTCAATCTCGGCAACAACCGAAGCGAAAAACTGATGGACATGATAGAGATTATAGAGGAACATATGGGAATAAAAGCTGAGAAAGAGATGCTTCCTATGCAGCCCGGAGATGTTCCTGAAAGTTTTGCAGATATTGAAAAAGCACGAAGAAAACTCGGATTTGAACCAAGGACTCCAATTTCAAAAGGAATCCCGGCTTTCATCGACTGGTATAACAAACATTCAGATCTGGCAGGCCTGGTGGCAAAAAGCAGATAAGACTAGAATATTGCGCGTAATATGCTAATTTTAGCGTTCTCATCTGAAAATAATTCATAGGATATGGAGTTTTGTGATAAAGATTTTGTCCAAGCCGGCATTTTTCTCAGCAATGATCATTTCTTTTGCATTTGCCCTGGGATGCACAAGTGTTTCCTATGACGGTAAAACATTTGCTCCGACCTCAAGCGTTGAAGTCGTAAAAAAACAGAAGGGTATTCCGGACGGTTATGAATTGATGGGCCATGCTGTTGCAAGTGCTCCCGCCGATGAAGGAGGAAGCCAGCAGGATCTTGAGAAGAAACTGATCCAAAAGGCGAAGGACAAGGGTGCTGACGCCGTCATGACAATCCTTTACGAACAAGTCAAGACCGGCGAGGAACGCGACGATCAGCTCATGAACACAAGTCCTGTGAATACCGGATGGGGAATGGATGTGGACACTGAAGGCGACATTAGAATGATAGATTCCGCGAATACGGCCCAGAATCGTGGAGACAGGATGGGAACTCCCGTCTACAAGGCGATAATGAAGGCGGTGTTTCTTAAGAAAACAGAGAAAAAGATGGAACATAATGGTTTATAGGCTGTCTATACTCATAAATTTAAATATTAAACATAAGGATGGAGCATCATGAAAAAGGAACAGTATTTTTTAATTGCATTGTTATTCTCTTTCTCTTCGTTCAACATCGTAAATGCCGAAGAAAAAGATTCAAAACAGGCCCCGGCTCCCGCAGTGAAACCGGAAGCATTGTTCAAGCCCGATGAGGCTGCAACGAAGAAAACGAATGCAGAACCTCTTGCATTTCTTCCTGAAGTTGTCGCCAAAATAGGTGATGAAAAGATAACAAAGGCCGATATCGAAGCTGAGTTCAAGCCTGTAATCTCGATGATGAAGGAAAATGGACAGTTCGACAAAATACCTCCTGAGACATGGAAAAAGGAAGTTGTAAGTGGAATAAACGACATTGTCACCACAAAGCTGCTCATGAAACTTGCAGAAGAAAATGGCTACAAGCCTGATTCAGCGAAGACTGACGAGGAATTCAAGAAAATGACTGCCAAAATCCCTCCGGAACAACTTGCCGACATGCTGGCGAAACAGGGAATGACAGAAGAAGCCATAAAGAAAAGAATCGGAATCAGCCTCGCAATACAGAAATGGGTCGAAGAAAAAGTGGTGGCCGACATTAAGATTTCCGATGAAGATGTTGAAAAGTTCTACAAGGAAAACCAAGATCGCTTCAAGAAGCCCGAGTCCGTGCATGCCTCCCACATCCTCATAAAGCCTGATGAAATTGACGCAGAAAAAGCAAAGACAATGTCAGATGCCGACAAGAAGAAAGCGTCAGACGAACAGAAGCAGAAAGCCCTTAAAAAAACCCAGGAAATACTTGCCAAGCTCAAGAGCGGTGAAGATTTTGCGAAACTCGCAAAAGAAAACAGCACCTGTCCCAGCAAGGAGAAAGGTGGAGATCTTGGATCGTTTGAAAAAGGAAAGATGGTTCCTGAATTCGAAAAATCTGCGTTCTCTCTCAAGCCTGGAGAAATGAGCGACATAGTCGAAACACAGTTCGGTTATCACATAATCAAGGTATCTGAAAGAAATGATGCTGAAACGGCTCCTTTGAAGGATGTGAAAAGCTTCATCCTTGATAATATGAAGAAGCAGAAGACTTCTGAAGCTGTCCAGAAGCTGATCGAGTCCGAGAAGCAGAAGAGGAAAGTCGAAATCCTTGTAAACTGATATTTTCCCCGAAGAAAAAATATTACATGGCTTCCGGGACATCGATTGTCAGGGTTTTAAGTCCGTCGGCCAGTATGTCCCTTGTACGGAAGCACAGCGCAATTCTGACCTTCTTCAGATCATCATTGTCTGAATTCAGGACAGAATGCTCCCTGTAGAATCGGTTGAAGGCCTTTGCCAGCTCCAGGAGATATTCGGAAACCATCGAGCAGTCCATTTTTTCGGCCGCCGCCTTAAGAATTTCCGGATACTGCGAAATTCGCACGGAAAGCTCCTTTTCCTCGCTGGAGGAGGCAAGATTCCATTTGACCTCTTCATTTGTCAGCAATCCGGATTCCCTGGCCTTTCTTTCAATGGAATTTATCCTGGCGCATGCGTACTGTACATATGGACCAGTATCGCCTTCGAATTTGATCGATGCCTGAGGATCGAACATGATGGTCGTCTTCGGGTTGAACTTAAGAAGATTGAATTTGATCGCCCCAATTCCTACTATTTCAGATCTCCTGTCGATGTCGTCCGGCACTTTTCCCTCGCCGACGCGTTCCAAAGTTGCGGATTTCGCAAGGGACACCATTTCATCGAAAAGGTCGTCCGCATCAACGACATTTCCTTCACGGCTTTTCATTTTACCTGTGGGGAGATTGACCATGCCATATGACAGGTGATGGAGGTTGTCAGCCCAGGCAAAACCCATTTTTTTTAGGATTGCAAAAAGTGTCTTGAAATGATGGATCTGTTCATCTCCGACCACCCATATCTGGATGTCGGGAGAGTACTTCGTGTATTTCAGAAGAGTAGTGCCGAGATCCTGGGTCATATAAACGCTTGTACCGTCGGAACGCAGCAGGACTTTTTTACCGAGTTTCACATCCTCCAGATCAATTAATATTGCGCCATCTTCCCTTTTGAAGAAAGTTCCTTTTTCGAGCCCTTCCACCACCAGATCCTTGCCGAGAAGATATGTCTGGCTTTCAAGATAGGTGTGTTCGAACTCCACTCCCATGCGCCTGTAGGTCTGGGCAAACCCCTCGAAAACCCACCCGTTCATTTTTTTCCAGAGTGAAACAACCTCGGTGTCTCCTGCCTCCCACTTCTGCAGCATTTCCTGCGCGGCACTTCCTATTTCTGTCTGCAGGAAGAGTTCCTCATCAGTCTTATCTTTTAAATCTGTATTTCCTTCTTTCAGCTCCTTAAGCTGCTTTCTGAATTCCGAGTCGAATTTCACGTAGAAATCTCCGACTAGGTGGTCACCTTTCCTGCCTGTGCTTTCGGGAGTTGCACCGTTTCCAAAACGCTGGTACGCAATCATCGACTTGCAGATATGGATGCCGCGGTCATTTACAAGGTTTATCCTGAAAACTTCATGTCCTACCCTCTTCAAAAGAGAAGCCAGCGACATTCCAATAGTGTTGTTTCTTACATGTCCGAGGTGCTGGGGCTTGTTCGTATTGGGAGCTGAAAATTCAACAAGAACCTTTCTCCTTTTTTCAGCCGGCACACTGCAGGAACCGAGGATTCCAGTAAATCTCCCAACTGTATCCCTGTGGACAGATTCGCCTTTCATTACCAAATTAACGAAAGCCTTGACTTTTTCAGCCTTTTCGACGTCCAAATGAGAGGACAGAAAGTCAACTGACTTCTGTGCAATCTCGTCGGGACTCTTCCGGAACATCTTTGCGAAACGGAAGCAGTTGACGGTAATGTCGCCGTTCATTCCTGCAGGGCATATTTCCGGTATGATGTCCCATTCTGCACCAGTTTTTATTTCCGGATAGGATTCGGAGAGATGTTTCTTCAAGTCGTCAAGGCATTTGAAATTCATATATTCCTTCAAATTCTTTGGATTTAATATTTGGACTGGATTACAGGATTATCTGGATTTTATCCTGCCAATCATGTTATCCTGTCAATACTCCTTTAGACTCGGACGAGGAGGATCACGCCGACAAGGAGGATCAATGTTTCTGCGGCGGTTCCCGACATGCCGATCAACTTCCCCGTGACTCCTCCGAATTTAGTTTCGCAGTAAAGTCTGAATTTTTCGGAAAAATAATAGGCAAGGATTATGGCAACTATGACGGCGGGAGAGTAGTTCCATCCCACTATCATTGAAATGATGCCTGCAAAAAGCCAGGAAAGCCTTTCAGCACGTTTTTCGGTTTCAAAGAAAGGCTGTGAAGTCCGCAGATCCTTGGCTACAGCCATCTTTGCTATCACAGCATAGGAAATCGCCATCGTGACAATCAGCCATGTAGTGCGATCATAATAGACAAGAAGTGCAATACATGCGATTTTAAGGAGAAAAACTGAAAAGAAAAACATGAGACCAAGGGATGTCCTGCAGAAGGACGGTTCTTTTTCAATGGCGGCAAGAAGTTCAAGATCCTTTAATCCTTCGAGCCTGGCCTCTATGAATGAAATGAAAGCGTTGAAATTCCTGCCTAGCGTCGCTATTTCAAGCCCGATGACTATGAGTATGGCCGAAACCGCTGCAGCAGAAGGATGCGCCTGGAACTTGTCGAGGATCCAGATAATGCAGTATGCACCATAGCCAAGCAATGCACCCACGAGGGGAAAACACGCGAGGGTACGCAGTGAATCTCCCTTTGGCTCCTCATCCTCATACCAGAGACCAATATTCGGAAAAGGAATTTCCAGAAGGAGATTCCATGCAGATACAAACGCTCCTAACCAAGTTCTTTCCATATAAAATTTTTCACGTTTGATGTTAATCTACAAAAAATGCCTTATCAAAGGCACCATGTTTTGCATGGCGGAATGGCATAGATGAAAAATTTTATAATGTACCGTTAGGACGGTATTTTACAATTTTTCGTATTCCTTTTCCATGTAATCATGGACTGACTTTGCAAGTTCCTTGCGATTCTTCCCATTAGGCCGGACAGGCTCAAGGATGTGTATTTCCACTTCGGTGGATTTCCTTCCAAACACATACCAGCAGTGCGGGACAAGAGTCATTCCCCCGTACCAGCAGAGCGTAGGTTCATCGGGCTTCTGGACATATCTTGTCAGTATCGGCTGGATCTTGAAATTCCCTGAGACTGCGGCTTCAAATGGAGTTGACTTGAATGGAAGGATACCTTTTCCATCTGAACTCGTACCTTCCGGATAGACGATGAGGTTTATTCCGTCTTCAAGGGTTTCCTTGTATTTCTGGAGCGTCAAATGTGA
>JBAQUG010000550.1:0-12955 GCA_049297395.1 Victivallales bacterium | reverse complement strand
GGATTGTCCTTTTGAGAACCAGAAAACGGAGGTGAAAATTCAGTATTTGGCCTGAGATTCCATCTAGGAGACTCCTCTATCCTGTAGAGGATGTTCTTCTCATACATGATGCCGGGATCGGCGGGATCAACGTAGCGGCCGACAGTATATGACTTCACATCTTCGCCGTAGCGCACGCGCCCGATGTCGTCCTCAGGAATATTCATGCCTGCAATCCTTGCAGGCATGACAGGTTCCTGGTCCGCGGTCTTGATTTTCATATTTCCGTCAGTAATACATCCGGACAAAAGAAGGCAGGCTAAAAGCAATGTGATTGGATATTTCATCTGGGTTCCTTTTTTGAGGTTGCTGGAGTTCTTCTAGTAAATTTCGATCCGCCGACCATGGCATCGGCCATGTCGATGGTCTGTGTGACATACAGATAGAAGCGCGTTCCTGCCGGACATCTCACGAACGAACCGTCCTTCGAAATGGTCTCAAGCATCTTCTTTGCGTACATCTGCGCAGCGTCCTGCAAACCCTCCGAAAGTGCGTCCTTGACCGTTCCGCCCGAGGAAGTCTGCGTATAGCCGGAGCCGTAATATGTCGACTGTGTTGACAGCCCCTTTCCGACGCCGGAGAGGAATTCAGAAGCCAGCGCGACGAGCATCTGCATGTCGGTCGTGTCAATGACGCGCCCCCTGATTCCGGCGGATCCGTCCGTGATGTCCCAGTGGCTCCCCATCGGACTTTTCGCCTTGTCCAGGGCGATGCCGGACAGTCTCAGTTCTTTGCCGTTCTCGTCGTCCTTTGTTCTCCATATGGCAACCCAGCTTGAGGAAGTCCCTATCCGGTCGCGCGTCCTTGCGTTCGCCGCAGTCCCGTGCATCTCCGTACCCGCGGGAATTATGATTTTCCCGTCATGCCACAGGTCTTCGGTGACAAGCGCGATTATCGGAGTGCCCAGGCTGCTTGAATCAATCGTCAGGACAAGCTCGCATGAAATTATCCTCCCGTACGGAGCAAAAACTTCCGATATGTCCGGGGACAGGTTCACAGTATCGCCGTAGATTGCGATCGGGGGAATGAAAGGTTTCATCATGGCCGGCGAAGCAGCCTGCTGCGATGGCGGCAATGCAGAGACTTTTTTCTCAGGCCTGACCTGCTGCTCCGGTTTTTCCTTGATCTCGGATTTCAACTTTCCGGACTTTGATTCCTGAATTTCTGTTTTTCTGGGATTGAAGGGGATGAAAATATTTTCCGTCCTGGACTCCCTTGTGTCGAACTTGAATGCTCCATGGGTCTTTTCAGGATCCTGCCCATTCCTTGACTGGATGAAAGTGTGTACGATTACAAGGATGAATCCTGTCAGCAACAGAAACAGGATGAGCTTGCCGACAGGCGATTTGAGGAAGCTGATTAATTTTCTTGAGTCAATCATTTCCAGCCTTCTCCTCTTTTTTATTTTTCAAATCATCATTCGGAGATAGTATTATCTTCCATCTGTTATCAGGGGAGAGATTGTTCCTGCCTCCTGTCGGAGTTCCGGTTATAGCGAAATACGCAGGTATTTCCGATTCAGCCGGAATTAATCCTGACGCGTCGGTGATCGAGGTGTAGTAGACGGTCTCGCCCAGCCTGGCCGCGAGCATCCTCGGATCATAGGAGATGATTTTCCCAGAAGTGTTCTTTACCAGTATCCTGAAGACTATCGTGTCCTCCCTGTCAAACCTGAAGATCTCGTCGACCGCTATGGAGAACCCGTCATACACGGTCCTGATATTGGATTTGAGATAAGCAATGTCTGAAGTGTTTTCCGGATGATATTTCTTCAGGAGCTGATAGGACTTCGCCTTGTCAAGAAGAGAAAGAAGAATTGACGGCGTAATCTTGTAAGTTTTATTCCTGCCACTCTTTGAATCCGAGCAGAATGTGACGGAACTGTACGGATCGTCGTCCTCCTTCAGATGCAGGACATAGGTTTTTCTGTTATAGATTATGTTCAAGGAGCCATCTGCGCCCTTCTTGAGGGCCCGCACTGAAAAGAAATAAGCTCCAGGCTGGTAGCTGAGAAGGAAGTCGCCGGGATTGTCAGAACTTGTGACGACATTCGATCCGTAGATGCCCGACAGCGCTGACGGGAACATCACAGTTGTCACGCCTTTGTCGAAATGCACCTTCAGCTTGAAGATGGAATATTCGTCAAGCGCAAACTGTTTTATGGACTCCGCCGCTGATATCAGCGGCATCATGGAAAGGAGCAGAAAGGCGATTTTATTTCTCATCTTTGAAGATCCTGTATTTGAGGTTCCATACTGCCAGAGGCAGCCGGCCGTTTGTTGAAAGGTTGCGGTTCCGGAGCATGGTCATGCTGATCTCGAAGTTCAACGATTCCGAGAACGGCTGCTCCCTGTATGTCCCGCTCCTTATCACCTGTCCTTTCACATGAGCGATGACTTTTTCGGAGTCCGCCTGCAACGAGTCAATTCCGGAAATTTCAGATTTCTGGTGGATGTTCTTGAGCTTGAACTCGGCGGATTCGCCCTGTATCAGCTGACCTGCGTATGACAATGAAGGTTCGATGTAAACCTGTTTCAGGAGCTCGGGATTGTCAGGTCCGGCGGGCGACCTGTCGAGGAACGCCTTCACCGCGAGTGAAGCCATGTAGTCATGCAGCCTCGATGATTCCTCCAACCCTTTAACCGGTACGACATGAAAGACATCGGCATCGTCCATTATGATCACTTTTTCCCGCTCCTTGTCCAGCCTCATGAGCAAATACGGCTGGAGGACGCACAGTATTGAAAGGAAGATAGAAGTGGAGAACCAGAACCTAGCGGCAACCATGTTGTTCGAGAATATCTTCACAGGATTCATTTCAGTCCTCCCGCATTTGCGTTTCCAACATCTGCATTAAGCGGCGGAAGGGGCGGCGGCGGTGACAGGAATCCCGGTATGGGAGATCCATCAATGCCTTTCGGTGTGTTTTGACCGCCACCGGCACCTCCGCCAGCGATCTCCGGCAGATTGCTGAAAACGCCGTTGTTCTGTGGAGGGGGCAGGTTTTTTGAATTATTGGTTTCCGTGCTTGTCCTGGCCGGAATCATTCCGGAGCCTCCTCCCTTTCCGGATGCAGATATACCGTATGCGGTGGCAAGCCTTATGGCTGTACTCTCAATATCACCGCCCTTGATGAGAAGAGTCAGAAGCAGAGGGCCGGTCAGATAGAAAAGGCATATTGCAAAGACAAAGTAGAACGCCGATATGATGAGTATGAACGCGGACACTTTCACACCGGCAACGGCTCCTCCGGCCATTATCGCCTCGTTGATGGCGTTCGCGGCGGTTCCGGCGTACGGGATGGCCGACAGGGCGAACTTCGCCATCATTATCTTCCATCCGTAGAGTACAGCGATGTCCGCGATGTTGAATCCTATCCCCCACAGCGAGACGGCGAGGCACGTAAGGAGGAATCTTATTGCTATGGATGAAAGCTGGGGGACGAGGAAGAATGAGAGCACGAGCGGCGACACCGCGGTGAGAATCTGGATCACCACATCCTGGACCAGGACGGAAAGCTCGGCCACGCAGCTTCCAAGCCACAGCACACCCTGGCAGAGCCACTGTACGAAGATGTTTCCGATGGAGGAGAAGCTGTAGGGGTTCACGGAGTCAATCTTGAAGGTGGTAACCACTTCGAGCGCGTCGATGAGCCGCTGGTGCGCCAGCCTCCCCTCGAAGTTGAACATGCCGCAGGTCTCCGTCAGGATGAACCTGAAGTTAGCGATCAGCGCGGCCGTGCACATCGCCACAAGGATTATCCTGAATCCCTGGAGCGGATCATGTTTGATGTCCCTGGTCTGGACAATCCAGCCCAGAATCATTATCCCGAATCCCACCGGCAGGAGAAGATTGTAGATTTCATCCGTATAGCTGTTCATCTTATGACCGCGTCAATCTCCTTCTTTGCTTTTTCATATTCGTCCTGAAAGTTGATTTCGTCGTAGTTGATTTTACCGGGATCATTCTGGTCGATGAAGCTCCTGAGAGCCTCCTCCTCCTTCTTCCATCTCTCATTCTCGGCCCTTATATGCTCGGCCTTGAGCTGGTCCGCCGCCTGTCGTTCCTTGTCCTGCTCGGCATCGAGCGAGACGGACACTGCGTTTATGGCGGCCTGCGCCTTCTGAACGTCCGCATCCGTCTTCGCCTGGTTTATCCGTCCACCGAGATTGCCGATCTCGTTTGAAAGGGATTCCCTTCTGCCGACCGTCTCCCTGTTGACTTCGAGATAATTCCTGTACGCCGAATCAATTGAGTTGTCCGTTTCCGGCGCGTCTGCCGCCGGAGCAGCCGCCTCCTCGGCAGTCTTCGCCTTTTCCACTTTCAGAAGTTTTGTATTCATCGTCGACTGGAAATTATCAGGATCTCCGTTCCTCACCCTGATGGTTTCGGCCTCGCCGAGGATTTTATTGTCCGTAGCAATAAGTTCTGAGAGCCGGTTGAGCTGGCTGTTCAAGAGGCTGATCTGCTCGTTCATCCTGTCCAGCTTCGCCCTGTCCCCCTCTATTATCGTCCCGCGCGTCGTTTCGACGCTCATCTGCACCGCAGGATCATAGACAAGCTCCTGGGAGAAAAGCGGGATCGCCATGGAAAGGAAGATAATCAATGGCATAATTTGATGCTGATGATTCATTGAAGCTCCTCGGTCCGCATGATCACATCCTGCGGAACATAGTTGATGTCGTTTTTCTGTGCTGTGCCCGGGAATTCGTAATATCTGGTCTTCACGTTCATCGTCTTAAAGGATTCGTCCTCCTTCTGCCTGTTCTGGATTATCCAGTACTGCTCCCTCGCAGTGTCGTTCGCCCCGAGCTCGTAGCCCGTCCTGAACTCCTCCCTGAAACTTTCATCCACGTTCGCCCTGACGAGTTCGGAAACAGCATATCCTCCCACGCCTGAAAGCCCCGCCACAATCTCCTTGTTCTTATAAAGCCATGAGTCCTTCTTCTGGTCCTCTGCGACCTTGTAGCCGATGTATCCGGTGCCGGTTCCCGCCAGCATTGAAAGAAGCTGCCCCTTCTCAAAGGACTTGAACGAAGAGCATCCGCACAGGAATAACAGGATGCATGGAAGTAAAAGGAAAATTTTCATTTTGTGAAATACACCTTTCTCGCATATGAGTCCGGATCCGGTTCATTGCCTGGATCCTCCGGAGCTAATGCCTTCCCGTCGGGATTTTCCAGCAGCGATGGCAGAAGGGCTGTTCCCGCAGCGGCCCCACCGAGGAAAAGCAGGTTGCCATTGCCGGAATCATCGGACTGGACCGCAGCTGGGATTACGCTGGTCGAAGTTGAAGCCGGGGAGTTTGAACTGCCAGTTGCAGTATTAGTATCTGTTCCACCCCCTGAATTATCATTGCCGCCTCCGCCGGTATTGCCGGTGTTCCCCGGATCCGGGGGATTGACTATGGTGTTGTATTCATTATAATAGTTGTTCACATCGTTGTAGTAGCTGTCGTCCAGGTCGTGTATCTGGTCGGCGACCGTCCCCTGGTCCTCCGGAGTCGCGGCGGTCTGGAGGGTGTCGACAAGGTCGTTCCTGTGGTTCAGGTAGTCGGTATAGTCAGGCAGCGTGTATGTCTGTCCGTCGGAACCGGTGAACGATCCGCTTCCGTCGACAGTGACTCCGCCGTCGTTTGACGGCGGCTGCGCCGGCGGAAGTCCTCCGCCAATAACATAGACACGGCTCACAGTTGCGCTGTCGGACATTCCGTTTTTCGCGGCCATGGCGTATACCCTGTACGAAGTTGAAAAGCTTCCGGACGTGTCCGGCTGGAGGAGGTTCCACGCCGTATCGGGATTGGAATTTATTGGAAGGGAGAATGCCCCCTTGTATATGTTCGCGGCGGATTTGACCACATCCTTGTTTATGGAATAATATATTGTAGCGCCCGGCGTGGCGCAGGAAATCGTTATCTCCGGAGGCGCAGTTTCAAAATATCCGCCCTGCGGGGATATTGCCGGAGTTTCGACCTGCGCCATCGTGAACGTGTATGTTTCGGAGACGATATCGCTTTCTCCGTCCGTGCCGACCACCTTCGCCTCAAGAGTCGAAGTCTCCGTTATGATTATCGGGTTTACATAGCTGGTCCAGCTGGACTGGCTTCCCCCGTAGTTGTACCTGAACTGCAGCGTCCCTTCACCGTTGTTGCTCGGTGAGTTCGAGATTATCACCTCGATTTCATCGCCTGACTGGAATCCTCCGCCTGTCGGGGAGATTCCGGGCGGGCTCCATCCTATCTGGAATGTCTTGGCTGTCACCCCGGACATAAGGGTCTTGTAAATTGCAATCGCCTTTACAGTCGCGGAGGCGTCCAGGGAGAATGTCCCACCATACGGAAGGGAGCTTGTCGTCGGGGTGCTTCCGTCGGTCGTATAATAGATCTTCGCCGAACTCCCCTGCGGGGACGTGATTGAAATCACCTCGGCGTTCGGCCTTATTATCCCACCGGCGGGCGATATCACCGGCGGTTCGGCATGGTAGTCGGCCAGGTTGACCCAGAACTCCGAACGGGAATGGTGCCCCCACGAGCCGTTGGATATTTCGACGCGGGCTGCGGGGATCGGACAAGTGGAGCTGTACGTGCTTCCCATCGTGACTCCCGTGAAATCCTGGCTGTATATCACGTTCCTCGACTCGTCCATGAACCTGATATATACGTTCTCCGGCTCCGAGGTCATCGTGAACCTGCATGAGGTCATATACCTGCCCGCAGGAGCATCATATCCGTAGGAATAGACGATGTACTGCACGTCCCCGAGATACACCCATTCTCCGAAACACACTGCAGATGTCATGAGACACAGCAGCGCCAGCATGATTTTTGTTCTCATTCTTCCTCCTTGTTCCCATTTGATATATTCCCTGTTGCATTTGTAGTTTTCCCGTTCCTGGAACCTTTCAAATCCCTTTCCATCCTCCCGGAATGCGCCCCGTCGGCGGAACTGCAGCAGAGCATCTCCGGAGAGCAGAAGTTCCTTCCCGTCCCGCAGACCGGTTTCCGGACATCGAGATGGTAGTATGTGAACGACGAATGCCTCCTGTCCTCAGGAAGGTTCTCGGGGCCCGGATAATTCATGATCTGCTCCTGCGTGACCTCGGACAGGTCGATGTCTTTGGATATGTCCGCGAGATCCGACCTGTCGTTCTGCTTCATCAGGAAGAACTGCTTGCTGTTGCCCATTATGACAGGCCGGATCGGTGTCTGCTTGAACTTCGAGTACTGCTGGACTATGGAGACGATCCATGTGCCGTACTTCCTCATCTGCGCGTAGCATTCCGATATCAGCCGTTCCCCGCCTTCGATGTCGAGAATCCTTCCTGCCTCCTCGAAGACATATCTCTTCTTCGTATTGCGCGGGAGCGTCATTATGTGGTTCCGCGTATAGCTGTTTATCAGGAACCCGACCATCTTCTTGAGATCCGAAGCCGCATCCGGTATGCTGCCAAGCTCGAAATGCGCAATCTTCCCGGTAAGGCTGATGTTCGTGGCCCCGTCGAAGATTTTCCCGTACTGGCCATAGGCGCACCAGGATGAAATCAAGGTCGCAAGCTGCTTAACCTCGTCCCTGTCATGCTGCCTGAACGGCGCGATCACCATCATCTCCTGCAATGCCGAATGCGTCGGATACTCGTCCGCCTTGAAATATGTGAACGACATGTCCCTGATCAGTTTTTCCGTGTCGTGGTCCTTTGAGAACTCGGTCATCCTCTGATCGTTTATGAAAGAGAGGAATTCAAGAGTGCTTCCATCGTTCCCTGCAATCCTGTCCATCATTTCGACGTACGCGTCCGCCATAGTGCTCCCAGGCGGAAGGATATTCTCCTTGAAATGCTTCACGCAGATAGCCCGTCTTATTATCTCAGGAAGGAGCTCCTCATGCGACTTCAACCATTCCCCGTATGTGTCGGTGTACAGCTGGTCGAGGTACTGCATCAGCTGCGAGGCCCTGAGATTCCGCTTCTCCTCCGAGCACGTTCCGGTCATCTTCACCAGCAGCGCCGTAGCCGTGGCCAGATGGAAGGAACTCAATGGAAGCCCGCTGGTGTCCAGATAGTTTATCGTGAAATCGCTGTCCGGATGGATAACTATCGGCCGAGAGTCCAGCGTCCGCGTATAGTTCCCGTAGCTCAGCCCTTCCTCGATTATGCAGGTGTAGCCATAGAAGCATTCCGTCTGCGACAGAAGGTCGACCATGAACGCGGACTTTCCCGCGCCGGACATCCCGAAAAGCGCCCCGTGCTGCGGCGTACTGCCGATGAAGTTCCTTATCCCGATGAGATTGAAGCTGCCACCGTCGTAGATGGCCTCGGCCTCTTCAAGATGCCCGGTGAACGTCGCGCTCACCGGAAGCATGTCGGCAAGATACTGGTTCTCGGCGTAGATGCCGTGGCCGGTGTATTTCCCGAAAGTCCAGCCGGGCCATGTCATGAAGAAGAGGTTCATCGATGTCGTCGGAATGGAGCTCTCCCAGTATCCCGCCCCGTTCATGAGGTTGATTGCAGACTTTATCGCCGAACACTTGCTGGCAAGCTCCTCCTTCGTCTGCGCCCATGTCCTTATCACCGTCAGCACCTTGAACGGATATGTGAACCCTCCGGCAAGCGCGTTCACCTTCCGGTGCTTCTTGTCAAGCGCCGTCAGGAGCGAATGCTTCTTTTCGGAATGATAGTCCCCCGACAGCCTTTCAATCGCCGACTCCTCCCGTTTTATCTCGTCCTCTATCTTCTGCGGCCATATGTCCATGGTCATTGCATAGTCCAGTATCGGAAGTCCGGTCAGATGGCAGACTATCCCCGGATATGTCGTCTGCGGCCACCGGTTCACCACAAGGACTCCGTGGTAGTACCCGTCAAAAAAGAAGGAATAGTCGTTCGAGGGATTCCGATGCCTGTTCCCGTCTATTGCGGAATGCCAGCAGTTCTCCTGGATTCCAAGGTTCCTGTCGAACGATGACAGCGGATCGTATCCAAGCCTCAGCCTGTGGCAGGGGTTGAGGAATTCGGCATAGTGCAGATAATGGGAGTTGTCGTCCATCGGAACAACCTTGACATCGGATGAGCCGAGAATGCTGTAGAGCAGATTGCCCTGGTTCGTGAAGAATACCGACAACGCCTCCAGAATGTTTTCATAGTGCCTTTCAAGCTCGTCCTCCGGCATGTTCAGGCTCACCTTCGCTTCAATCGGCGTTGAAAGATAGATTTTCAGCTTCTCCCGCCTCAGCTGCCGGTTCAGCATCTTGTTCCAGTACCGGTTGAACCTCTCCTTCCTCGTGGAATATGTCCAAGCGTTCTTCGCGAACTTCTCCGTCATGGCATCGTAGAGCATGAGTTCATGCCTGTAGTCCGAATCCACCGACCACTGGAACTGGACGTTCACAGGCTTCCTTATCATGGAAAGAAAGAGCATCAGCCGGTTGTGCAGTTCGTTCTTCACGGAATTCGACGCGTTCCTGAAATCCGGAATTTCGATGGAATATCCCTTCGCCGCCCATCCCCGCTCATCGAGCTCGTTGAAGATTATCATGTCCCTGATGAACCAGCCGTCCGGAATTTTCATCTGCTTCCTCCGGATTTTGTCTTTTCATGTCCGCTTCCATTCAGCCAGCATTCAAAGAGATCCTCCTGGTAGTGCGGCGGCTTGTTGTGCTTGAACATCTTCAGATAGGCCAGAGTGAGAGCGACGGGAAGAAGCCCCGCACAGAGAGTGTAATGGATCCCGATTCCCGTAACCATGAGAAGGGTGCAGAGCAGTATTGAAAGGATCATGCTCCCGAGAAGATAAATGAAGAGGTTTCCCGAAAGCCCGAACGCCACCCCTTCGGAATCAGTCGCTGAGTTTGTGTTTGTCGCTATTAGGTCGGCCATTTTAATATTCCCTTTCCTTCAGAACTGAGGTGTAAGCACCGCTCCGCCCAGCGAGAACGCATAGAAGATCGCTCCGATGATAAGAGCCCCTCCCGCTATCCACAGTCCGGCGATTATCGAATTGTACGCCTCGGGATCGCCCTTCTTCTTCAGGACCGCGCCCTGCCATATCGTCACCACCCCCCAGGGGAACGCTATCAGGAACATTATCCCCATCACAATCTGGATCGCCGACTTGAGCGACTGCAGCTGGTTCCCCCCGCCGCCGCCCGCAGCCTGCGCAAATAGATTTTCTGAGATAAGGACAAGGCAGAGGACCATCAGAAGAGTCTTCATCAATTGATTTTTTGCTTTCATAATAATATCCTATATTGGTATATATTTAATATTTGCGAATATATTTATCGTATTTATCAAATGCAAGTGGAAATCCAAAGAAATATACTATATTAGTATATTATTATGAAAAAGCTGGACAGGATCGAAGATGAGCTGAAGAAGCATGTGCTCGGACAGGACCATGTGGTCGGACGGGTCGCATCCGTCCTGAAAAGAGGCGAACTCGGCCTCACCCATGCCTCAAGGCCTAAAGGCAGCTTCCTGTTCCTAGGTCCAACAGGCGTTGGCAAGACTGAGCTCGCGCTAGCGTTTACAAGGTATCTTCTCGGAGAGGAGCATCTATTCAGATTCGACATGTCCGAGTTCATGCACTTCGACAGCGTAAAGGAGTTCATCGGACATAATGGGAATCCGGGACGCCTTGGTGCCATCTTGGAAAAATATAAAACAGGCGGATGCCTGCTGTTCGATGAGATGGAGAAGGCGCACCCGCAGATTCTGCTGCTCTTCCTCCAGATGCTCGATGCCGCAAGAATCACACTCGGAGACAACAGGACATACGGACTGGGGGGATTCTACATCGTGTTTACATCGAACATCGGTTCGGAAAACATCCTACACAGCAAGCGTGTCCCTTTTGCAACTATTGAACGTTCGGTATTGGCACAGCTTCATCTCGAGCTCCGACCGGAGTTCATCGCCCGAATAGATGAAAAGATCGTCTTTAGGAAGCTCGAATATCAAACGCAGAGGCAGATTGCTTTTTTGCTTCTTGAAAGAGAGCTGCTGCGCCTGAAGGATAAGGGCTATGCCCTAACTTATGATGACAGCGCCCTTGAGTTCCTTGTAAGGAAAGGAATTGACAGGATTTTCGGTGCGAGACCTTTGAGAAATGCCATTGAACGCCATGTCCAGGACGCCCTCGCCAGGAGGATTATAGCCGGGAAGTCTCCTGAAGGAGTCATAAGGTATTGCGACAAATTGCGCAATATTGCCATTGATGACGTAGATTAAAAAGCGCTGATTTGGGCACTGCCCGAAATGAGCGTTCCAACCGTTTAATTTACTGTTTCGCTCTTAATCAGGATTTCGGCTCCTGCCAAAATCCTGTTTAAGAGGAAAACAAATGTGTGTATTATAGACCTTTGCCAGGATTCGTGGTATCTTATAATGAGCATAGAGGAGATTTCCGGCAGAATGAAGCAGAATAAGATATTGATGCACCTTCAGCTTGGATTTTCAGGCGGATAATGAGGAATACGGGAGACGAATGAAGGAGATGAAGAACAGTTCGACCGGCAAGCCGTCCGGGAAATGGGAGATAATGGAAATGGAACTATGGTCCAAGGAGGGTATTGACCTTACTGAGACAGGGTATATCAGCCTCGACGGTGGCAGGGGACAGTTCCATTTCATCTGTGTTGACGGACATATGGACATAGGGAAGGACGGAGACCGCTGGAACTTCACATGGGAGGGAAATGACGAACACGATCCGGTGTCCGGAGGCGGATATTTCAAGATTGACGGCGATGCCATGGCCGGGAAGATATATTTCCACAACGGGGACGAATCCGAGTTCACGGCCTGCATGTGGAAGTCCTCGCGCAGGGCTGCGAAATCCGCAGGTTGATGAATATATGGACCCGGGCCGCCCATTTAATAACCTGAAAAAGTGGATCAAACATGCTTATCACTAGGACAATAACTCCTGAAGCAATGCACCGATGGTCTGAATTTCCAGAAGGCATAAGGCAGGAAATATTGGAAAATGCCTGGTGTGGAAACTGCCGGGCAGGCACCTCAATGAAATTTCCGTTCACTGGAATAAAAGCGATACTCTCATTTTAAAAGGAACTTGCTCTTCAGCGGGAAATATCGTATAATTGGAAAGGAGGCGATTGAAGCATATGAACAACACGGAGAAGTTCATCGTGGAAAATCCGGACGAGACGAAATCCATCCCGCTGATATGCTCATGGTGCGGGGAGATAATAAGCATATCGAAATGGAAAATCCGGCAAGACAGGAAAATCTCCCCTGATTATGGAATATGCAGCAAGTGCCTGAGGGACATCCGTGGACGGAATTGTCAATTGAAAATCTCATGACATCCGACGGCTGGCAATAGAGTATGGAACATCTTGTCACGCAGCGTTGTTCAGCCGGGACAACCTGCAGTTGATGTTTATTCCGCATTTTCTCCGGGCTTCCGCCCAGCTTCCAGCCCATTTGCTTCAATGAAAGCTGCCTCAGTAACAAAGCTCTTTCCCAAGGCATTTCAATCTCCCGGCATTCCTTGCATTTTCATGATAGGAATGGTATCTTGAGCCAATGTTCAATCTTAGCTGTCCTCTCATAAGTAAATTACGGTGAATTCAAAATGGAGGTGAAAGATGAAGAAAGGGACTTCAAACAAAAAATACATGGACAAGTCTTCACAGGTGCCGGATTATAGTAAAGAAGAAAACCTCGGGAGACTGTCCAGGACAGGTATTTTGAAGGACTTTGTCAAGGAAAACAACGGGAATTGGGATCACCGGAAATGGATTGAGCTCTGTGATAAGATCACCCAGAAAGGCTTTACTCCGATAGATTTCGACCAGGTCGGACTAATGCTCGAAGAGATCAAGGCATAATATCCGAACATCTGACTGGAAGGGATGATCTCATCTCGCCCTGGCCTTTCCCTGTCCACAACCAGAAGCAA
>JBAQUG010000549.1:0-4119 GCA_049297395.1 Victivallales bacterium | reverse complement strand
CATTTTTCGCTGGTTATCATCTTTGGAGTTGTCCCGGATGAGATAAGGGCATGGAATCCTGAAATAGCACCGCAGGCTATGGTTATGAAGCAGAACGGGAAGACCGGTCCGGCAAATACCAGTCCGGTGCCGTCTATGAATTTTGTGATTGCAGGCATCTGCATCTGTGGAGCTATCGCAAGAACTGCTACTGCCAGGAAAAATACCGTTCCAACCTTCATGAACGTACTGAGATAATCCCTTGGCGCAAGAAGCAGCCATATGGGCAGGGCGGACGCCGCAAATCCATAGACGATGATGGCAATCGCAAGGAATTTCCCGTCAAGCATCAGCATTTTCTCTATTGCCGGGAAATGAGCCAGATATTGCCCGAGATAGACCGAAAGAAGAAGCCCCGCTACGCCAAAGGCTGTAACATAGCCGACCTTCTTCGGACATACGTATCTCAGAGCCCCGCCCATGATGAGGGCAATTGGGATTGTCATCGCGATTGTGAAAACACCCCATGGGCTTTCAGCCAGCGCCTTTACTACGACAAGCGCGAGAACCGCAATTAATATGATAAGTATTGAAATGATTCCAACAAGGGCGATCATTCCGGCGAAGGAATTGATTTCATCCTTTACCATCTGCCCGAGGGATTTTCCATTGCGCCGCATTGAGCAGAATAGTATCATCGAATCATGAACCGCTCCGCCAAGCGCGGCGCCGACAAGGATCCAGAGCGCCCCCGGGAGATATCCGAACTGCGCCGCAAGGACAGGTCCGACCAGCGGTCCTGGCCCCGCTATCGCCGCGAAATGGTGCCCGAAGACTATCCAGGAATTTGTCTTTACATAATCCTTCCCGTCCTCCTTCACGCAGGCCGGCGTCGCCCGTTTGAGGTCGAGTACGAACACCTTCGTGAAAAGCCATTTGCTGTAGAAACGGTAGCTGATTGCGAACACGCAGATCGAGGCCGTGACCAGCCATAGGGCGTTCACGGGTTCGCCGCGCTTGAATGCGACTATCGCAAGCGAAACTGCGCCCAGGAGGCTTAAGGAAACCCAGAATAGAATTTTGAGAAGTTTTTTCATGAGATAAAATTAAATTTAAATGAAGAGGGGAATGTACCATAAACTCGTCAAGACTCAAATTAGTGGAATGATTTATCGATAAGCTGTCTTCGCAGATGGCGCCGGGCAACCCGTTTCCGAACATTCTTATGGTAGGGACGGGCTTCAGCCCTGTCTTCTATACGCATATTTGTAAGCGTTAATCTGGGCGTATCAGCCTCATTTACGCAATCAGGTATGGCTCTTTCGCCGAAAGAGCCTCGAGCCACTTTCGGCGAAAGTGGCATACTCCAAGGACATCTGCACGATTGTCCGCGCGTAAAGCCAGCTTAACGGTTACTTTATTGGATCTGTTTTGAATGTTTTATTGTTGTGCCGCCGCCTGCGGCGGCGCCATAGGCGACCAGGGCACGCACCTACTTCTTGGAGGTTTCCTTGATTGCCAATTTTACCGCAAACAAGGAGTTCTTCACCTTTTCGTGCAGTTCTTTCTCCGGTTCCCGTCCGCCATATCTGATTTTGCAGAACTCCTCCGTTATGAACGTCATTTCCGCGGAAGCCGAGGGGATTTTATCCGAGGCCCTCCTGAGGATTTCCCCTGGAGTTTCAGATGGAGCTCTCCTGATGCCGGCGGAAGCAAGGTCCCTGAGCAGGTCGCGATAAAAATGTTCGGCGAATACTTCCGCATAAGTGATTGATGCGCCCCTGCCTGCCTTTCTTGAAGAATACCTCCTGAACAATATGGCCGCCCCTGTTAATGCGAGAAGACCTGTCACCAGGAGTATTGCAAGACCCGAATTGCGGGAAACCTTTTCAGCCGCGACCTCAATGTTCTCCGATGTGAATTTATACAGCATTACCTGGTCGTTCGAGGTGAAGCCGACGATTTTCTGATACCAGACGAATTCTATCCAGTCCAGCATTGTCGGTGCCAGTCCGCCGGTCGATCTTTGAAGTATCCTGTCCGAGACAGGAGTGGCGTCGAAGACAGTCCAGCCATGGTCAGGCAGATAAGCCTCGACCCAGGCGTGGGCGTTCGTATCCCTGATATTGAAGAAACCTCCGAGTTCGTTCTTCTCAACCGGCACAAACCCTATCGCTATCCTGGAGGGGATTCCCATCTGCCTGAAAAGCAGCGCAAGCGCCGATGCAAAACGCTCGCAGTGTCCGCGCTTCTCGTTGAAAAGGAAGTCGTCCAGAGGATTCAGACGGTTCAGGTCGTATGTCCCGATCTCATAGGCGAAATTGTCGCGGAGATGTTTCTCAAGCGCACGGGCCTTGCTGTATTCACCTGCTGCGTTCGCAGTCGTAGCCGCTATTAAATTTTTCGTCCTGGCGGAAAATTCAGGATGGCTGAGGCAGGATGCCGTCTCACGGCTGTCAGCGTCCTGATGCTTGCCGAGATCCGTCCAGTATTCGTAGGTGTTGTTGTCGGCGGGCCAGTAGCGTGATACGCGGATGTTCCCCTGCCAGGACACGTATTCGTCCTGGAAGAAATTTCCTTTCAGGGCGACAGGATACCCGTCGGCCGGCAGCGAACCTCCGAGTAGTGCTATTTCCTTGACAGTCGCCTTGCGGTACTTGAATTCAGTTTTCGGTTCCAGCCTCAGGCTTCTCCTGAATGCGGTGGCATGTTTTCCGGCAGTCCATTTTGTACCGTCGAATGTATCAAGCGTGAATGTCTTGAGATACCCGATATCTTCTCCGGAAATCTGGAATATGAGGCGGCCTGAGCCCTCCATTCCTCCTGAAGCCGGATCGAGAGTAGGAGCGATCGGCGCATTCCGTCCGATGGACAGATTTACAGTTACAGATGAAAATGCCCTGTATCTCGGGAAGACCAGGAAGAAGGTGATCATTGCGATTACGACAAACGAGAATTCCTTCCACTTCTTGAGAGGGGAGAATTTCGAGTCGTGGAACCCGCAGGATTCAGCCTCCAGCCTGTGGAAGGTCTGCAGGATGAGCACAAGTGACGCGGCAAGCACCAGTATGAACCCGTATTCAAGCATCATCTGGCTGCCGACGGCTATGTTTACTATTGCAATGCCGGCCGAAAGGCATTTTTCCCTCGTAGAGAGAGGTCTTAACATTCTGATCGACTGTAGGATTAGAAGACCGTTTCCGAAGGAAAGGGATCTCATGAACGCCGTCCGTCCGAAATGTATCGATACCAGGAGCGCAAGAAGCAGAAAGAGTATTTCAGTGGTTTCATTGATTGCGTATTTCCTCCTGGAAAGGAATATGAGCAGGAACCACAGGCCTGCAAGCATCACCGGCACGATTGCGTTTTCCCAGAAGAAACCCTGCGAAATGAAACCAAGTAGTACGAGGAGATAGAACGGATCCTTCAGCTTGTCCCGCTGATTTCCGAAAAGCGACTCAAGGATGCGTCCGAACCTGGAACCTTCAGTTCCATTTCCGGCCGCATCATCCTTTGCGTCATTGGAATATGTTGTTTCCTGCATATTTGTGGACCTTGATGTTTGCAGGCAGGGACGATCCGTCCATCGCCTCGGGAACATACAATGAGACTTTCCTGTTCTGCGATAGGAGATATTCAACGGACTCCCTTAATCCATCGGCGCAGACCGCTACGATCACGACCGATGATCTGCTGGATATCTTGCCCTCTATTTCAATGATTTTACTTGGAAGAACATAGTTGTCGGAAACATCTGTCCTGGCAATGAACTCAAGTAGTGCGTCACCTGTGGAAAATGGGGGAACTACAAGTGTTTCTGCCCTCGAAGGATCGACCATCTCGACATGGTGTCCCGCGTCCAGTGATGCAAATGCGAGAGAACCTGCGGCTCTCGCGGCGACATCGCAGAGGTCGCGGCCTGCGGCAGACCTGTTGTCGATGATTATTGTCAGCCGTCCCGACAGTTCCTCGCCGAACTCCTTTATCATGATTCCTGCACCTTTTGCGGAGGATTTCCAATGAATGTGCCTGAAGGAATCCCCGCTCTGCATGGGGCGGACTCCCGAGAAGTCGAAGCCTGAAGAACTGATGTGTTTGTCGCTGCAGCTCCCTCCGACCATGGGTTCAAATCCTGAAGCC
>JBAQUG010000548.1:0-24336 GCA_049297395.1 Victivallales bacterium | reverse complement strand
TTCAAGGCTAATATCTAACTCTCATGACTTTGTTGTAGTATTCTGCAAGAACAAGTCTTTATTTTCTGAAGATAATATCTATTGGAGAACAAGGAAAGAGGGAATTGATAAAATTTATGAATATGTTTCGAAGTTATGCAAGAAATATGGCAAAGAATATCCAACCATAAGCAATGAATTGAGAATATGGTATTCAAGCTTGAAGAAAGATGATCCGTCATTTCAACATAGGCATTACAACAGGGTTGATGAAAAAGGAGTCTATTTCCCAAGCGATATTTCTTGGCCTGGCGGTGGAGGACCAGTGTATGATGTTTCACATCCTATTACAAAAAAACATGTTAAAATTCCTGCACGCGGTTGGGTGTTCCCAAACATGAAAAGGATGCAGGAAATGATTGATGCAAAAAAGGTTGATTTTGGAAATGACGAAGAATGCGTACCAACCTTAAAAAGATATTTACATGAAACTGAAGGACAAGTTGTCCCAAGTGTTTTTTATAAAGATAGAAGAGCATCAATGCAGAGATTACGTGAATTAATGAATGCCGATGTCTTTGAAAATCCAAAAGATGAAAATGTTCTTTTAAAATTTCTTGAGGCGACAACACTACATGACGACCTCATCCTCGACTTTTTTGCCGGTTCCGGGACGACAGGTCATGCTGTGATGGAGTTGAACAAGGAAGACGGGGGGAACAGGAAGTTCATACTTGCGCAGATTCCCGAGCAGACGAAGGAGGATTCCGAGGCATACAAGGCTGGCTATAAAAAGATCTCTGCCATTACCATTGAGAGGAACAAACGGGTCATCCGTAACTTCGAGAAGGAGTCCAAGGACAACCCTGATCTGTTCAAGGACAAGTCTCTCGCACTCGGATTCAAGGTTTATAAGCTGTCCAAGTCGCATTTCCCCAGGGTGGACTTTGTCTTTGATCCCGCAAAGACTGAGAAACAGAATGCAGAGGACCTGAAGAAATACATTTCCGAGAAGGAAGGCTCCATCTTCACCCTTCTCAATGAATCCGACATATTCGACGAGGTTCTTCTCAAAAACGGCTTCATGCTCAACTACAAGATCGAACAGCTGAAGAAGTTCAAGGATAACAAGGTCTATTCGGTTGCCGACTGCAACAAGAAGGCTCTGATCTGCCTCGAACAGGAAATCAAGGACGGTACAATCGGCAAACTGACCAAGGATGAGCTTTTCATCTGCCTCGAACGTTCCTTGACTACAACCCAGAAATGGAACCTCAAACATCTCCTTGACGAGAAATTAATAGCGTTCTAAATATGCCGCAGCCTATTACAGTATCTATTCGTTATGCTAAAACTCATCTTTCCTCCCTGCTTGCGAGAGTCGCAACCGGGGAAGAGATTATCATCGCAAAATCCGGGAAGCCATTGGCGAAACTGACACAATTTGATTCTTCACCTAAGAAAAGGGTTCCCGGCTTGGATCGTGGTTTAATGAAAGTACCCGACAATTTTGATGACGAAGATGAAAATATTAATAAGATGTTCTATGGATGAAAGCTCTTCTTGATACTCATTGCTGGCTATGGTGGCTCACAGAACCTGAAAAGCTCTCGGATAAGGTGATCGGCATCATTGAATCTCCGGATAACGATATTTTCATTTCATCTGCAAGTTCATGGGAAATAGCCATCAAATATGCAAGTGGCAAGCTTCCCTTGCCCGAAAAACCGGAATACTATGTAATGTCCCGGCTTCAACGTGACGGTTTTATGTCTTTGAAAATAGAACACATTCATGCCTTAAAAGCTGGAGCCCTGCCGCCACACCACAACGATCCCTTTGACAGGATGATTATAGCACAGGCACAGGTCGAGAAGCTCCCGATAATAACTTCCGACAAGAAATTCTCCATGTACGAAGTGGAACTAATCCAGGCACGCTGAAAAATTTATATGCGATACGCGATAGTCTCAGATCTACACGCCAATAAACCCGCCTTGAAATCTGTCCTTGCGGACATAGCAAGCAGCCAGATTGATCAGATCATATGCCTCGGCGATGTTGTCGGATACGGCCCCAACCCGGCGGAAGTGCTGGAGCTTGCATATTCGAAGATCCATCATTTCATACTCGGCAACCATGACGCCGTCATTGGCGGAAAACTGTCAGCTGAGTGTTTCAACGACAACGCCAAACGCCTGAGAGACTGGACCAACAGGAACCTCGATGGCAAGGCCGCAAAGTTCTTCAACTCGCTCCCCCTCGATGCAAAGGGTGAGAATTTCAGGTGCGCACATGCCGAGTTCGCAAATCCAGGAAGGTTCGGCTACGTCCTTGATCCGGCGGACGCAGAAGAATCCTTCAAATCGTGCCCTGAACAGCTGCTTTTCGTAGGACACAGCCATGTCCCGGGTCTTTTCGTGATGGGCGACAGCCGGGTCGCCCACTGGCTCGAACCTGTTGATTTCGGCATAGAGGACGGAAAGAGATATATTGTAAATGTCGGCTCGGTCGGACAGCCACGCGATGACGGCATCAAAGCCTGCTACTGCATATTTGACACGGAACAAAAGGATGTACTGTTCAAAAAGGCCGCATTCGATATCGAAGAATATATAAGCGATCAGAAGAGGAACAAGCTTCCCGAGTCGCCCACATATTTCATAGACATCTATCACAAGCAGGCGCCGCGTCCAATCAGAGACATAATCGACTTCCACAGGGTAAGCCCCGAAAAGTCCGTAAAGTCCGATGTCGAGACAGTAGAACTCCACAAGACGGTCGCGAAACTCAGGAAGACAAAACTTATTCTTCTCGTTCTTCTCCTGATCTGTTCAGCAGTTCTTTTCGTACTGGTCTTTGGGTACTCCAGACAGAAAACAGCTGCGGAAAAGGCAAAATATGAAGCTGACAAGACAAATATCCGGCTCAATGAAGTAAGCCAGGAAGTCAAAAAATACAAAAAAACGGTTTTCCCCGCCGCAAATCAAGGAAATGCTGCAATGAGTTCCGGGCAAGCGTTGAAGGCTAATCTTATTTCAATGCCGGAAAAAGAAGAAAATGGAACAGTTTCCGCCGGAAAGCTACTTAAGGACTGGACTGTTTCAGTCACAGAACCAGAAATGCAGAGAGTTGCGGTTGAAAGTTTCGAGGATAAGAGTCATGGGGGGATGCAGATATTCCGGACTGAATCAGGCAAACCTCTTGAGCTATGTATTATTTCCCCTGCGGTTGCCGCTGAAAAAGGGATGTTGTTTTCAGGGAACGCCCAGTTCAAACGGGAAAAGATTGAAAGCGGATATATTGAACTTGTGCTTGAACAGGAACTTCCCGATGGGACCAGGAAAATCCTCGGAAGGAATATCGCTGAAGAAGTCAACAAGTCCAACAGCTGGAACAAAGGCACCGCAGTGACAATGAAAAAAAACGAGGCGTTGACAGAGTCCGGAAAAGTCAGGTTAATGATCCGCGGACAGTTCACCGGTGAAATCCTTGCCCGCAAATGCGGCTTGAAGAGGACGGAATAAGGTAACCGTTAAGCTGCCTTCTAACTGCGGTCAATTGAGCATTTGTCCTTGAAGTATGCCACTTTCGCCGAAAGTGGCTCGAGGCTCTTTCGGCGAAAGAGCCATACTTGGTTGCGTCAAATTAGGCTGACATGCCCAGCTTAACGGTTACGGAATAAGTATTACGAAGAACGCGAAGGAAGATGATTTCTGAATTCGAATAAAATCGATCCGGCCAGCCGCGAATATCGCGCTGGCCGGGCATGATGTTGTGCTTCAAACTGCTTGCAGAAATACATTTTATGATGTATTTTATATGCACTACACGCAGGCAATATGCATAATGGAGGTTTAAATGAGAACAACGATTGATCTTCCCAGTGCTCTTGTGGAAGAGGCGATGACAGTGTCGCACCAAAGGACGAAAACTGCCATGATTGTCACGGCCCTCGAGGATTTCGTCAGGAAAAACAGGATACAGGGCCTCAAGAAATTCAGGGGGAAAATCAACTTGAACATTGACCTTGCAAAACTCAGGAAACGCTCATGAGCATCCTGGTCGACTCGTCTGTCTGGGTTGATTACTTCCGTGACACGGGACAGGCGGATGTCCTCGAACTGCTTATCGAGGAGAACCTCATAGTTACAAATGAGTTGATCCTTGCAGAATTGATACCGCCTCTCAACATGCGCAAGGAACACGGCCTCACTTCGCTTCTGCGCGAAATAAAACGCCAGCCTATGTCTGTTGACTGGAATGAAATCATTAAGATTCAGACTGATTGCCTGAGCAATGGGATCAACGGAGTCGGAATTCCAGATTTGATGATCGCCCAGAATGCAACCCAGGGCGGATTGAAGCTGTTGTCAAATGACAGGCATTTTTCCCTGATTGCACAGCACACATCTCTGGAGCTGTACCTCTGAACACTGCAACATTGTATTTTTAGAAAGCTACTTTATCTCCACGGAAAAATCATATGAAGATCGCCCATCTGATAGCACAGTTCTATCCGTACATCGGAGGCGCGGAGATCTGCGTCCACAACGTATGCCGGACCCTTTCCGAGAACGGGCACAGCGCGACAGTCATCTGCACCACGCCTCCCGCAGGCGAAAAGCCTGATCTCAACTACGACATAATCCATCTTTTCCCAAGGACATGCGGCCTTCTAAGGAAATTTCCCGATATCGGGAAATTTTATTTCGAATACAAGCTTTCAAGCCTTCAGAAAAAACACAAGTTCGATCTATGGCAGGTAACCATGGGCTACCCTCTTGCCATCTATGCCGTTGACTTCTTCAGGAGGAACAAAATACCCTGTGTGCTTAGATGCTGCGGCGAGGACATGCAGAAATACCCTGAAATAGGATATGGCTACAGGCTGGATGACAGGATCGATTCACTTGTCAAAAGCAAATATCCCCTCTTCGACGGTTTCGTCGCGCTGACACCAAGCGTAAAAGAAGAGTATCTGAATCTTGGCATTCCAGAAAAGAAAATCCATATCATCCCCAACGGTGTGAATACTGCGAAGTTCGCAGAAATAAAGGCCGGAATTGACAAGGCTGCCATAAAAAGGAAGTTCGGCCTGGATGAGAACAAGATGCTGATTCTCACCGTCGGCAGATACCATCCCAAAAAGGGATTTGATTTAATTCCCTCCATTGCTCAAATACTAAAGAGCAAAGGCGTAGACTTCCAATGGGCTGTCGCCGGGAAAAACACTTCTGAAATACTCAGGAAGTTCACTGGAGGCTGTGATGGGATAAAATCCATTGAGGATTTCGCCAAGTCCGGCGGGGAGATCTTCTCTCTTCCATCAAACGATCTTATCGAGCTCTACTGTGCTGCGGATATCTTCGTCCTTCCGACCCTGATAGAGACCTTCGGGATGGTCCTCGTAGAAGCGATGGCGGCTGGCCTGCCAATCATAACGACCGACGCTCCCGGAGTCAGGGACGTGATATCCGAGAATGTCAACGGCCTCAAGGTGCCAGTGAAGAATCCTGAAGCCGTCGCGGACATGGTCTGCTCCCTCATCAGAGATCAGGCATTGTCGGGCAGATTATCCGAAAACTCGATCAGGCAGGCAAAAGACTTCTATGATTGGAAATCAATTACAGGGAAGTATATCCTCCTATATGAAAATATTTTAAAGGCTTATACCTAACATGTGCGGAATCAGCGGTTTTTACAATTACACAAGACCCGAAGGCAAGGACATCCTCGGCAGGATGAACTTGTCTCTTTCCCACAGGGGGCCGGACGGCGAAGGAGCTTTTATTGAAGGCGGGACCGGACTTGCCCACCGCCGTCTGTCAATAATCGACATTGCTACGGGCAGTCAACCCATGACTTCATCCGACGGCAGGTACATTACCGTCTTCAACGGCGAAATCTACAATTACATTGAATTGAAAGCGGAGCTGTCCGCGCGCGGTTCCACGTTCAAGACCTCCTCCGACACTGAAGTCATCGCCGAGGCATTGAGAATATGGGGGATTGAAGAGGCAGTAAGGAAATTCAGGGGCATGTTCGCGTTCGCCGTCCTGGACAGGAGCGACAAGACCTTGTACCTCGCCAGGGACAGGACTGGAATTAAACCTTTGTACTGGGCGGAAAAGGACAAGAGCTTTTTTTTCGCATCTGAGATAAAGTCTCTCCTGAATGTTCCGGAAATTTCAAGGAAGCCTGATGTGTCCAGCCTTAATGATTTCCTGACCCTTGGATTCACAATCCCTCCGAAAACAATCTGGAAGGACATTAACTGTTTTCCACCGGCACATTATGCAGTCATCAACAGGAACGGAGACTTTGCCCTGCGCAGATACTGGGAGCTTAAATTTTCTGAAAAGGAAACTTCCCTGGACCAGGCGGTGGAAGACGTAGAGGGGAAACTCGCCGACGCCCTGAAATACCATGTGAGGTCTGATGTCCCCCTGGGAGCATTCCTTTCGGGCGGCATTGATTCCTCACTTCTTGTCTATCTCCTCAAGAAAAAGGGGATCGTCGATAAAATCAGCACGTTCAACGTGAAATTCTCCGATAATGACTTTGATGAATCTCCCTATGCCGAGGAAGTGGCGAAAATAATCGGTACAGACCACCATGTGCTTGAAATAAGCGAGGGGACGCCGGAGATCCTTGAAAAAATCCTACTTCAGTACGACGAGCCTTTCGGCGACAGTTCCTGCATACCGACATACTTGATAAGCCAGAAGATGAGAGAACATGTCAAGACCGTAATCTCAGGTGATGGTGGCGATGAACTTTTCGGTGGATATGACCGGATACGGAACTCAGGCATCATCCATGCCATGAAGAATCTTCCATTCAAGGGCCTCGCTTCCGGAATGCTTATGGCCATCAGGCCCATGATTGGAAAAGACAGATACCGTAAATACAGCAAGGTCATTGCATTTTCGAAGGCTGAAATCCCAGAGCTTTTCTGCCTCTTCCATACCTACTTCAGCGAGAAGGACAAGGAATCGATGCTGACAAGCCCCTTCCTTGAAGCCGTACGGAAGGAAAGCCCGTCATGGAAAAGCATGTCCCAGTACATACCTGAAAACCACGGGACACGCATTGAGAACCTCATGCTGGGAATGGAATTCAATCTAAATCTCCATGCTGATTATCTCAGGAAGGTGGATATTGCGAGTTCCGCGCACGGCATCGAGGTCAGGGTGCCTTTCCTTGACAATGAGGTCATAGACTTTTCAGCGCAGCTTCCACTCAAATTGAAAATAAGTCCTGGCGAAGACAAACATCTCCTGCGGGAGGCTTTCAGAAGGCATATCTCGCCTAGCTTAGGCTCCAGGAAAAAACAGGGGTTCGGCATCCCGTTTGATTCCTGGTGCAATGGACGGATGCGCAGCCATATCAAGGAGCTGCTTTTCTCGGATCCTGCCGGGGAAGGCCTGTGGCGACTCGTCGACAGGAAAGAGGTTCTGGCTCTCCACGAGGCTTTTTCCTCTCCTTCGACGCGCGACTACGGGCTGCTCAGCAGGCACCAGATCTACCAGAGGATTTTCATGCTGTGCGGGATTCAGACCTGGATGCAGAAATTCAATCCGGAACTGTAATGCAAAAAAAGAAAATCAAAATAATCTGCCTGATCGGACAGATCGGAAACGGCGGCTCCGAAAGGCAGCTGTATCTTTTCCTGAAGTATCTTGACCGTAAAAGATATTCCCCCCTGGTGATCGTGAGCTCCAAAAGCGGAGGAAGCCGCTGGGAGAGGCAGATAAGGGAGGAGCTGGATGTCCGTATCAGGTTCCTCGGAGATCTTCCAAAGGCTGCGAAATTCGCAAAATTCGCCTGGGCTGTATTCAAGAACAGGACGAATGTCGTATTTTCCTGGAGTTTCTACACGAATGCGCTGTGTATGTCATGCCCGGGTACAAGGTTCATAGGATCGCTGCGGGGCGATCTTCTAATTGAAAAGGAACAGATAAGCAGTTCCAACTTCAGGTACTCGCTGAAACCGCGCCATTTCGTCGTGAATACAAAAATTCTGGCCGATGAGCTGAAACTTGAAGGCGTTCCAGAAGAGAATATCTCGGTCATCTACAACATCTTCAAGGCGGAGGAGGATTGCTGCGAAGTTCGCAGGACGGAAAACTGCCGCCGCATAAGGGATGAGTACAAAATCCCGCAAGAGTCTGTGGTCGTTGCAGGAATTGGACGCAGCCTTCCTGAAAAGGATTTCTCCTTCTTCATTTCGGTGTTCCATGAGGCGGCATTGCTGGACAGCAGGATTTTCGGTCTTCTCATAGGCGATATCGGCGAGGAAATCAAAAGGGAAATCAGGGATAAGAATCTTGAAAACAGATTTGTCCTGACAGGCGAAGTTGAATCCGCCCAGAAGCTTCTGCCAGCCGCAGATATTTTCTTCCTCTCTTCCAGGAACGAAGGGCTTCCCAACGCGCTGATTGAAGCCATTGATTCCGGCTGTGCACCCCTCGCTACGGACGTCGGAGGAGTCCGCGAAGTGCTTGAACCCTACGGACAGGAAATCATTGAAAGGACTTTGATCTCGGGAAGGGAGGTTCCTGATGCTGCGGGCAAGCTTCTCTTCCTGGCAGGCAATCCTGGATTCAGGAAGGAAATTTCATCACGTCGCCTAAAAACGCTGGAGAAGTTCAGTCCAGACACTGTCATGTCCGGATATTATCAGATACTGGAGAAATCCGAATGATCGTTGCATGGGAATTATTTGTTAAATTCCTTATGCGGAATATATTTCAACTTCACGTTCATGAACTTACATAATTTAAGGTGAAACACATATGAGCAAGAAAAACATTGCGCTGGTCGGAGCCGGTTACTGGGGAAAGAACATAGCTAGAAGCCTTAATGATCTCGGCGTACTGAACACCGTATGCGATTCATCCGACGAAGTTAAGTCCAACCTCAAGAAACAGTATCCCGATGTTTCATTCACAGGCGATTTCAGTTCGGTGCTCTCGGACAAGGGAATCGAATCAGTCTTCATAGCGTCCCCAGCGGTAATGCATTTTGAACAGGCAAAGAAGGCGTTGGCCGCCGGAAAACATGTGTTTGTTGAAAAACCGCTTTCACTGAAAGTTGAGGATGCCGAGGAACTGATAAAACTTGCCGACACCCAGAAAAGAATTCTTTTCGTAGGACATATCCTGCACTATCATCCCGCCGTAATAAAGATGAAGAATATAATAGCTGAAGGCACCATCGGAAAACTCCAATATATCTATTCAAACCGCCTCAACCTTGGAAAAATAAGGACTGAGGAAAACATCCTCTGGTCGTTCGCCCCCCATGATATATCCATCATACTTTCACTCGTTGGCGAGGAGCCTTCCTACATAGATTGCTCCGGAAACAATTTCCTGCATCCCGACATATCAGACATCACCATGACCAACCTGAAGTTCCCGACAGGCGTGGGCGCCCACATCTTCGTCAGCTGGCTTAATCCCGTCAAGGAACAGAAACTCATAGTGACAGGATCAAAGGGCATGCTTGTTTTCGAAGATACTAAACCTACTGACGAAAAACTTGTCTTCTATTCGCATACCATCGAGTGGAAGAACAGCATTCCGGTACCTCATAAGGCTGAACCATCCTTCATCAAGATTTCAGATATATGGGAGGAACCGCTCAAGGCCGAATGCAGCGCATTCCTGAAGGCCGTTGAAACCGGAAAAGAACCACTTACTTCCGGTAAAGAAGGTTTGCGAGTCCTCAAAGTCCTGAAAGCCTGCCAGACCTCGATAGAACTCCATGTCAAGAGCAGTCCCGAGAAGAAGGACAAGATGAAGAACCTTCCCTATTTCGCACATGAGACGGCTTATGTCGACGAAGGTGCAAGTATAGGCAAAGGCACGAAGATATGGCATTTCTCGCATATCTACAAGGGCGCGGTCATAGGTGAAAACTGCGTCCTCGGACAGAATGTCAGCATCGCCGACGGCGTCAAGCTCGGAAACAATGTAAAAATACAGAACAACGTCTCGATCTACACCGGCGCTATAGTTGAGGATGATGTCTTCTTCGGACCTTCATGTGTCCTTACCAATGTTACAAATCCAAGAAGCCAGGTGCTGCGTCATTCACTTTATGAAAAGACCATCTTCAAACGCGGAACTACGATCGGAGCCAATGCAACAGTCGTATGCGGAATCACCCTCGGAAGATATTCCTTCATCGCAGCAGGCGCAGTAGTCGCAAAGGATGTACCAGATTACGCGATGATGGTGGGCGTCCCCGCAAAACAGAAGGGCTGGATGAGCCGTCACGGACATTTGCTCAAGAATCCCGACAAGGACGGCGTCATGACCTGCCCCGAAAGCGGATACAAGTACAAGGAGGTCAAACCGAGTTTCCTGAAATGCCTCGATCTCGATGAGGAAGCCCCCCTGCCCGAGGACAAGAAACTCGGCAAGAAGACCTATGACGAGTTCAAATAATATAAATTGCCAGGTGATAGAACAGGACGGAACTCCGGCATTTGCTGTTGTTCCTTTCAAAGACTTCCTACGCCTTATCAAACCTGAACCGACAATACCCCACGAGGTCGTCGGACTTGTTGTTAAAAAGGACATAAGCATTACTCGCGCCTGGAGGGAATATTTAAAACTTACCCAGCAGGAGGCCGCAAAAAAAACGGGGATCACGCAGGCAGCCCTTTCCCAAATTGAAAAGAAAGGGAGCACTCCACACAAGGCAACGCTTGCGAAGCTAGCAAAAGCTTATGGCATCGAACCTGAACAGATTGAAGAATAGCTTCCATGAAATCAATAACTCATTGAAAAATTTCATTATTGCGTTACATTGTCTTACAAGGGAGATTTAAATATGACAACTCTGACCATAAGATTACCGGACAGCCTTAAATCGGAACTTGATTTGTTAAGCCAGGAAGAACATAAGGCTGCAAGCGATATTGTAAGAGAATCACTGCGCCGATACATCGCCACAGAGAAATTCCGTTCCATCCGTAAAAAAATCCTGCCTTTTGCAGAAGCACAAGGACTGTTAACTGATGAGGATATTTTCAAGGCCTTGTCATGAAGGTCATTATTGACGCTAACGTCGCCATATCCGCTGTCGCATCAAGAGGGCTTTGCGAAGCCGTAATGGAACTGTGCCTTGAACAGCACCGGATTATTCTTTGCAAAGAAATCCTTGTTGATGTTAAAGAAAAACTCATACAAAAGATACATGTCCCTCAAACAATTGCAGACGATTACCTGAAAATGCTTCTTAGCTGTTCAGAAATTCACGTTCCTGAAAATATCAGATCCGATATCTGCCGTGATCCCGATGACAAAGTTATTCTTGGATTAGTTAAACCTTCAAATGCCAGTTTTATCATTACCGGAGACAAGGATCTTCTTGTCCTTGGTTCATATCTTGACGCGAAAATTGTATCTCCCAGACAATTTTGGGATGAAAACGTTAAATAAAATCATGAAATATTTATTATGAGCGTAAATATTGCACTGATCACGATAGACAAGACATATACGCAGGAATATTGATAAATGCCAAAAATACTATATATCAACAACAACTTGTCAGCGCTATTAATCGAGCAGGGCAGGACTCCTCGCCTGAGAAAATTGCATCATTTTATTTGGCTCCTAACTTAGCAGGAGAGATTGGCTCAGTTTGTTCATACGGATTCCTCAATGCTCTAACCAAAAGCACTATTCTCAGCGTATCAGGCAATCGTCACTGTCGCAGTGATTAAACTTGAACTCCTCAAGTCGGGTCTAGACATACCAGATGTCGTAGACACAGCTGCTATTGAGAAGTTGATCACAGTTGCGTTGCCTCACCAAGCCGAATACATCAAGAAGTATGGCACTAGTACATACGATTGACAGGGAGCTCAACCACATGAAATTCGGACGCGTACTTTTCCTCGACGGACACGTAGCCGGTTTTGCCGGTGCAAGCTGGTCAATTGGAAACGTCGGAGGATCTAATTTCAGCTGGCAGGGTTGATTTTACTATTTCTTTGATGCCCCATTTACACTCATAGTGTATATTATTGTGTGTTCTGATTGTATAAATACCTAATACTGTTGTTGCGAAGATATGTTTTGTTGGAGTTAACAACTTTAGTGTGTCTTAGTATTCAATAGGTTATACACGCTGAAGCTGTGAACTCCAACTTAAGCAATCAGCTTGAAAGAGGCAGCTTTGTAATTGTCTTGTGTAATTATTTTGGGAAATCTAATTATGAAATTTCTTAGAACCAGGGAATTCCGGGGCAATTGCACCAAGAATCTTAAATCCAAAACCCGAGTGCGTGCCATGCAGGCAGTGCTTAGTATCCAGGAGAAATCAGCACGCATGGGGCTGGACAAGCTGTCTTCTACTGAAATAGATTCTGAAATATCCGAATCTCGACAAAAGAACCAGTAAAACCCCCTTGAAGAGATTCATTTTGACATTATAATACAACCATATCAGTTGCATTTTATAACCAGTGAAATCAATGAAATCGATAACAGTCAGAAACATACCGGATGAAATTCTTGAGGCTGTCAGGATTCTCTCGGCAAAAGAACGGAGAAGCCTCAACAATGAGATTCTGATCCTTTTGGAAAAAGGGTTGGACAGATTAACTTATCCAACTAATCAAATTTCAAAGAAGGACAGCGTGAAAGAAAGCTTTGCCAAATATAAGAATAAAAAGCTTCTAAAGGCCCTTTCCGACGACAAAAAGATGGAGCGTGGACTTTGAGTGGCAAGGACCATCATAACATTATTCTCGACTCCTGGGCCGTGCTTGCGTACTTGCAAGGCGAACCTTCTGCCGAAAAAATAAGTTCTTTGATTTCAGAATCACAGGAAAGAAACTACAAAATTCTGATGAGTGTTATCAATCTCGGAGAGGTGTGGTATATACTTGCCCGGGAAATTTCAGAAAAAGAGGCCGATGCGGCAATATGCACAATTGTCAGTTGGGGAATTGAAATCAGGGATGCAGACCGGCAAATTGTCAAAGAGGCATCACGTTTCAAATCAAAGAACAGGATTTCGTATGCTGATTCGTTCGCTGCCGCATTGGCAAAGATGACAAATGGAGAACTCGTTACAGGTGACAGGGAATTCAAAGCCCTGGAATCTGAAATACAAATAAATTGGTTAAAATGAAGGAATAACTTATATGAATGTTCCATTGCTTGACTTGAAGGCCCAGTTTAGACCTATAAAGGATGAAGTCATGAAGGCGGTAGAGGCCGTTTTCGATTCGCAGCAGTTCATCAACGGACCGCAGGTGAAGGAGCTTGAAAAGCAGATCGCGACATACACCACATGCAAATCGGCGATAGGCGTGTCCAGCGGCACGGACGCCCTGCTCTGCGCCCTCATGGCATTCAACATCGGACAAGGCGACGAGGTCATTACCACGCCGTTCACATTCTTCGCGACAGCGGGCTGCATCTGGAGGACAGGCGCAAAACCGGTATTTGTCGACATCGATCCCAAGACCTATAATATCGACGTAACAAAGATTGAAAAGGCCATTACAAAGAAAACGAAGGCTATCATACCCGTACATCTTTTCGGACAGATGGCCGACATGGATCCGATCATGGCAATCGCCAAGAAGCACAATCTCTTCGTGATTGAGGACGCATGCCAGAGCATTGGTTCAACATACAAGGGCAGGCAGGCAGGCTCTATCGGAACTGTCGGCTGCTTCAGCTTTTTCCCGTCGAAGAACCTCGGAACAGCAGGCGATGGCGGAATCATCACAGCTCAGGATCCTGTCCTCGGCGAGAGGCTCGAGATAATGCGCGGACATGGTTCAAAGCCGAAATATTTCCATAAGTTTGTCGGTGGTAATTTCCGTCTCGACACCATCCATGCCGCAATCCTAATCGTAAAACTCAAATATCTCAATTCCTGGTCGGAAGGACGCCGCAAGAACGCCGCGATATACGATGATCTTCTCAAGAGCGTAAAGACTGTTTCCACTCCATTCATCGAGAAGCACAGCGTCTCCATCTTCAACCAGTATGTCATCAGGGTTCCCAAGAGGGATGAACTGAGGAAATTCCTCACCGAAAAGGGCATAGGGACAGAGATATACTATCCGCTCAGCCTGCATGAACAGGAATGTTTCAAGCCTCTCGGGCACAAGAAGGGTGATTTCCCGGAATCCGAGAGAGCCGCAGCTGAGACTGCCGCTCTTCCGATTTATCCGGAACTGGCATCAGACCAGATCAAGTACGTGGCTGACAGCATCAGGGAATTTTACAATAAATAAAATTCACAGTAATTTATAACTGAAAATTCTTCTTTGTGCGGACGACAAAAGCGCCAACACCCTTGCCTGGGTAAAAGGCTTCAGGGAACTTGGCGCTGAAGTCATCATTGCCTCGGCCAGGGCTGAAAAAAGCACCGGAGGAATTGTTGCACTAGGCACCCCCTCCCTCCCGGCAAGATTGAATTTCATTTTCGGCGCAGGGAAGCTCCGCGAAGTCATCTCAAAAGAAAAGCCTGACATTCTGATCGGCTACCGAGTTACGAGCTACGGATATCTTTGCGCCTCCTCAGGATTCCATCCGCTAGTCCTTGCTGCACAGAACGAGCAGATCACATACCTTCCAAAGCCGAATCCCATAAGAAGGAAAGTCCTGGAATATTTTGCACGGAAAGCCATAGGAAAGGCCGATCTGATACACGCCTGGGGCGACAACATGCTGCCTCGGCTCAAGGAACTAGGGGCTGATGAGAAAAAAATCCTGGTCATGCACCGGGGAATAGATCTTGACCTTTTCAAACCATCTGTGTCTAAACCGGCAGGGGCCCCGGTTTTCATCTCTTCGAGATCCCTTTTCCCTGAGTATAAGATAAACAGGATTATTGAAGCATTCGTACTTCTCCTGAAGAAAATCCCAGACGCATGCCTGAAGATAACCGGAGAGGGGCCTGAAAAAATAGCCCTCATGAATCTGGTCCAATCCCTTGGCATATCGGAAGAAATAAAATTCTCAGGCAGACTGTCCCCGCAGGAAGTTGCAGGAACTCTCCAGAATTCAGACATATATGTTTCCATAATCGAATCAGAAGGAGTGTCAAGCTCCCTTCTCGAATCCTGCGCATGCGGCGTCTATCCCATCGTTACAGACATGCCTGCATCAAGGGCGCTGATAGAAAGTGGCAGCAATGGGACTCTTATAAAACCTGATATATCAATTTCTGACCTTGCAGAGATAATGATCCGGACCGCCGGAAATATTGAAATGAGGGAAAACGCCGTCAAGATGAATCATGAAATGATCAAGAAAAAATTCAATTTCAGAAATAATACCGGCAAGTTCATTGATGCTTACAAAGAGCTTGCCATACAGAGTCGCATTCATCGGAAAAGAGACGCGTCAGCAGAGTGACGCGGCTACACTTTGGATTTGCTGTAGCCACGGCACTCTGTTGCCGTGCTCTTTGGTTTATGAGTAGGAGTTAACATGTGCGGAATAGCCTGTATAATCGACAAGCCCCAGTCCCTTGATGAAAGAGTCCTGCAACGTTTCACGAACTGCATGGGACATAGGGGACCTGACAGCGTAGGTTTTGCGAAATTCGCAATGTCCGAAGGACTGCCTGAAAGCAGCCAGGGCAAATTCCTTGTCGGACTCGGCCACCGAAGGCTCTCCATCATCGATCTGTCGGAGGCCGGATCCCAGCCGATGTTCTCGACAGACAAGAACTTCGCATTGGTCTTCAACGGCGAAATCTACAATTACATAGAACTACGGCAGGAGCTTGAGAAGGAAGGCATTTCCTTCAAGTCGCACACCGATACCGAAGTAATAATTGAAGCATACAGGAAATGGGGAAGCCAGTGCCTGTCGAGATTCAACGGAATGTGGTCTTTTGCTCTTCTGGACAGGAAGAAGAGGAAGATTTTTATTTCAAGGGACCGTATCGGGGTGAAACCGCTTTATTATACCAGGAGCGGCGGACTCCTTGCCATCGCTTCGGAGATAAAACAGTTCTTTGAACTGCCTGGCTTCAAGAAGGAGCCGAACATAGACGCGTGCCTTTCCTATCTTGTAACCGGATATGAAATTCCTCCTGAAACTTTTTTCAAGGATGTCATGGTTTTCCCGCCGGGATGCTGCGCGGAGATAGATCTTGATTCTCCGGAAGTGAAGCCGGAGGAATTCTGGACCGCCGAAAAGATATCCGTCAGGAAATATGCTGAAGATGAAATAGTATCCCTGATCTCAAAGACATTTGCGGCATCGGTCAATTTCCGGCTGAGGTCTGACGTGCCGGTTGGCGGCTGCCTGTCGGGCGGACTCGATTCATCTGCGATATTTGTGGAGATGAAGCGGCTTCAGCCGTCACAGACCTTCAATGCGTTCTCAGCCTGTTTTGATGATCCAAGAATCGATGAGCGGAAGTTCATGAAGAGCATCGTCGGCAAAACCGGCAGCAGGCATATCGAAGTATTTCCCAATGCAGACGAATTCATAACCGATCTTCCGGCATTCCTGCACCAGCACGACGAGCCTGTCGGCAGCATCAGCATGTATGCGCAGTACAAGATCATGCAGGCCGCCAGGCGGGAAAAGATACCGGTCCTCCTTGATGGGCAGGGTGGCGATGAACTTTTTTCAGGATACTGGCCGGCATATTTCCTCATGCTGAAATATTTTTACGGGAGTAAAAATATTTCTTCCATCTTTAAACATTCAGCGGGGACATTGTTCGGAGGCAACACCGAGCTTCTTTCGCAGGCATTCTCACATCTTTCTGAATACAGGAAAAGGAACACGAGATTCCTGCCCTTCTCAATAAACAAAAAATATCACGGGCACCTTGGAGAGATAAAAACGCTGAACTGGCACCGCGAGGCACAGGATCTCTCCCCGTGCGAATATCGCAAGGCCGAGATCTTCAAGATACATCTTCCGCGACTGTTGAAATGGGAGGACAGGAACTCAATGGCGTTCTCAATCGAGTCCAGGGTTCCTTTCCTTGACGTGAACATGGTTGAGCTGCTTCTCTCGGTCAATCCGGAACTGAACATGAGGAAGGGCTGGACAAAATTTCTTCTCAGGAAGTCCATGGATTCCAAGCTGCCCTCCGACATTTGCTGGAGGAAGGACAAGAAGGGATTCGAGACCCCGCAGGAAAAATGGATGAAGTCCGGTTCATTCAACAAATATCTAATCAGCTGGGCCTCCGAGAAAAACCATCCTGTATCAGAATTAATAGCCGACGATTTCCAGGACATCCAGATAAAGATCATGGACGGCAGATTCGATGCGACGAGGATGTTCAGGCTGTTCTGCATGGATTACTGGATGAAAAATATTTTAAATTTTGGATGATGGATTTTGAATGAAAGACAATCTGATAAAAACTAAGACTTTTCAATTTTCCTTATCAATTATTGACTTGTACCGTCTGCTCCAGCAACACAAAGAATTTGTCATCTCGAAACAGCTCTTACGATCTGGCACGAGCATTGGCGCGAATGTTGAAGAAGCTGTCGCGGCTGAAAGCAGGGCGGATTTTACACATAAAATGTCCATTGCATCAAAAGAAGCTCGTGAAACATTATACTGGCTACGTCTCTTACATGAATCAAAACTGACTTTGAACATCAATTATCAGCCATACATTGAAGAAGTCCAGCAAATCATCAACATTACTACAAAAATAGTCAAAACCTCCAGAAAGAATTAATGGCATCCAAAATTCAAAATGCAAAATTCAAAATTGTTGTTCTGACACAATACTATCCTCCGGAGCATGGGGCGCCGCAGAACAGGCTGCATGACTTGGCAAGGCGCTGGGTTTTGAAAGGGCATGAGGTTACTGTTTTGACGGCTATGCCTAATTATCCTGTTGGAATAATTTTCCCTGATTACCAAGGAAAATTTACTTTCAACGAGACTATTGACGGGGTCAAGGTCATCCGCTGCTGGATATTGCCGTCAAAGAAAAAAAGCACCGTCAGGCAGCTGATCTGTTATTTTTCATTCGTGAAATCCGCCGCCTTCTTCGGATTTTTCAAACTCGGAAAATCCGACTTCCTCATATGTGAGAGCCCTCCCCTCTTCCTAGGCTGCACTGCCCTGTTCCTGAAATTCGTCAAAGGTACAAGGCTCGTGATGAACATCAGCGATCTGTGGCCGGAAAGCGCTGTCCAGCTCGGCATGATCGGGAAAGGGCCTGCGCTGAGCTTCCTGGAGTGGTTTGAGAAACTTCTCTACAAGAAATCCGTTCTTGTGTCGTGCCAGACGGAAGGCATAGTCAAAGGCGTAAAGAAAAGATATCCCGAAGCAAAGACCTTCCTGTTCCCTAACGGGGTGGATCTTGAGATGTTCAACAAACAGCCGAAAGATGCGAAGTTCGCAGAATCACACGGCATTCCCAGGAACTCATTCGTCGTCGGATACGCAGGCAACCACGGTCGCTCCCAGGCGCTCTCGCAGGTGATTGAAGCTGCCAATATCCTGAAGAATGAAAAGATTTTCTTCATGTTTTTTGGAGACGGACCTGAAAAGTCCGGACTTCAGAATAAGACTTCTGAGCTCGGTCTGAAAAACCTGAAATTCCTCGATTCTGTCCCTAGGGAGAAGATGTCCCACCTGCTTTCCCAATTCGATATTGCCCTGGTTCCTTTAAAGGACATAAAAATATTTGAAGGCGCAAGACCTTCAAAGATTTTTGAACTCATGGCGGAACAGATCCCATTCATCTTCTGCGGAAAAGGGGAAGGGGCGGAAATCGCGCTGAAAAGCGGATGCGCAAAAGTCGTCCCTCCGGAAAATCCTGAGAAGCTCGCAGAAGGCATAATTGAGTTCACGAAAATGGATCCGGAAACACGCAGGGGAATGGGTTTGAAGGGACGAAGCTTTGTAGTAAACTCCTACGACCGCGCAAAACTCGCGGAAGAATTCATGAATGAATTAGGAAAATTACCGCAATAGCATTGCTTTTATTCTAATTTACATTAAATTATATTTATTTACTTGACAGGTAAATGATTTGTGGATATAATATTCAAAACGACAAAGCTTGAAAAAATCTTCAATTCAGAGCGCGAGCTTCTAAAGGAATATGGGAAACAGTCTGAAGCGATAAAAAGGCGTATGGCTGTCTTAAGGGGTGCGGCATGCTTGGAACAAGTTTCACATCTTCCTCCAGAAGGATGTCATGAGCTTCATCCTCTTAAATCCGGTAAATATGCAGTCTATTTGAAACACCCTTGGAGACTTATCTTTTGCGTTGCAAACAATCCGATACCGGTAAAAGAAGACGGCGGAGTGGATAAAACCAAGGTCACAGCAATAGAAATACAATCCGTGGAGGATTACCACTAATGAACATTTCAAATCAATACAGTCCCGACTATTCAGTACATCCTGGAGCAATACTTGAGGAAACCCTTGAAGCCCGGGGATTGTCCAAGAAAGAAGCCGCTGACCGTTGCGGAATCTCCGCCAAACATCTCAACCAGATTCTACATGAAAAGGCGGCAATAGTTCCAGATGTCGCCATAAGTCTCGAAAAAGTTCTTGGCATCGCAGCCAATATCTGGACAAATATCCAGAGCAATTATGAACTCGGCAGGGCAAGGATTCAATCTTTGAAGACATCATCGGAAGCATACGAATGGGCAAGACGTTTTCCTGTAAATGAGATGTCTAAAAGAAGTTGGATTCTAATTCCTGCAAACAAAGCTCAAACGGCAAATTCCCTTTTGCAATTCTTTGGTGTCAGCAATACGGATGCCTGGGAAAAATGGTTTGGGGAATTACGGGTTAGTTACAGATCTTCGCCTTCTTTCAAACGAGCGCCTGAAGCCGTCTCTGCTTGGCTCAGGCAGGGAGAAATTCTTTCCCAGAATATTCCTGCCAGTTCTTTTGATGAGGCAAAGTTTAAGTCAGCGCTCGAGGAAATAAGAACATTTACTGTAAAATCCCCTGAGACATTCGAGCCTGAAATGAAAAAGAAGTGCGCTGATGCTGGCGTGGCCCTTGTCTTTCTTGGAGAACTCCCGAAAACGCACCTGAGCGGCGCCACCCGCTGGATGTCAAAGGACAAGGCTTTAATAATGCTCAGCCTTCGGCACAAGACCAATGACCACTTTTGGTTTTCGTTCTTCCACGAGGCGGGACACATTCTCCTCCACGGCAAGAAAATGCTGTTCCTTGACGACATAAAGCACAGCAATGCCGATGCCGAAAAGGAAGCGGATCGTTTCGCCGCAAACGTGTTGATTCCAGAAAAAGAGTATCGGTCTTTTTCAGAAAACATGGGCCGCGCCGATGAAAATTCAGTAACACAGCTTGCCCGTAAATCTGGAATTGCCCCTGGCATTGTTGTCGGACGGCTCCAGCACGATAAGGTTATTGAGTATTCAGAGATGAACACCTTGAAAGAAAAGTTCTGCCTTGTTGAAAACCATGCTAACATTTGAATGTGATTAGGCTGAAGGACGTTGAACACTGGCAATCGGAGATGATAGACGATGAGCAAACCTAAAAAGCCAATAATCGCGATATGCTACGACTTCGACGGAACTTTATCGCCGAAAAACATGCAGGAGTATAATTTCATTCCTGAGCTAGGTGTAAATCCACAAGATTTTTGGAAAGAAGTGCACATAAGAGCTAACGAACAGGATGCTGATGAGATCTTGACCTATATGCGTATAATGCTAGAAAAGGCTACCTCGAGCATGGACGTTAAGATTACTCGTAAAGCTTTCGTAGATTATGGGAAAACTGTAGAATTGTTTCCCGGAGTAAGCGACTGGTTTCAAAAGATTACAGCTTTCGGTAAAGAACATGGAGCAAATGTAGAACACTATATAATATCTTCCGGTATAAAAGAAATGATTGAAGGAACAAGCATCGGAAGGGAGTTCAAGAAAATATATGCCTCCTCTTTTATGTATAATCAAAACGAAGTTGCCTATTGGCCTGCGTTGGCTATAAATTACACAACAAAAACCCAATTTCTGTTTAGAATAAATAAAGGCATGCTTGATGTTTATGATAATACTCAAATCAATGCTTTTATGGAAAAAGATGACCGCCGCATCCCCTTTCAGAGGATAATCTACATTGGCGATGGTTCAACAGACATACCATGTATGAAATTGGTAAAGGTACAGGGAGGCTATTCTGTTGGGGTTTATAAACCGGGTTCAAGAAAAAAAGCCTCGGTAGAGGGATTAAAGAAAGAAGAACGTGTCAATTTTGTAGCACCCGCAGACTACACGGAAAACAGTATGCTCTTTCTTCAAATAAAAGCCGTAATAAATAAAATGATAGCAGATTATAACGTTGCAAAGGGGCCTGTTCGACTGCGAGCCGAAAAATCAGACGATTTTACGCCGATACCGGATTTCAAAGATCCAGAAACAGAAAACACCAACGATGGCGGGTTAAAGCAATAATTTATGCGCAAGCAGTTGAAATTTGTGGATTCAGATAGCGACATTCGCACAAAACTTTCGAAAGTTGCGGTGGAAGATCTGGTCGAAGCGTTGATGGAACTGTCAATCCGTCACGATGACGCAGATGCCATGATCACCCGGCTGATTTCAAGCAAAAAAGATAATTTCAAACGCGCCAAGGCGAAAATATTAGGGCTGCGCAGGCAAAAAAGTTTTGTTGACTGGAGAAGCTCCAAGTCCTTCAGGAACAAACTCGAGGAGATCCTTGCTGAAATCCGGGAGGGATCTGAAAATCCAAGCGACGGCATCACCCTTCTTGTTGAATTCTTCAAGAGCGACAAGGCCGTTATCGGACACTGCGATGATTCAGACGGTTTTATTGGCAGCATCTTTCGCTCTTCCGCCAGCGATCTCTTCGCGGAACTGGCGTCAAAATGCAAGGACAAGAAGTGGATTTCAGAAATTCTCGTCGAGCTCTACGAGGAAGACACCTACAGCTTAAGGGAATATCTGCTCAAGCAATCAGCGAAATTCCTTCCAGCAGGAGAACTCAGGAAACTTACCGAACTGTTCATGGACAGGATGAATGAAGCAGCGGACGACAAACAGTCAAGCCATTGGGCATATGGGGCGGAAAATCTTGCAGAACAGCTTAATGATCCTGTCATGTTCGAAAAGGCTTCCTTAAAATCATGCAAGGGATTCACAGGAATTCCGAACGGAAGCTACATAGAAATAGCGGAAGCCTACTTCAAAGCAGGTGATTGCACTACGGCGTTGGCCTGGCTGAATAAAATTCCAAAAACAGAAAATTATATGGCCTATGAGCGAAACAAGCTCCTGTTCTCGATATATAAAAAGACTGGCGACAAGGAAAAGATGCATGAAATCGCACTGAAATCCTTTAGAAAACATAGGTCAGAAGATAACTTGAAGGAACTGTTGGAATCTGTCGGCGAATCAGAGCGAGGCAGGATAATCGAGGAAGAGACAGGTCTGATAATAAAGAATGAACAGCTTTCCCTGACAGATGCCGATTTTTTGCTTAAAAACGGAAAGACGGACGAGGCCGAAAAATATCTTGTCGGGAAAGAAGACCAGATTAACGGCGATAACTACCCGTCCTTACTTGAGCTCTCGAAGAAATTCGAGGCTGAAAACAAATTTCTCGCTTCCTCGATAATTCACAGGGCCTTGATAGACTCCATCCTCAAGAAGGCGCAGTCCAAATACTACGTTTATGCAGTGAGATATCTGAAGAAGCTCGATGCCATTGCCGGGAAGATTACCGACTGGAGAAATTTTCCGACACATGACGCCTACAAGGAGGAGCTGCGAAAAATCCACCGGCTCAAGTCCGCTCTCTGGGCAAAGTACGGGAGTTGACATATATGATACGATGTTTATATTATTTGCATGTCATTTCTAATAATGTATGATAAAGGAGTTGCAACATGTCAGTCGTGACCGTAGGAGAAAGATATCAGATTGTAATTCCCAAAAAGGAACGCAGGGCTCTTCATATAAAGCCCCACAGCAGGATGAACGTTGTAGCTGAAGGCAGCTCCTTGAAAATCTATGACATTTCTTCACCGTCACTGAAGGGCATCGGAAAAACAATTGCGGACGGGACTGACGCAACCAACTATGTAAAAAGCCTAAGACAGGAATGGCGCAAGAATGACTGAAAGCATTTTTAAAAAGCTGAAAGGCAGGGAAAATGTCCTGCTTGACACGATGCTGTTCATCTATCTCTTCGAAGGCGACGGGAAATACGCAGACGTCGCTGAAAAATTAATAGGCATGGCGAATGAAAAAGCTTTTTCAGCCATTATCTCCCCGATAAGCGCGGCAGAAATACTGGTCAAACCTGTTCGTCTGGGAGAAACTGCCATTGCAGACAAATACAGGAGTGTTTTATGTAATATTCCGAATGTAAGGAACGTTCCCTTGAATTTTGAGATCGCCTTTCTTGCCGGCAGCCTGAGGGGCAGGTATGGATTACCTCTTCCGGACATGTTCCAGGCGGCTACGGCAATTTATCATTCGAAACTGCCTGCCATTATTACAAACGACAAGGCGCTCAAAAGACTTGCCGAAGAACTCGATGTGTATATTCTCGATGAATTCATTTAGAAGAGCCTTTCTCTGGAATATCCAAGAAGCAACAAGCGTCGATAATCTTCCTGGCAATGACATCATAAATGAAAAGCGGGCGCAGTATCGGGTAAAAAAATCGACTGGAAGGATTTAAATTTGAACATTTATTCACCATTGCATCCGGCGGCGTTCTTCATGATCCAGAGGCGGCAGCGCGAAATCCGCAGGATACTGGCGTCGGCATATCCGGACGGAGTTGAGAAGGTCAGTCTCCTTGAGGCTGGTTGCGGAAACGGCCAATGGCTGGCGGAATTCCAGACTTTCGGGTTCATGCCTGAAAACATTGCCGGGATCGAACTTGACGGCAAGCGTGCGGAGTTCGCAAAACGCAGGATACAGGGTGCTGATATCCGCAACGGAAATGCCGCGGAACTGCCATGGAAAGACGAATCATTCGACATAGTTTTCCAGTCTACGATGTTCACTTCGGTAAAGGATCTTGAAACGCGTAAGGAAATAGCCTCCGAGATGAAACGTGTCTGCAAGAAGAGCGGTTTCATTCTCTGGTATGATTTCATCTACGACAGTCCGAAGAATCCCGATGTAAGAGGAGTCGGCAAAAAGGAGGTCTCATCCCTTTTCTCCCCATGGAAATGCGAATTCAAAAAAGTAACATTCGCTCCTCCCCTGGCGAGGGCGATAGCCCCATATTCGGCGCTTACCGCCGACATACTCGAAACACTCTTCCCCTTCCTCCGCACGCATATCATTGCAGTTATCAGGCAGTGACGCTTCATATGGTTTTTCACTTGGGC
>JBAQUG010000547.1:0-5313 GCA_049297395.1 Victivallales bacterium | reverse complement strand
CATCTCAATATATTCAATCACACGGTCAAGATGCTTTCTATCCCGCACAAAACGGTCAAAATATCCTGAACGATTTCCGCGCAGTGCGGATTTCGCAGATGACATTCGCCATGTCCGGCATCGAGCAATTCGTGTATGCGTTTCAACTTCTCAACAGCGAGCCGATGCTTGCGTGTTTGATTATCGGCATTCTCTTTCGAGAGTTCGCTCTCAAGTATTTGCATGTCTAATTCAAGACGGTCTCGAGATTTTTGGGGAATGGAATCAGCAAGATGAAAAGTGATATGTTGAACCAGCCCCGACTTGTCACGGTGCGGTAGATATCCCCTGCTAGACCATTCTTTCATATGTTATCGACTCCTTATCTTCGGACCGCCAGCACCCTGCTGGCAGATTTTCTTTTTCTTTTCCACTCAGCCACCGATGCCGGCAAGGGTGCCGGCGTTCCATGCCGTACCATCTTACCGGACCGCCAGCACCCTTGCTGGCAGGTATTCATCTTTTTCTTCTTCCCGCCGATGCCGGCAGGGGTGCCGGCGTTCCATTCAGCCACCGATGCCGGCAGGGGTGCCAGCGTACCCTCCGCACTTCCGAACTCTAGCACTACCGAACTTTCGAACTTTCCCCAACTTCCCTCTCCGTCGTGGCGACTGCATATATTTTCCCGGCCTTGTCCACCAGCGCGGTGGCTGTCAGCAACACCTCCACGGTCCGGCCGTCCTTGGTGATCCGCTGCGTGCGATACGGCTCCAGGACATCAGACCGGCTGAGCTGCTGCACCTTGGCCAACGCTTCCTCGCGCAGGTTTTCCGGGATCAGGTCGCGGATGTTCATCTTCAAAGCTTCGTCCTCGCTCCAGCCGTATATTTTTTCAGCACACGGGTTCCAGGCCAGGATGCGGCCTTCCAAATTCTGGACCATGATGGCATCGTAGGCGTCGCGGACCACTACGGCCAGACGGAGCAGATCATTGGCTTTACTCAGCTCTTCCCGGGTCAGCTTCATCTCGGTTATGTCCAAAAAGGTTATCACTGCGCCTTCGATCACGTTGTCCAGCGTGCGGTAGGGTCGGATGCGCATAGTGTACCACTTGCCCTCTATTGTCTGCACTTCGATGTCTTTGGGAAGCAGGGTGTCCAGAACTGCCTTCGCGTCCGCCACGAGGCTGTTATAGCCGAGCAGATTGGAGAGGATATGGCCCACGGGCCGTCCCACGTCGCTCAGGATCAGGTTGATGAGCTGGGTGGAGGCAGGGGTGAAACGCAGGATGCGAAGCTGATGATCCACGAAGACACTGGCGATACCGGTGCCGGCCAGCAGGTTGTTCATGTCGTTGTTGGTCCGCGTCAGATCCGACATCTTGGTCTGCAGTTCGGAGTTGACCGTGGACAATTCCTCATTGACAGACTGCATTTCCTCCTTGGAGGTTTCCAACTCCTCGTTTGTGGATTGCAATTCCTCGTTGACAGACTGCATTTCCTCATTTGAGGATTTAAGTTCTTCGTTGGATGTCTCCAGTTCCTCGTTGGTGGTCTGGAGGTATTCTTCCTTGGCCCGCAGTTCCCGCCTGAGCGCCGCGATCGCGACTGCGTCGGTCGTCGGGCCACCAATGCCTATCTTCTTCTTGCCGCCGTCTGATTTCGGATTACTGATTACCGGCCCAGTCTCCTCCACTTCTTCCAGGATTACCAGGTACAGGGGGACTTCCGGAGTTGCGGCACTTCGACTTTGCTCAGTACAGGCGGGACCTGCTGTCACCGGGCGGACAGTCAGGTTGAAGGTCGTGAAGTGTCCGTTGGTTTTGACGCGCAGTCCCGGGGAGCTTACGATCTCCATGCCCGACGCGGCTTTGTGCAGGGCCGTGGTCAGTTCGCGCCGCAATCCTTCGCGGGACATCTTCAGGATGTTGTTGATTCCAGCCTCGCCGGGGGTCGGTTCCAGATACATTCCAGTGCGGCCATGGAGGTAGAGGATGTCGCCTTGGACGTTGACGAGCGCGGCGGACGGGGCGACTTGTTGCAGGAGCGCCTGTTCGGTCAGTTCGCGCATCGGCGGTTTTCCGGTCTGGGCCGTCTTGTATGCGGTCTGCGGGAGCGTCGCGTCCGTCATTTTTGTCATCGGAGGGAGAACCCGGCCCAAGGCCATGCGCTGTGCGCTGTGGATATCCTCCTTGCGCCGATACAGTTTCGATTTGCGGTCCAGTGGCACAAAAAGATCGCTAAACTCGCCCACGGTTTCAGAAGTGCCCAGGAAGAGCATGCCGCCCGGATTGAGAGCGTAGTGGAAGAGAGGCATGAGCTTCTTCTGCAAATCCCCTCCCATATAGATCAGGAGGTTGCGGCAGCTGATGAGGTCGAGCTTGGAGAACGGCGGATCTTTGATTACGTCCTGCTCGGAAAAGACCAGCATGTCGCGGATTCCTTTGTGGATGCGGTACGCGCTGCCGTCGGATTCGGCCGTGAAAAATCTTGCCAGCCGTTCCGGCGAGATGTCGGTGGCGATGCTGGCCGGATAGATGCCGGTGCGGGCTGTGGCAATCGCCTGGCTGTCAATATCTGTTGCAAAAACCTGCACCTTGAAACTCTGCTTGAGCGCCTCAAGGCGCTCCTGCATGAGGATGGCGATGGAATAGGCTTCCTCGCCGGTGGAACATCCTGTAGACCAGACACGGATCACTCCGCCAACGGACCCGTCAAAGAGTTTTGGGATGACCTGTTCCTCGAGCGCCTTGAAGGTTTCAGGATCCCGGAAGAACCTGGTCACGCCGATCAGCAGGTCGCGGAACAGCGCCTCCACCTCCGGCGGTGTCTGCTGCAAATACTTGACATATCCCTCAATATCTTCAATCTGGTGGACGGCCATTCGCCGCTCAATGCGCCGGTGGATGGTGTTCGACTTGTACTGGGAAAAGTCGTGTCCGGTCTGGGAGCGCAGCAGGATGAAGATCTTCTTCAGCGCGTTCTCGGTCTTGGGCATGGAGGAAGCGGCGGACCGTGGAAGAGTGCCGAATGCGTGGGCGGCGTAGGCGATGAGCTGGGCCGGCATTTCGGCCGGCGGGAGCTCGTAGTCCACAAGGCCGGTTCCAATGGCGCTGCGCGGCATGCCGTCGTACTCGGTGGACTTAGGGGTCTGTACCATGACCATTCCTCCCTCGCCTTTGAGGGCACGCACGCCCTGGGTGCCGTCGCTGCCGGTGCCCGAGAGCACGATACAGATGGCCCGTTCGTGCTGGTCCTGTGCCAGGGATCGGAAGAAAAAGTCAATAGGCATGCGATGACCGCGCGGGGCGGAGGGTTCCATCAGATGGAGCGTACCGTTCAGAAACGCCATGTCGAAGTTGGGAGGGATTATGTAGGCGCAGTTGGGCTGCACCACCATCCCGTCCTCGACCTCGAAGACCTGCATGCGGGTGTAGCGCCGGATGAGGTCGCTGAGAATGCTCTTGTGGTCCGGAGCCAGGTGTTGTACCAGCACAAAGGCCATGCCAGGGTCTGTGTTTGCAGGCATGCCGGAGAAAAAGGCCTCGAAAGCCCCCAGCCCTCCGGCGGATGCGCCAATGCCGACGATGGGGAACCCGGGATTGGATTTTTCAGCCGTCTCCTGCGGCGCGCCTGTTTTTTCTCCGATGTCCTTAGCCTCTATTGTCACGGCATCAAGCGGATGCTGTGATATTTTCGATTTGCTTTTCTTCCTGACGGCCATGATATTTATCCTTTAAGGTTCAGCGTTGAATGATTTGAAACACACATTTGCCACCCAGTAATATTAATCCTGGGACTTGCGTCCTTCCATGTACGGAATATACTCGATAGAGCGAGTAGAATCAATTAAGGTACGTATTAAGTAAACTATGTTGTTTACTTAATACGTACAAAAAATAAAAGGCAAAATAACTCATTTTATTAGATGTAAAGATTCACTGAACTAACATAGTTCGGTGAATATTTACCCGTAATCAGCTCCACACGCTGTCGGCCGGAATCATGCTTCTGAATATTCTTTCCGTGAAATTCAATTTCTTTTTTTCGCCGCCGGAAAGGTAATAGGTTATGGCTTTCGATATTTCACCGCAGTTATCGAACCGCCTGCCGGGATTCTTGTCAAGCATCTTCGCCATGATATCCTGCATCCAGCTGGGAATATCTGGATTCAGTTTTGCCGGTGCGGCAGGTTTTTTGTTCTTCAGCGCGCTGATTGTCTTGCAGACAGTATCCTCTTCAAAAGGTCTTATTCCTGTAAGCATCTGATAACTGACAACCCCGAGAGAGAACATATCAGCTTTCAGATCCGGCTTTATGCTGTCTTCAAAACTTTCCGGAGCCATATACGCTGGAGAACCCAGAACCTGCTCGGGCATCGTAAGAGACGAACCTTTGACATGGCAGATGCCGAAGTCAGTTATCTTCACTAGAAGATCGTCGGTCAAGAGGATATTGTCGGGCTTTATGTCCCTGTGAAACACACCCTGGACATGCACACAGCCGAGCGTCTCCGCGATCTGCTGGATTATGGAGATCTTCTGATGGATGTCCAGCTTGTTTTCCCTGATGCATTCGGACAGTGACATTCCCTTTACGTATTCCATTATCAGATATGGAGTTTCATTTATTTTCCTGAGGTTGTTCTCGATGATCTTGACAACATGTTCGTTATTTATCCTCCCGAGTATTTCTGCTTCACGCACGAATCTTTCCATCTTGTCCGAATAATTATCGTCAGTGTTGCAGCAGCGCAATAGTTTCATCGCGTATAAATTCCCCTTGTTCTCGACAAGAAGCACTACTCCTGAAACTCCGGATCCCAGAGAGCGCACAATCCTGTATTGCGGTCCAAGATTCTTTATTATGCCCGCATCGTAGCTCCCTGTTACGGAGCCGCTTTTCTTTTCCTCGACAGCCTTCAGGATCAGGGAATGCAGGAATTTCAGATCGAGCGGCTTGAGCAGATAATAGAATGCCCCATCCTTGACGACATCAATGGCATCGGCAAACTTGGGCCTTCCCGTCATGAGGATGAACTGCATTTCCGGATACCGCGTCCTGCACAGTCCGAAAAACTCCTTGCCCGACATTCCCGGCATATTCACATCAACCAGGGCGATGTCAAAATTTTCTTTCTCAAGCAGTCCGATTGCGTCATTGGCTGATGAGGCCAGGACAACATGGAATTCCTCTGAAAGAAAACTGTTCAGGATCGTTCTTATTCCGAATTCATCGTCAACAACCAGGATGCTCGTCTGAATATTGACTGTTGTACTTATTTTGGTTGGCATAACGTCTCGCAATTATTCCCTGTTTTCGGACCGCCAGCACC
>JBAQUG010000546.1:0-8937 GCA_049297395.1 Victivallales bacterium | reverse complement strand
TGTCGGAGGCTTCCTCGGAGGATATCTTTATATCAGGCTGCTTTACAAGAATGAGATATGGGACATGTTCTCGTTTAAGTTTGGAAAGGCGAAGAGTCCCTATTCCATGAAAAGTCCGCCTTCGGGATGGAGCGTGACGGACAGCCAGGTCACACAGGCTGAGATGGACAGGATACTCGACAAGCTTTCAGCCACTGGAATTAACAGCCTCACTGAACAGGAAATGGAAACACTTAGAAGAGCGCGTGAACAGATGCGTGCTGAAAGAAAAGGATAGGACATGCCAGTTAAAAAGAAGAAAATCAAAGAGGACAAGCCGGGTGCAAAAGCCAGGATTGAAAAGAAGCACAGGCTCCCGCCTCTCGGAAAAGGCTGCAGGGAAATCGTGTGGCTTACGAGCGAGGCCTCTCCTTACGCCAAGACCGGCGGACTTGCCGACGTCTCCGGCGCGCTCCCTATAGCATTGTCGGAGAGGGGGCACCGTGTTTCCGTCATCATGCCCTATTATCCCCAGATGATGGGCGAATTCAACAGGAAAATCAATGTATGCTACGAACTGCTCGGAGTACCGTTCCTCGGCAGGACGGAATGGGCGCAGATACTCGAACACAAGGTGAACCCCAATCTGACTTACTATTTCATCGAATACCACCGGTTCTTCAACCGTCCCGCCCTTTACGACTGGCTTGGCATGGAATATGGCGACAACTCTGAAAGATTCATCTTTTTCTGCCGGGCTGCGATGCAGGCCATCCTCGCACTGAAGATAAAGCCGGACATCCTCCACACGAATGACTGGCATTCCGCTCTATGCAGCGTATACATGAAGAGTCCGCTCTACATGCATTACCATAACTTTGACAGGACAGCTTCGATTCTGACAATACATAATCTCGCCTACCAGGGGGTGTTCCACAAATCCCATCTTTACTTCACAGGTCTTGGCTGGGAATACTTCACCATGCGCTGTCTTGAGTTCCATGACCAGATCAACCTTCTCAAGGGTGGAATCATGACCGCTGATTTCATTACCACCGTAAGTCCGACACACGCACAGGAAATACTTTCTCCGGCATATGGATTCAATCTTGACTCACCTCTCAGGGAACGGAGCGCTGCGGGAAGGCTTAGAGGAATATTGAACGGCATCGACGTGGAGAAGTGGAATCCTCAGAACGCCAGAAATATTCCTGCAACCTATTCTGTCGATGACTTGTCGGGGAAGGCCATATGCAAGGCTGAACTCCAGAAGACATTCAAGCTCCAGCAGAGACCACACTCCCCTGTCTTTGGAATTGTCTCGCGACTTGCCTACCAGAAGGGAATCGATGTGTTTGCGGCGGCAATTGAAGACATGCTCGCCTATGATGATGTCCAGTTTGTCATTCTCGCATCAGGTGATCCCGGACTCCAGTCCTGGCTTCTTAATCTTGCGGCGAAGCATCCTGCTAAATTCGCAGTTCACATCGGATACAGCGACAAGCTTGCACATCTCGTCGAGGCGGGAAGCGATTTCTTCGTCATGCCTTCAAGATATGAGCCGTGCGGCTTGAACCAGATGTACAGCATGCGCTTCGGCACGCCTCCGGTCGTGCGTTCGACAGGCGGCCTTGAAGATACTGTCGTGAATTTCAATCCGAAGGATTACTCCGCATCTACAGGATTCAAGTTCTGGGATCTCAACCAGCTCTCGCTCCTGAACACCCTCAGGTGGGCGGCCTCAGTCTACAGGCTTGATCCTGATGGATACAGGCGGACACAGCTCAATGGGATGAAAAAGGATTTCTCATGGAGCCGGACAGCCGGACAATATGAGGAACTTTACGACGATGCGATTAACGCAGTTTGACTATCACCTCCCCGAAGAGCTCATCGCTCAGTTCCCTCCTGAAAACAGAGGGGACTCAAGGATGCTTGTCATGGACAGGGCATCCGGCGCCTGCGAAATCCGCAATTTCCCCGACATCACGGATTATCTGGAGGAGGGCGACTGCGTCGTCATCAACAACACCAAGGTGATCAACGCCAGGATTTACGGCCGCAAGAACGGCGACGGCGCAAAGGTCGAAATACTTTTCCTGAGGAAGATAGATGAACGCAGTTGGACCTGCTTCCTGAAACCGGGTAAGAGGATGCGCGTCGGAACGAGGATCAAGGTCCGCCATCCAGGTGAAAACGATCTCTGGGTCAGTATTTCCGAGAGGACGGAAGACGGAATTTTCACCGTCGCCTCCGAAGATTTTTCAATAGCGGAGATCCAGGAACTTGCCGGACACATTCCTCTGCCGCCGTATATAAGAAGGGATGATTTGCGTTCGGATGCAAACAGATATCAGACAGTCTTCGCCAAGGAGGAGGGGGCCGTGGCCGCTCCGACCGCAGGACTTCATTTCACGGAAGATGTTTTTGCGAAGTTCGCAGCCAAGGGGGTTGCAGTTGCCGAGTTGACCTTGCACGTTGGACCCGGGACTTTTCTTCCTGTAAGCTGTGACAGGATTGAGGAGCATGGCATGCACTCTGAATTTTTTCTTCTGCCACGTGAGGCAGAAGAAAAAATAAACAGGACGAAAATGAATGGAAAGAAGATCCTGGCCGTCGGCACGACCTCTGTAAGGGTGCTTGAAACCTGTGCCAATGACGACGGTACTGTGAGTGCAGGATCGGGAGATACGTCGATATTCCTGTATCCGCCGTACAGGCCAAAGGTCTCCGACATGCTGCTTACCAATTTCCATCTCCCGAAGAGCACATTGCTTATGCTCGTATCAACATTCTCGAGTCTTGATAATGTCATGAAGGCTTATGCCCTCGCGGTTGACAACAGGATGAAATTCTTCAGCTACGGCGACTGCATGCTCCTGAAATGAGTGTTCCTCCTGTGGGATGACTCTGGGTTGAAAAAGTCTTTTTTTGATCCGTAGCCATCCATCCAGCAATCCATTAATCCAATCATCCATTGCAATATTCAGATAGGCGTTCCTAATTCAAAATCAGAGATAATTTAGAATCTTCCTTTGTATCGCTTTCCTGAAAATACTAAGTTAGCCGAAATAATTTTAGATAAGCTGTTTTGCAGGAATTCAGAATTCTGAATTCTTTTGCAATTACATGGGAGGATTTGACTTGTGAATCTGGCAATGGATACGAAAAACATCAAGGGGCTTTCCGAACTGGAGGCCGCAAGTCGACTTGCCGGGGAAGGTTTCAACGAGCTTCCTTCCTCCAGGAAACGCAGCATATTCCAGATAGCCTTCGGAGTCGTGAAGGAGCCGATGTTCCTGCTTCTCGTTGCTTGCGGCATTATTTATCTGTGCCTGGGTGACAAGGAAGAGGCGATGATGCTCCTGGGATTTGTTTTTGTTGTCATGGGGATAACGCTCTATCAGGAACGCAAGACCGAAAGGGCCCTCGAAGCATTAAGGGATCTTTCAAGCCCGCGAGCCAGGGTGATAAGGGACGGAATTGAACGACGTATCCCCGGCAGGGAAGTTGTCCGGGGGGACATGCTTGTGCTTTCTGAAGGCGACCGTGTCCCGGCCGATTCAGCGGTTCTCGAATGCCTGAACTTTTCCGCTGACGAGTCATTGCTCACAGGCGAGTCCGTTTCTGTACGCAAGGCTACTATTTCCTCAAATCAAAAAGCATCCTGCAAGCCTGGCGGTGACGATGTACCCTATGTTTTCTCGAGCACTTTGATAGTCCAGGGGTATGGCATAGTCGAGGTGAAGGCTACTGGCATGCATACCGAGATCGGCAAGATAGGCAAGGCCCTCCAGTCGGTTGAACAGGAGGAGACGTTTCTCCAGAGGGAGACAGGAAAACTTGTAAGGAATCTTGCGATAATTGGATTCGTCCTCTGCTCGATTGTCATTGTCTTCTACGGGCTGCTGAATTCCGACTGGCTGAACGGTTTCCTGGCAGGGATAACCCTGGCAATGGCGATACTTCCGGAGGAATTTCCGGTTGTCCTTACAATATTCCTCGCCCTTGGCGCCTGGAGGATTTCGCGCAAACAGGTTCTGACCAGGCGCGTACCCGCAGTTGAAACCCTCGGGGCGGCAACAGTGCTCTGTGTCGACAAGACAGGAACCCTGACTTTGAATAAAATGACTCTCGTCAAGCTTTTCTCTGGCGGAAAATTCCTGGATTTCAAGAACGACGATGCTGAACAGAGCCTGCCGGAGGAATTCCATGAACTGATTGAGTTCAGCATGCTGGCAAGCCAGACCGATCCGTTCGATCCCATGGAAAAGGCCATAAAGAAGACGACTGAGAAGTTCCTCGTACATACCGAACATATCCACAGGGACTGGAAACTGATGCATGAATATCCATTGTCCAGGGAGATGCTTGCATTGTCAAGAGTCTGGAAGTCTCCGGACGGAACAGAATATGTGGTTGCGGCGAAAGGCGCACCTGAGGCGATTGCGGATCTGTGCCATCTTGAGGAAGCCGAGACAAAGGAAATCCTGGGAACAATATCCCGCATGGCGGATGAAGGACTGCGTGTCCTGGGGATAGCGAAGGCGATTTTCAGCGAGAAGGAGCTTCCGCGCGGCCAGCATGAATTCAAGTTTGAATTCATAGGCCTGATTGGTCTTTCCGATCCGGTGCGTCCGTCAGTGCCTGCGGCCATAGAGGAATGCCATGGCGCCGGAATCCGCGTTGTAATGATAACAGGAGACTATCCTGGGACAGCAAGGAATATTGCAAAGCAGATTGGCCTTGAGCATGGCAGTTCCATAATCACCGGGCCTGAAATGGATTCCATGGATGAAAAGGAGCTTCAGAAAAGGGTCCGCGATGTGAACGTCTTCGCCCGCGTCGTCCCCGAACAGAAACTCAGGATAGTGAATGCATTCAAGGCCAACGGGGAAATTGTCGCGATGACAGGTGATGGCGTGAATGACGCGCCGGCCTTGAAATCCGCACACATCGGCATTGCCATGGGCGGGCGCGGCACGGATGTGGCCAGGGAATCCGCATCCCTGGTCCTCCTGAACGATGATTTCACTTCGATAGTCGAGGCTGTCAAACTTGGCAGGAGGATTTTCGACAATATCAAAAAGGCCATTTCCTATATTTTTGCGGTACACGTTCCAATCGCAGGACTTTCACTCATACCGGTGCTTCTCAAGTGGCCTTTGATCCTTATGCCGATGCATATCGTGTTCATGGAGCTCATCATTGATCCTGCATGCTCGGTTGTCTTCGAGGCTGAACCCGAAGAGAAGGATGTCATGAAGCGGAAACCCAGGAATCCACTTGAGAAACTCTTTAATAAAAGGACGCTTTTCATAAGTATCATGCAGGGGATGAGCGTTCTGATAATCGTCTTTGCGGTCTATGCGATATCACGGGGAAGGGGCGAGGCATATGCCCGGGCCATGGCTTTCACTTCACTTATTGTCGCGAATCTCGGACTTATCTTGACAAACCGCTCATGGTCAAGGACGATACTCTCATCACTTGCGACACCAAACAAGGCTTTGTGGTTTGTAATCACTGGGACATGCGTCTTTCTCGGAGTAGTGCTTTACACTCCTTTCTTCAGGCAGCTTTTCAAGTTCGATGTGCTTCACTTTGACGATGTCGCTGTCTGCGTATGCGCGGGGATAGTTGGCATAGTCTGGTTTGAAGTCATGAAGGCATTCAAGTATAAATATTCGCTGAAGGGCATCCTTCAGTGAATATTTATTGCTATTTCTTTTCCTGGAGGATTTTCTTGAAGTACTCTCCGGAGATGGAAGGATTGAAATCCTTGTCTTTCAGGAGGCATGGACGCCAGGAGCATGAAAGGCACCAGGCGCACCAGCTGATATTGCCCGCATCGATGCTCTTCTTGAATTCCTTCTGGTAGTTTTCAGATATTTCTTTAAGGTATGAGGCTGATTTTTCATTTTCAAGGATGCTTTCAAGGAGCCTCCTGTTCATGTCGCTGTAGTAGAGCTTGTTGCCGCTCTGTCTCCTGACATCATCCATCTGCTGTTTCAAGTCAGGGTTGATCTCCAGGATCCTTTTCTGGACGTCGGCCATGGTTATGAAGAGCTCGATGTCATAGCCTAGCTCGGTTATGAATACGAACTGTTTCTTCGCCAGTGAGCTGATGAGCTTGAAATTCTTGAATGTAGAAAGCTGTGAGTCAACGGGATATGGATGGACTGAATATCCGACATTCTTCTTGTTTATAGGATAGCTCAATGCAAAGGAGATGTCATGCGCCCATGCAAGCCCTGAGACGAGGCAGATCGCCTCCGGATCGTTGCGCTGCACGGTATCAACCAGCTGTGCCATTACGTCAGTCCATTCAATCCAGTCCTTGTCGGTTATCTTCATGAATTGCTTCGTCACTGGTTCGCTGAACAGTTCGTACATGACGACTGTCTTGTTCCCTTTGAAATGCTTGGAGACTTCGTTCCAGAAGCTGTAGAGTTCTTCGGTAGTCGTACGGGTTGACTTGTCGGAAGGGTTGTCAGTGCTCGGCCATCCTGAAGCCTGATAGGCAATTACAACATACATCTTGTTCTTTGCAGCCATTTCAACGGCTGAGTCAAGTGATTTGACGGCGTTTATCTTGCCTTGGAGCCTCCAAGACAAGGGAAGCACTGGAAGCCTGACCACGTTTGCGCCCCATTCCTTGGCGGTCTTGAAGAGCTTGTCGTCAAAGGGTACGCATTCGTTCTGGAAACTGGCGTTGCTGGCGTTCATGGCGACAGGATCCCTGATGGAAACGCCTTTCAGCACGAATGGCTTTTTAGCCTCATTGACGAGATTGTTGGTTTCAATGTGAAACTTCTGGGGATAGGCCGCTTCCTGTTGGGCGGATGATTTCAGGTTGAAGGCAAAGGCTGTAGTCAGAATAAGAGCAAAGACAATCGTTTTTTTCATTTTTCCTCCGTTGTGATCTCGTACAATATATTACCTGAATGCTTCAGTTTCCTACCTCATATTCATAAAAAAGCATATTTTTTGGACTGGCCAGTGCATGTTCAACCCGTTTCGTTGTCCCTTTTAACTGAAAGCAGGACATGCGTCAAATAAATCATCGGACATCATCATTTCCCGAAAACAATGTCCAGACAGAATTCCCTCAATGCGAGATCCGAGTTGACATTCCATTGCAGTATCTTGAGGAGATCCTCCGATTTCCGCATCATCTTGTATGTCTTTTTGAAGCTTGAGCCGGACAAGCCATGTTCCGTGCCTGAAAACATTTCAGGATTTGCAAGTGAATCCACGGGAATGCCGGACGAAATCATGCAGGCCTGTGCCGACCATGCATGTATCAGGCTCAGCAGGGAATCCCTCATCCTCACATATTCCGACTCGACAGCGGCGTCCAATCGTTTCTGTATCTGTTTCTGGGCGGATGATTCAAGGTTCTTCGAATCCTCGACAAGTTTTTTCCATTTGGCGGTTATTTTTTCTTCTGCGGTATCCCTCAGGCCGTCTGATATGGATATCATGGCGGACGCGCACTGCTCGGCGTTTGAAAGCGTCTCTTCCGAATGCAGCAGCTTCCTGAGGATTGGAATTATCTTCAGTATGTTCTCGTCCTCATATGCGGTCTTATTTTTGAGGAGCAGGATTGTCTGGCATCTTGACCGTATTGTGGGCAGGAAGGAAAATGGATTAGAGGTGAGGAGAAGCAGGAATGAAGATGGAGGAGGTTCCTCAAGCGTCTTCAGAAAACAGTTCTGGGCCTGCGGGTTCATGCAGTCCGCATCATGGATGATACCTGTCTTTATCCCGCCGGCTGTGGAACTTTTCAGGTGGAACTTGGACTGGAACCACCGCATCGTATCGGGTTGGGAGTCATCTTCTCCTATGACAATCTGCCTCGATTTGGATACAGGTGCAAGAGTGTAAAGTTCGGAATAGCTCCCGTTTCCAACCTGCCTGCATGTCAGGCAGGCCCCGCAGGAGTCGCCATTGGCCTGTGGAGACGGGCATGTCACCGCCTGTATGAGCGCGGTTGCGAAATCCGCGGCAAGTCTTGTGTCATCGCTCTGTACTATGAAGGCATGTGCAAGCCGGTCCGCCTTTTTCGCCGAGAGAAGGGCCTTGACCTGGTACGGGAATTCATTCTGGAAGTGATGCAACTGCATTTTCGACCGCCTTGACGATATCGTTATGGACAATTTCAATGTTCCTGGCCGAACTGATGAGCTTCACGCGGTCAGGCTCCTCTTCCGCGAGCTTCAGGAACGCATTGCGGACCTTGATATGGAATGAGACATGCTCGTTCTCGATCCTGTCGTGGATCTTCTCCTTCTCGTTCCTCTGCCTGATCCTCTCCTGGCTTTCCTCCGGGGTGAGGTCAAGTATGATGGTCAGATCCGGCGAACGCCCCATGGTGGCGAACCTATTGAGAGTCTGGATGAACTTCAAGTCAAGTCCACGGGCATATCCCTGGTATGCCACGGTAGAATCCGTGAAACGGTCGCAGATCACGTTGGTTCCACCGCTGAGCGCGGGAAGTATGACCTCGCGCATGTGCTGGGCGCGGCTCGCTGCGAAGAGAAGCAGTTCCGCTTCGTCGGACACGGGACTCTTTCCGGCATGATGCTTGACTATGTTCCTTATTTCCTCGCCTATCTCGGTGCCGCCAGGTTCGCGTGTGAGGACGTATCTTATGTTCTTCTTACGGAAGTAGTCCTCCAGCATTCTTATATGTGTGGACTTGCCGGCGCATTCCGCGCCTTCAAATGTTATGAAAAATCCGCGTCTCATTGACATGATTTCTTCCATTATTTAGAACAGCCCTCACGGGCTTGACTACAAGCAGTTTCCAAGATTTAATTTGTTTTTGTTCGTAGTTAATGCCGTAAGGCATGTTCTTGAAATAGCAATTTAGAACATCGTAAAATATTTCCTTATAGGTTTATAGCAAATCATTGAAAGGAAATTCCGATGATAAAGAATGGATGACTGGAT
>JBAQUG010000545.1:0-31984 GCA_049297395.1 Victivallales bacterium | reverse complement strand
CTCTTTTAACGACTCCTAAGCTGGGTGGCATTCGGTTCACTCCCACCCCGGAAGGATACAAGATCTACAGGGACGGCGTAGAAATTGCTTCAGTGCCGCTACCGGAATACACCGACACCGGCCTTGCGCCAGACACCACATATGCATATACCGTCAAGGCCTACTACGGCAACAGTCTTTCGCTGCCGGGCGCGACTCTGACCGTCAGGACCCTGAAGAATCTGGAGATTGAAAATGCCGCAGCAGTCCAGCAGATAGTGGATTCCATCGACCCGTTCGGATTGTCCGCCGACAATATGATATTGGCCGTCCAGAACGCATTGACGGCCCTGGGATATGCGAATGTTGATTTCACGCAGATCAATGTACCGATACTGTCCGGTTTCATCGACCGCGAAATGGCCGTGATAGAGTAAAGGGTTGGGGTGCGGGGGAGGGAAGAACCTTTCCTTAAAAGGTTTTCTCTTCCACGAGACTGACTTCATGAATGATGAGTTTGAACGGATATCCTGTTTTCTCGCTTGTCTTAATACTATCAATCTCCGGTTTCTTAAGAGTATAGCCAGGAGACAGATATTCCTTTACCAATCCTGCCGTATAAGATATTTCCATTAGGAAACGTATGAGTTTAAAACACAGCAGGGAGAAGAGGATATACCCAATCCTCCTTATCATCCTAAAAGGCATCGGCCTTTTCTCAACGAATACGCCCTTGTCATAACCGTCAGAAAGCTCAAGTATCTTTTCAGGATAAAATCTAAGTGCAAATCCTGATCCGCGTCCGTTCCTGTAATACATCTCCATGATTCCACCAATAGAAGATGGCAAAGCATGGTATACCCAGGTGTCGGCAATAATGACCACTCGCTTCCCCCCGTCTCTGCCTTTTTTTCTCAAAACTGGGTCAAGTCCCCTGACAAGTGATTCATCCTCGCCCCCTATCCCATTGAAATAATCTCTTTCCATTATCAGGCAGGGATGTTGAACCATGTCGGAATCTACATTTTCCTTCTGGACAGGGAAGAACCTTCTTGGGATTTCCTTCATAGCCTTTTTCTGTAGCGGAGACGCATCTGGAGGAATCAGGCAAGAAGCACCCCCTATTCCGATTGTCGAATCAGCTTCCATTGCTTTTACCAGCTTTTCAAAAAGCATTGAATCGTCGATAATGCTATCATCATCGAGGGTGGCGATATATTTTGTTTTGCAAGCGGACACCCCGTAGTTAATGGATCTGCCCTGTCTTGAATCGCCTGAGACTATATGGACTTCCAAAGGCTTGTGAGTCTGGTAGGCGATGGACTGAAGAAGTTGTTCAATATACTTGTTGCCTAGAAGTTTGAATACGGGGATTATTATACTGTAATCGGTCAACATACTCGACACCATAATTATTTGATTGAGCTAAGTACGATAAAATCTATATGTCAAAAACTAAAATACAATCATATCCATCTCCCATCATGAATCGTTTGATTGACTATGAACATAACGGACGCTATCGTATATAAATTGACTTTCATAAATACGGCAGCAGAGTGCTGTGATCTAAGTTAAATCTAGGCTGTAGCCGCGTCACTTCTGCTGACGCGTTCCTTTTCTAATGAATATAAGATTGCCGGCAGACGCCAGCGCTCCATAAGAAGAATAAGGATTAGTATGCACATAGCAATAGATGGCACTCCGGCTGTAAATGACATAAGGGCAATCCAGAGATATACAGGAAACCTTATCAAGGAACTTGCCGAAATTGACCACGAAAACAGGTATTCAATCATTTACTTGGGGTGCAAAACTGACACCGTATCTTCCATTCCAAAAATAAATAATCCGAATTATCTGATTATTTTCTCTTCAATCCCGGGAAAACTCCTGAAAGCCTCATGGGCTCTTTCCTCTTTCCCGAAAATCTCGTTCTGGACGAAAAAGAAAGCCGATCTGATACATTTCCCCGGCGGTTGTGCGTATATCCCAACATCCGGAGAAAAAGTCATTACAACACTTCATGGATTCCATCAACAACTCATTCCCCAATACATGAATCCAAAAGAACGTCCCCTCGTCCTAAAATATCTAAACCAAACAATCAAAAACTCCGATTATTTCATCACAGTATCAGAAGCTAACAAAAATGAACTTATGCAGTTATGGGGAGTTTCCGGGGAAAGAATTACAGCAATACCTCTTGGCATAAGCCCTGAATTTGGACAGTTTAATGTTTCTAAGGAGGAAAGGGTATCTTTCTTAAAAAAGTACTCGCTACCTGAGAAATCCTTTATCTTATATGTTGGCGCATTAGAACCTCATAAGAATATTCATGGGGTAATAAACGCTTATTCACTTCTAGACCAGAAGTTTCACAGGAACTTCAATCTTGTATTCATAGGAGCTGAAACAAGTCACTGCAGCAAATACCGGGAAATGATTTCAAAATTGAATATTTCAGAATACGTATTTTTTGTAAACTATATACAGCCCGGCTCGAGTGATCTCGCATATTTCTACAATCTTGCTGACCTATTTATCTTCCCGACGTTCTATGAAGGCTGGGCTTCCCCTCCCCTCGAATCCATGAAATGCGGGACTCCTGTTGTCGTATCTGATATTCCTTCCCTTAAGGAATCTACAGGTGGAATTGCAACATATTGCAAACCAGATGATCCGAAGGATATTGCAGAAAAAATCATGGGAGTTATTTCTGACCGGCCCAAACATGAGAAACTCGTCGGGAGCGGCTTGCAGTTTACTTCTAAATGTACATGGAGGCGTTGTACTGAAAAAACACTAGAACTATATGACAGTAAATTTAAATCCTAGGTGAAACGGGAGTTTTTGTAATGTTGGACGTTATTTTTTTAGAACTTACAAATCATTGTAACATGGATTGCTCCTTTTGTCCCAATCATCTGATGACAAGGCCTAGGGGGTTTATTTCTCCTGTGTTGGCAAGAAGAGTAATTGACCAACTCCGAGATATGGAGTTTAAGGGTACTTTAATAACCTCGCTTATGGGTGAACCTCTTCTTCATCCCAACTTCAAGGAAATACTGCAATATGCGCTGAAGTCAAAATTAAAAACTGATGTCATTACAAATATTACGCTGATACCAGAAAGAATTCCCATTAGCGAACTGCTGAATCTAGGTATAAATCGATTATGCATGAGCTATCAGACGCCTGATGAAAAAACATATCAGCTTAGGCATTCGCAAATACCATTCAAAATATTCCATTCTAAACTTATGGATATTGTTTCATACGCAACAAACAATCCGGTAAATACGAATCAAATTGAAATTCATATATTGCATTCGTTTTATAATTATTTAAATGTTGATATAGTCAATGATCATGCGCTGTTAAAAGAAGCTATTTCTGGAATCATCAATGACATGCCTCATAGCAAAAATAACGACTCCAATGAAAAGCTTATGGAAAGGGCAAGAATTTGCCTAGATGCTTTCTTCTGCGGGAATCAATATCTTGACACCTTTCGCATACCTTTGACTTCTAATATCTCCATAATAATGAAACGTGCTAACACATGGAGTAACAATCTGCTTCCTAGTGACTGTTCAGCGATTCCTTCTGCTTCTGGACATTGTGCTTTTTTCAGTACTTCACTTGGAATCCTGTGGGATGGCCGGGTTACTGTCTGCTGTCAGGATTTTGATGCAAGAGTTATACTCGGAGATGTTAAAAAGAACACTGTCATGGAAATATCAAAGGGCGATAAATTAACCCAAATGCAGGCAATGGAGAAAAAAGGGTTGTTAATAAACAAATATTGTCAGCTTTGCAAGGGCAAAATACAGAAAAGAGGGGAAAGCTTTGAAATTATAAAAGCCCAACCATTAGTCAATCGCGCACATACCTTGATTAATCGGATAAAAGTAAAACTAAAAAGGGGATAAGATTCCCCTATACACTTCATAAGTTTGCGCGGCCATCTTTTCCCAGGTGAAATCTCCGGCCCTGATTCTTGATTTTCTTTCAAGCTCGCCACGATAATCAATATCTTTAAATATTCTATCCATTCCGTGCGAAATGCTATCTACGTCTTCCGGATCTACCATATGAGCATAACCATCAGCTATTTCCCTCAGAGAGCTTGAATTCGAGGTCAGCACAGCCTTTCCGTTGCCCATGGATTCAACCACCGGCATTCCAAACCCTTCGTAAAGTGATGGATAAACCACGAAACACGCTCCCTGGTACAAGGCGTTCCTCCCTTCGTCCGAATTCCATCTCACGAATATCACGTCATCTGTGGAGGACTGTCCACTCAGCCAGTTCCTGTCGCCAACTCCTGAAACCACAAGTTTTATCCTACCAGGCCTGGGATTGGTTTTATTAAAAGCATCAATGGTTCTTACCATGTTCTTCCTAGGCTCGAATGTCCCAACAGGAAAATATATATATTCAATCCCGTCGAGTCCAAATTCCTTTAAATGCCCGGACAATTCCCTGCCGTCCATCACGCACGGGCTATCACAGCCGATATATACCACGGACACCTTTTCTTCTGGAATTTTAAAATATTCAACCATGTCGTTTTTCGTATGCTGTGAAATAGCTATGATCCTGTCTGCACGCTTTATGTTTACAGGCAGCAATGTCTTATAACCATAATCGTTAAGCGCTCTTTCTGATTCGGTAAAATATTCGGGATGTTTTAAATATGTAATATCATTGACTGTCAATATCTTCTTGACACCTGTCATTACCGGAAGGGAGAAATGCGGGGAATGGAAAACGTCAATGTCCTTATAAAACCATGACAAGTCTGGAACTCCTATGCTTGTCCATAAACTGTTCAATAATTTGACAGGAAACCGGAAATTCCTGAGATTCTCATCATTTATAAAATCGGGATGGCCATCCTTTCCTCTGAAGTATAGCCTTAGAAAAGACAAACTGTCGTTTTCTTCTTTCAGCTTTTTATCAAGCAACGGCAGAAGCTTAATGAGATAATTATAAACTCCTCCGCCCTTGTTGGAGTGGAAAAGAACTGAACTGTCAAACATGACTTTCATATATTGTCATCCTTTCCACGCCATGTACGCAATCCTGTCACCAGGAATAGATGGCATTCTTTCTCCGGGCCTTTCCAAGTAATATATCAGCCTTACTATCATGAACCAGATACGTCTTGCCCCCCTTGCAGCTATCTTCAATGGATTGAAGCTGAAAGGTCTTTGAGGGATTATTATTTCAACCCGAGAATATCCAGCAGCATTTAAGACATATCTCAAGCTGTTTTCAGTAAACAACGTCTTATGTGTAAAATCATCATAAAGCGTGAAAAGAGAAGTAAATCCGCAAATCTGCGGGCAGGACGCAATAATATATCCATCCGGTTTCAAAGCTTCCCTTATGCCCGAAAGGAATTCAACAAGGGATTCTTTTTCGATATGCTCAACGACATCCTTGAGATTAACACAGTCATGCTTGTTCTTATTGCTGCTAGAAAAATCCTTAATGCCTCCAATTAATTCTACAGGGAGACGAAGCCTTTCCGAGGATATGCGTACACATTCTGAATTTATGTCCCCTCCTGATATGTTTTGATATCCCTTCAATGAAAGGTATTCCATAAAATCGCCATGCCCACATCCGAAATCATAGATGGACGCATTCTCATCCTTGGGAAGAACTTTGCCATACCAAACATCATAACCTGCTATCTTAACCTTGGTTAATGATGAGTGTCCCATGCGAGCTAACGCATCTGAATAAGATTTTTCTGTTCTTTTGTCAGGCATTTATACCCTCATTTCTGCACTTGACCAGTTTCGCTGGAACTCAAAACATTTTGACAGGATAACTGGATGGGCAGGATATAGAAATGCATACTAGTCCTATCACGTAAATCCTGTTATCCCGTCAAAATTTATTATTTCGCATTTCTCTTCCCGAAATTATCAAGATCGCTTTTGACCATTCGCTCTATAAGCTCTGTAAAAGATATCTCGGGCTTCCATCCAAGGACTTTTCTTGCTTTCCTGCTGTCACCCAGAAGAATATCCACCTCGGCCGGGCGATAGAAAGTAGGATTAACTTTGACATATTTCTGGTAATCAAGTCCGGCCACCGCAAATGCCCTTTCACAAAATTCCCGTACCGTATGGGCTTCTCCAGAGCATACCACGTAATCATCTGGCTTATCCTGCTGCATCATCAGCCACATTGCCCTGACATAATCCTTTGAATGCCCCCAGTCTCTTTTAGCATCAAGATTTCCAAGTTCAAGGGAGTCCTTAATGCCATGCTTGATCATAGCTACATGGGAGGTGATTTTGCGTGTGACAAACTCAAAACCTCTTCGCTCTGACTCATGGTTATAAAGTATTCCGCTCAAAGCAAAAAGGTTATATGCTTCTCGGTAGTTCCGTGTCAAATCAAATCCCGCCACTTTTGATATTCCATAAGAGGATCTCGGATGGAAAGATGTATCCTCATTCTGCGGGACTTCATGTACCTTCCCGAACATTTCACTCGATGCCGCAAAATAGAACTTTGCTTCAGGGGTTATATCCTTGAATGCGGAAAGCATGAAATGAGTCCCGTTGATATTTGTATTCAACGTAGAAAACTCGTCCTCGAAACTGTAGCTGACATAGCTTTGAGCCGCAAGATGATAGATTTCGTCGGGTCTGATCTGGCTGAATATCCTGTAAAGACTGGGATAACTTTCCAGGGAACCGGGTATAAGGTTGATCTTATCTTTGATATGTTCAATCCTGTGCAACCTGTTGCCGGGATCCTCCAGCGCAACTCTGCGGATTATTCCGTAGATTTCATATCCTTTATCAAGAAGGAGTTCAGCAAGATAGCTACCATCCTGACCTGTTATCCCAGAAATAAGAGCCTTTTTAGCCATTTGGCCTCCTCCTTTTCAGATGTTTCATTGATACAATATATCAATATTTCTTCTTTTAACCTCTATTCAAACGATATTTTATTTTTAAGCTCCTGATAAACTTTAGCGGAGTTGTATTCTTTCCTGATGATTTCTATTCCGCTATTACTTAAACTGTCCCTGTATTCCCTGTCTTTGAAAGCCGTTACTACTTCAGATGCAAAAAGAACTGGGTTTGAAGGAAAATCCTTTTGCGCATAGGCCTGAAGCGAAATTCCCTGGGCAGCAACATTTGAGAGGATTGTTGGGCATCCAAAAGAGAAACTTTCAAGAACCTTGATTTTCAATCCGCTTCCTGCACGCAATGGGACAACGACCAGATCTGCAAGCTTATAGGCATCCTTGATATCCTCATAAAATGGAAGCATTCTTATATTTGGATCCTGTGAATAATCCTTTTTCAGTACATCACATGCGTTTGGAACCAATAATTTGACATCTGGCAATGACAACTTTACGATTGGAAGTATTTCATCCATAAAAAAATGGACAGCGTCAATGTTAGCATATCCATTTCCGGAAGCGTAAAGCACATCGAAACCTGCCGGAGTTTTCGCAAGGAGCGGATCAGGCTTGAAGGATACGGGAACATATATCGGATTTAGTCCATGTGATATCAAATAATCTCGGTCCCATAAAGATATTGCAAGCACTAAATCCGCCGATTTGTAAAGCGATAGTTCCAGTTCAAGATTTCTGAAATGCGATAATACTTTGCCTTGCCCTATCCTGCAGAAGTCCAAATATCTCTGATGCCATATATCTATCGAGTCAACTATTTTATAAACTTCATCAGGAAAAGCATTAAGACATCGCGCAAGAGTAGGCGTATGTATCATAACTGTTTCAAACCCATACTTCTTGTGCAATAATGACAAATCTTCCAAGATATAATCTGCAATGTAGAGACTGTCATCAAAATACGGTTTAATAATTTTCCTTTTCAACCTAGGTATGATTTTATTTAAAAAGCCTTTTTTAATATTCTTTCTGGGAAATGATATCGATTTAAATAAATCCTCATGTTCAATCGTAGCATTGTCAAAAGAATCATCACAGGCATAAATATGAAGTTCAACAGAGTCGGCAATATTATTACACATATCTCCAATACGTACAGTCATCCCGCATTTGCAAGGGAAAGGATACATAGGAGCTATAATCAACATTTTCTTCATTTGTCATGGATCCCGATGATCTTTTTAAGAATAACCGGCTGGGTAAACATCATCCACTCAGCTTCCGATTCTCCTGAATCAGAGACAATCAGGGATATTTCATTCCCCTTATAATCTGACAAATCAAAAAGTACATCAAAGCAATAAGGAGTTTCAGGGTTTACATAGAACAGCCTTGAAAGCAACTTAATCAGTTTCGGTTTCAGCCTGGGCTCACAATCAACATCAGGCACACCATCATTGTTTAAATCTAACCCTATTTTCCTGTTTTTAAAATTACCGCTCAGCATAAATTGGATATACAAGAATGAATCAGTGGAGACCATGAAAGATTTTGATTTAATTCCACCTATATTTGGAAGCCGTGATTTTGATGACACCAGGTAATCCGGATTAAGCTTTATATTTATGCTTCCAGGCATTGATTCGAAGCAATCTTTCTTTATAAAGTTCCATTTCCCAGAATATTCAAACGCATTTAAAGGAAGTCTAGCAATTTCCTCGCCCGTCATGAATTTCAATGCATATTCAAGAGGATATTCATTCCTTAGATATTCCTTGTTAAATATGCTTATGGAATATTTTTCCATTAACGGCAGCATTTCCCTGATAGCATCAGCATGCTGTTTATCGTTAATGGTAATTGTGTAAAAACTTTGGTCATCACTATTTTTATAATCCAGCAATTCATATACAGTTTTGGTTTTCTTATCTGTTACAGGCTGTATGTATGTAACAGGAGTTACTACATAGTGCAGCATGCATATGGAGATTATGGCAATTGCAAGATAATTCACCTTACCGCTCAATACATTTGACTTGCCCCAAATCTTTACAATAAGCAAGTAGACAGACACCACCAGAAGCAAATTGAAAGAGGCATACCGTGACGAAAGGAAGAATGGCATTCCGATATAAAACTGACAGTTTTTGTAGAAAATAGCCGAGTGGATTATTAAACAATAAATTATAATCGAGCATAGAAAAATGTTTTCCTTGTATAAATCTCTCCTGCAACTAATTAGAAATGTCAGGCTGGCAACTGCTAATATCATGATACTACCTGACATAAGGCATACAAATGCAGACATGACATAATAGTTATAATTTGCAAATAGTCCAAAAAGGGAAATAAAGTATGATAATGAATATAGCGGATTTCTCGCGTATTCAGACAAATACTTAATTATATATGAATCTGATGTATGAGGAAGAACCGGGCGCATACACATATAAACAATTAAAACAACTATAAAAACACTAATTACAGCAATTTTATATGTTCTGTTTTTTGTAAATCTTAAAACATTGAAAATAACAATAGGCCATACAAATAGGCCATTTATCATTGAAAAGGAACCTAATATTGCCGATGCGATCATTGACATAAACAATATCAAGGCATTATCCGTCTTATCAGCATTGATATACCTGTAACAGAAATAGAAGGCCAACATGCTTAAGACAACCGATATAAGCAGGCACGAATGTATTGCAGTAAGAATATTATCTGCCTGAACCCAGCTGAACCAAAGGAATGGAACAGGAATAAACCAAAAGGGTATGTTTTTTAAGGATAAGTTGAATTCAATTAAAGCGTACCTTACCAGTACCAGGAATCCTAAGATTAAAATACACACATTCAGAAACAAAAGGTATTTAAAATTGTATCCTACCGCCATTGCGGACAATAGAGTCAATAGAAAACCTGTCCCCATCATATGTTCCCACAGAGACACGAGACAGATATCCGATATTGTTTCCTTCCCCTCCTTAAATGATAATAAATGATTTAAAAAAGGCCAGTCGTCAACATAGGGGATATTGACCCCAAAATAACAAACACAGGAGAATATCATTATTAAAGGCAGAAGAAAAAGAATCAGCTTGATATTTCGCATTTTCAATTCTCTTTCATTTAAGCAGTTAAAGGCTTTAGAGCATAAGAACAAATAATTATTCCTGATCTTTTATCTGATGCGATCATGTCTGAAATCAATGATAATGGAAACATTACCAGTGAATATACGATGAATATAAGCGGCCATTTCATTATTTTAAATGCAAGCCTGCACAGTGCTGATGATAATACAGATGTCAATATTGGCTTGATATCTTTGATTTCAAAACCTGCTTCTTCAAGTTCTTTGAGGATTGTATCAACTGTAAAATACTTATTGACAAGACAGAACTTCCTGTGAAACTCAATAAATTCCTTGGAATTAATATTCTCTAGCGAGTCCACCGTAATCAGAAGCTGCCCTCCAGGTTTCAATACTCTAAACATTTCTCTAAGTGCCTTTTTTGAATCATTTAAATGCTCCAAGACGCAGATGGACACTACGATATCAAATGTACTGTCAGGATGCGATATTTCTTCCGCGTTGCACCGGTAGTAAAAGGTGTTTTCCTTGCTAATGCAATTAGCAAGTAAAATACTATCATATGACAAGTCAAACCCAACAACACAAGCGGCTTTATTTGCCAGCCAGTCAGAATAAACACCTATTCCACAGGCAACATCAAGCAACCTGTCATCTTTTCTTATTTTCAGATGCCTCATTAGAAACAACAACTCATGCATTCTAAATAAATTTGGCATTGTAGAAAAATAGAAATATGATCTTCTGAGCCTTTGTCTTAAAACTTGCATTTTCAGTTCAATCCTGGAATTCTTTTGATTATGTAATCTACCTCGTCAATTTTGAGGATTTTGCACGCCATATAATACGTAAAGACACCTGCCAAGGTAGCCACGGAAAACCTGACCAGGAGAGGCATTGTTAAGTTATTCAAGAATAAATTTAAGATTACAATCAGCACACCCATTATGATTCCACAGGTAATTATCTTGAATAAATAAGTAACCGGCTCACGAAAGGAAATATGCTTATGTTTTATTTTAAGTATTATAAAAATTCCTAAATTACCACTCAATGTTCCAGCAACTGCCGCAATCATCAGCCCATACAGGCCCCATGCATAAGCACCTGCATAATATAATGGAAGAAAAACCATTACGAGTCCAATGATCCAAAATGAAATAGCTTTTGTCTCATGAAATATGAAGAACAATCTCCCGGCGATACTCAGGAAACAACTGGGCAGTATGATGAAAGACAATATAATTATTATGTTTGCTGTAACTAGACAGTCATTTTGAGTAAACTTGCCATATCCAAACAGCAGAGTGACAATTTCCCTTGATTCCGTAAGCAAAAGAATATTGAACGGAACAGTAAGAAAGAATATTACGTTGAGTGATTTGAAAAATGTCTGGAACACCGTCTTCTCGTCATTCTCAATGTTCTGCTGTCCCATCAGAGGATATACTGCCGTGGATATCGGTCCTGAGATGAAGCCTATTATCGATCCTATCACAAACAATGACAGTTCAATCAGGGTTACGGCATTCTTTTCAGGAAGTCCGGACGCAATACTCTTATGGATTACAGGTACCATCCTCGAAAAGATGCTTTCCAGAAGAACCGGCCATGAAAGCAGAAAAGCCGATTTTATTACTGGATTCGATAAATTCCAGTTCCATCTCCACTTGATCCTCCTGTTAATAAGGATCATCATTGCGACAAGCCCTAAAGCAGAACCTGCAATATTTCCATATATAAGTCTTTCTATCCCCCATGAAGACGGAAGAAACCAAATTGACAATAAAGAGCTTATCGGAAATAAAAGAGCCGCTATTGAGGGAACAAAAAACTCCCTGAATGAATGATACAATGATGTAAATATCAGGGATATTCCCATAAGAATTATCGCCGGGGAAAAAATCATTGCAAATCTAATTGTGAGTTCCAGCTTGTGCCCTTTGAAACCTGGAAAAACTAACGGTGTAAGAAATGGAACCAATAAACAATACAGAAGTGTCATCCCTGCGAGAACCAGCAGGGAGAAATTTAAAAGAGGAGAGATGTCCTTTGAAGCTTCAATCTCTCCAACTTCAGCTGTTCTCCTCTGAAAAACAGGAATAATGACAATGAACAGTATTCCCCCTATGAAAAAATCGCTAAGCGTTTGAGGTATCGTAAATGCGGCAAAATATGCATCCGTCTCCATGCCGGCTCCAAACCATGCCGTCATAGATGTCCTGAGTGCAACAGCCAGTATACTTTTCGCGATATAGATGAAAAGCAGAAAAATTGAAACATGGGAGATTCTTTTAAGTTCAGCCATTGCGCACCTGTTGTAAATATTCACAGAAGTGAATATTTACTTATTAATGATAAATGTTTTTCCGGTGCCCTACTCTGAGAACCAGAACCGTAAACACGTCTTTGTTCAACAGGCATATCAATCTGTAGTCCCCTACCCCGTAACGCCAAAGGCCAGTGAAGGTTCCGGAAAAAGGTTTCCCGAAGCTCTGCGGGATTTCGGATGACGCAACACGAGTGTTGAGATATTTGATTATATCCCTCTGCGCCTGACGGTCCAGTTTTTTCAACTCGTCGGCAGATCTTTCATCCCAGTTAATTTTCCAGTGCAAGTTCCTGCTCCAGTTCTTTCATGGTGACAATCTTGCCAGGGTGTTCCAATCGTTCCAGTGCAAGGTATGCATCTTCCATGTCCTCAATATGTTCATCAAGGGCTTCCCTGATGTAGTAGGATTTAGGCCGTCCCGTCTTCCGTGAAAGGAGGGTCAGCCTCTTTTCCATCGGTATTGGCAGTCTTACTGTGATCATATTTATATATCTCCTGCTTATTGTATTAAGCCAATTTCAAAAGTAGTCAGAATTCAGAAGTCAGTAGTCAGAATAAAACCTAATTTGAGTTCAAACTTTAGTTGTCCTTGTATTACATGTATTACAATACCATAGTTCGGACTAAAAGTCAAGCCTCCGGAAGCCTCTGACAATCCGTGATCCGTAATCGGTTGTCTGTCACCCGTAATCTATCATCTGCATTTGCCTTCAGTTCTCCGATCACCGATCCCAGATTACCGATTACGCATTCCCCTTTGCCCTCCCGTCTTCGCCGACCTCGGATTACCGATCACTGATTACGTCCGTCCTCTGTCCTCTGTCCTCTGTCCTCTGTCGTCAGTCATCTGCCCTCTTCCCCTCGCGCTCCTGCAAGATGCCTCTGGAACTCTTCCAATTTTTCCACATTCTTTTTCCAGTTGAATGTCTTTCTCACACATTCCAAGGACTTCTCACCCAGTCCAGCAAGGGATTCACGTGTTGAAAACCTGATTAGCTTTTCGGCGATAGCATTTTCAGAGCAACCTTTAATTATAAGGTCATCGTAATTGAAATCAGCCACAGGCAAGATGCCTGTGGTACATTTATACGAAACTTCCCTGAGGATCTCCGGAGTGCCCCCGACATCTGTGCCGACCGCCGGAATTCCGCACGCCATCGCCTCAACCGTTGAAAGACCAAAACCCTCAAGCTCCTTCGTCGGCATAATAAAAAGATCTGCCGTCTGGTAATAGCTAGGCAGATCTTTTTCATCAACGAATCCTGTGAAAATTATGTCTTTGTCCATGCCTAGAGAAGATGAGAGCTGCTTCAACTCTTCCATGAGGATTCCACTGCCTACTATGAGAAGCTTCATATCTTTGCCTGTCTTCGCCTTGGCAGCAGTAAAAGCCTTAATCAGGATGTCAACGCCAGTCCTCGGGATGAGCCTGCGAGACGTCATGATGACGAATTCTGATTCCTGTAGCCCTAGCTTTTCCCGTGCCAAAGTTTTATCCTCCTTTGAAGACGGATAAAACTTATTAATATCTGCTCCACCGGGAATAACTGCCATCGGCTTTCCTTTGATTCCAGGATGGATTTTAACCATCAGCTCCTGCATATATCTTGAAAGGGTCACAATTCCATCACATAGCTGCAAGGCTTTAAGCTCACGTCTCCTCCTCAGCTCATATAGTATTTTATCAAATGGAAATGCTTCATTTCCATTTACTCTGTGCTCCTCGCACCATGGAGAGTGAAAAAGAAATATTTTTGGCACGTTAAGAGTTCTGATTCTTTCCGTTACGCCGAATATCGCAGTTGCTGAATGGATTATTATAATATCCGGCGCATTACTTTGCAGATATTCGCCAAAAATCTTTCTTATCGAACTGCGCCGGTGATAATATTTTTGGGGAACCCAAAAATATTTACAGTCATAATAATGGAACTTGATCCCATATAGATTATCATAATTTCCAGTCAGATCATTGCGGCAGATGACATTAATTTGATGCCCTTTGGCAGACATGACTTTTGCGTTTTCGATGAAAACCCTTCCGGCTCCACCGAAGTTCTCAAAGTTAAAGCCATCTATGAATTCAAGTATTCTCAAAGACACCCCTATTAACTTAAATAGTCCTTAATGCTAGAACAGTTTCTATTCAAAACACTTTGTATCCCAACTGCTGATATTATACAAAGAAATGGTATTGTCCCGAAAGTATAAAGACTGTGCCCAATAATAGTGGCGAACGGGAAGTACCAAATTGAATAAACAATAATACCTGTCAATAAAAACAATCCTTTCCGTGGACAGCAAAAAATTCCTATTGCCGCCATTATCCATAAAAAAAGATGAAAAATGCTTAAGCACCATTGTTCGGCCATTACGGACTTGCTCACAGATTTAATCGCATGAAATTGGTTTGTAAAAGCTGGCAAATAATATTCTGCAGCATTTAAAATAACCTTCTTCATTAATAAAGCTGGATGACTTATCATATGTTCAATCATTTTTCTATTGGCATAATCCTCCAGAGTAATGTCCTTAAAGCCTGACCAATGCGTTCTAGTTTGTTCAGTGCCATCTATTCCCAATACTCTTAAACTTGCATCAATATAGCTTTCACCAAGTTTTTGAGGTTCCGGGTCAATACCCACCCAAAGAACATTACCATTAAAATAAGCGAGCCCCCCTCCGCCAGATACAGGAATCAATCTATGAACCACAGCCCAATTTCTGTACGTCCAAGGAGCAATGAGACAAATCATAACCAATCCTGCAATAACAGGCGTGAATATCCTGTTTTTATTTTTAATCATAGCTATCGCAAATAAAATTCCAAGTAGCAGAATAACTGCCGGCAACATAGCCGCATGCGTCAATGCAAGTCCAGCGCCGGCAACACCAATAATCAACCCCATTTTCATTGGTTTTAATGTGGACTTATTAAATAATTCCAATGCTGTAAAATAAGTAATAACCAGATATAATAACGCCTGTAATATTGCCGTAGTGGGATTTTTAGCATTCAAGTATAACCATGGATTTATTAAAAAAAGTAAAAAAGCCAGTATCCCTACAGATCTACTGTATAATCGCCTTGCGATTTTAAATATCATCATGCCGATAAGTCCAACAAGAATACTCTGTGGAATTATGATAACATATTGTTGTAATTTTTCCGGAAAGCATGCTGCCGGTACAAGAAACAAAGGGTATAGCGGTGGTCGATGAACAACCGGCAGGCCATCTTTCTCAAACACATATCCGTTGCCTGCTACAATATTTCTTGCAAGCTGTATATAGCCATCGTGGCATGCACCAAAGTTTCTACTCAATCCTGTTATAGGAGAGACAACCAGAAGATAAGAATAACATACAATAAGACAAACCGCGAGCGAAACGATAAAAGCATCGAAATCAGTTGAAGGAATTAGTTTTTTTATAATTTTAATCATTTTTTACAATTATATAAATTGCGTTCCTCATTTTGTAAAAGCATAAAGCAACCTAAACATTTATACCACAAGATGCACCACGCAACTGCTTCTTTTATCAAACCGTCATACCCTCTTTCGTTTTGTACTCACAAACTCTAAAATTCTTTGCAGTATAAACGTAATCTGACTAAATTTTATTAAAAAGAGAATTTTAATAATCCGTTTTCGACTAAAGAAAAATCTTATAAATGACTTGGACTGCATTGCTTTAAGTTCATCTGGAGTTAATCTGCATACAGATAAACTGCATTCACTGAAACTATCATGATCAAAATCTGTTTCTTTAACTATTCCTTTCTTGCTGGTTCTCCATATTTCAGTGCCTGGAAGAATATCCAGAATCAAAAATTGAGCCTTGTCAAGATTTGAGTTTACTGCATAATTCATAGTCTCATGCGCTGATTCAGAAGTCTCTCCCGGCAAGCCGTAAATAAAAAATCCTTGGGTTATCAATCGCAGACTTGATGCAATATCAATGGCTTTGGTTATATCATCTATTGACTCGCTCTTTTTGGCCAGTTTCAAGACCTGTGTATTTGCGCTTTCGATACCAAAGGCAACCGAATAACAACCGCTTTGCTTCATCAATTGGAGTAGGTCTCTGTCAACTTTGTCAGCCCTTATACCGTTTGGGGTTGCCCAACTAATCTTTATTCCTCTTTCAATAATGCCTTTACTAATTTTTTCAACATGCTCCCTTTTAAGCGTAAGATTGTCGTCCTCAAAGTGTATTTCTTTTACCCCAAAGCTTTTTACAAGATACTCTATCTCATCCAGCACATTTTCAGGAGACCTAAACCTGATCTTTTTATCCCATATTACAGGACTTGCGCAAAAAGTGCATTGATAGGGACATCCCCTTGTCGTTGTTATCACCCCTACTGGAAAATGCTTGGCTACCGCTCCATGCGGTGCTTTTCTGATGTAGTTGGGATTCATCTGCTCCCAGTCAGGAAAAGGAAGCATGTCCAAATTATATATATGCTCGGACTTTGTGATTTGTTTACTTAATTTATGGTACAATCCCTGAATCTCAGGATAATTATTATTTTGATGGATGCTTTCCAATAATTTGCATAGAACCAATTCTCCTTCTCCCACAACTACATAATCGCAATTACAGTTCTCAAAAGTATACTGTGGAAGGCATGTGACATGCGGTCCTCCTGCTATAACCAAACACTTTTTCCTTTTCAAGATGTCGGAAAGATTCTTTGCCTCGTTAAAATATGCTGATAATATACTTATTCCTACGATAGAACCTGCTGGAATCATCTCAGCTATTTCGGAGTTGTCAATATTCAAATTTACTCCATCAATTATTTTAGGTTTGTACCCTTTACTTTTCAGGTATGAAGAGAGGTAACCGATGCCTAGTATCGGAGTAATAAGATGAGTTTTATAGTTTGGTCTTATAAGATATATATCATACATAGTACTGGTAGATATTGTAGTATTCACATGAGACTTTCGTGAATCATCAGAGGGGGCCTCCCTGTCCAAGATATTATTTATTTTAACATCACTTTTTTTCATGGTATTCTTCTTCGCTATTAACCTGCCAGATATTTTCTTTAGTTGTAACTCCATTGACAATATTTTCAACAGCAGTCATTGCTGTAAGCATAGAATGATCCTGATTGTTATACCGGTGCATGCCGTTCCGTCCAATCAGGAAAAGATTCTCAAAACCATTTATATAATTCTTAATGATGTCAAAATTATCATAACTGCCAAAATAAGCCGGGTATGCTTTTTCAATCCTTATAACCACGCTGTCAAGCACATCTGACGAATCGATTATCCCTATTTTTGCAAGTTCATTAATTGCAAGTGTTTTAAAGTTTTCATCAGGCATGCTCCAAAGCTCATCGCCCTGATTGCAGAAATATTCTAGCCCGAGCCAGACATTCCTGTCATCAGCCACCATATAGGGGCTCCAATTGTTGAATATCTGGAGTCTGCCGATTTTAACATCCGGTTCCTGAATATAAATCCAGTTGTCTGGAATAATGTTGTTCACAGTGATTATCTTGGTATCATTTTTTATTTTTAGTTTTCTGACTAAAAGGCCAACTGTTATAAAATCGCGATAACATAATCCAGACGCAGTTTCTTTAACGCTTTCCGGAACAGCCTGCCCCATAGCTTCAACAAAATCCCTTAAAGCCATTGTTGAGAAAACGTAATCACCAGTAAATACTTTTTGTTCGCCTGTAAAACTATCTTTTATTATTACTGAAGATATTCTATTGTTAACATGATTTATTCCGACAACCTTGCGGTTCAGAAGTATCTGCCCACCTTTTGATCTGACAATATCGGCGACTGCCTCCCATAATTGGCCTGGTCCGAATTTGGGATACATGAACTGCGAGATCAAGCTTGTTTCAATTTCCTTTTGTCCTATCGAAGAGTCTTTTTTGACGAGTGCTTTTACTGCATGTATGATTGCCTTTGTTATTGAAAGCCCTTTTATGCGTTGCGCGCCCCACTCGGGCTTTATCTTATTGCAAGGAACACCCCATACCTTTTCCGTATAATCTTTAAAGAAAGTATTGTATAACTCTCTTCCAAAACGGTTGATCAAGAAATCTTCGAGAGACTTTTCCTCTTTGATCCTGAAAACCTGAGCCTTCATATAGCTCAGTCCTATTTTGAGCATTCTTAAAAGTCCGAGATTTCTGATAGTTTTTAGTGTTAGCGAAATTGGATAATCAAAGAACTTCCTTAAAAACAATATGCGAGAAAGCCGCTGGCGCAACAGCATGACTTTATCGGTCTTTTCCGGGTCTGCCTGAGTACCTGCTTGTTCCATTGGTAGAATATTCAACCAGAAGCTCATTACTCTATCGGATTTGGAGAAGAAGCGATGCCCACCGATATCGATACGGTTGCCTTTATAGTTAACCGTTTTAGATATGCCCCCGATATCGGAAGATTGTTCAAGGATTATCGGTTTTATATCGGTTTTGGCTAGAAGATCGAAAGCTGCCGTGAGACCTGCAGGTCCAGCGCCAATGATAATTGCTACTTTTGAATCTTTTTGACTCATATTATTAATCATCCGCAGAATAACCGCTACTGCACTTTGTAATGATTTCAATATATGGAAGTTAGCACATTTTACCGAATTTGATAGTAAGCATCTGTATAAGCCTGCACCACCTTGCCGATATCGAAAACCATGGCTTTTTCCTTTGCGCATTCAGATAACGCTCTGCATAGGTCAGGATTTTCCTTCAACTTTAAAATACCGTCTGCAAGCTCCTGGGGATTCGAAGGTGGGATAAGAAGCGCATCTTTGCCATTTTTAGCAATTTCTGAAATACCGCATACATCTGTCGCGAGAACCGGAATCCCAACGGCAAAAGCCTCAAGAAGGCATATTCCAAATCCTTCCTCAGTGGAGGGCAGCACCATGACATCGGCAAGAGCAAGCAATTCCGGTACATCCTCCCTGCTGCCTAGAAAAACAAATCTTTTCCCCAGCCCCCTTTTTATGACTTCTTCGACAACAGCCTCTTTTTCAGCCCCATCGCCAACCAAGAGGAAACGGATATTCCCATCATTCAATATTGACGCAGCATCGACCAGATACCCGTGCCCCTTTTCACTCTTGAAATTAGCCACAGTAATTGCGCAGAAATCATCTGGCAAAATTCCAAAGTCTGACCTTTTGAAACCACTCTTGGAAAAGCGTCTGCGAAATTCGCAGACATTGATTCCATTGTAGACCAGCTTTGAACTGCCTTTGAATGAAGGATACTCCTGCATGAATGACTTCTCGACGGCGCGGGAAACCGAAATTATCATGCCAACCCTCCCGGTAGCCCATCTCATCCACAGCCCTAGAAGACCTCCGGGATTATTCTGAACAGCATGCACATGCATTATTCGTCTAGGCATCCCTGCAAGAACAGCTGCGGCAAGTCCCATAACGTGCGAAAGTATTAGATGTGTATGTACAATGTCTATCTTGTTCTTTCTGAACAGCCATGCGAGACAAAGTATTTTGAAGGGCAAATTGAATTTATTTATCTTGAGGAAATGAACCTTAAATCCCTTCTTCTCCAAAACGTCGGCATAATACCCCTTGCCGAACAGGCAGAAAATAACGGGATTTATCCTTGTCCGGTCAAAAACAGGTATTGCCGAGGCAATTGTCGTCCAGCCGCCTATCATGAGATCATCAAAGATCATCGCGACATTCAGCGGCTTTTCCGATAGTTTGTCCATTTGCATCCTGTAATAAAATGTAACACAGGCATCTTGCCTGTGAAGTTACTGCTCGTTTCAAAAGGCAGGGATGGGCTTTCTGTGTCCGGCGTAGCCCTCGGGCGAAGTCGGAAGCCTGTCCCATGAATTTAAGAATGGCACATCCTTCCGCCGTCGCAAAGAAGCTATGGCGGACACAGAAAGGACGTACCTACTTAAACGAACATACCTTGCGGCATTGATCCGCCTTCGTCCAAATACTACGGCGCGACATGCTACAAACGAATTGAATTAAAATTCAGGATTTGTTAGTAGTTAATCCGCCTCAGGCGGCTTAAGCCCGCAAGGGCTGTTCTTTGGCCTTAGTTTGTTAAATGTCAATTTTAGACTCCGGCTAAATATACACCGCTGGTTTTTATATGGAAACGCTATTAACTTATAAAAAGGAATCTGTCATCCCACGGGATGACGGATGGATGGATTGGTGGATTAATGGATTATTGGGTTTGAAGTCAAAGGGAAACTAAAAGTGCGTAAGGCGTCGATCCTACTTGGGCAGGTATCACTTTTTACCGATGCATGGCGTTTTCGATGAAAACGCCTCGAGACGGTTTCGGCGAAACCGTCATACTTGGTAGGCTTGCCTGCAAAACAAGATAAGATCAAACAATCCATTAGTCCAATCGTCCATGGGCTACCAGTGAAACAGAATCATTTAAACGTTCAGGTCAAGACTGATGAAAAACGCAGAAGATAATTTCGTATGCCCCTCATGCAAAGGACGGCTGTCACAGGCAGCTGAAACCTTGTCATGCTCCGGATGCGGAAAAGATTACCATAAAAGCAGGGATGTATGGGATCTGCGGACAGTTCTTTCCGGCTCCGATACGGACTGGAGCGCGGAAGCGTTTGATCTTGCATACGAGGAATACGATGGCGGAGTCGGATTCAAGGACAGAAAGACGTATGCCGCGAGCGAAGGCATCCCTATTATCGCGGATGAATATCTCGAATCCGAAAAAGAACTAAGAATAAAGAATTTCGTCCGTGAGCGAAAGCCTTTATGCCTGCTCGATCTTGGCTGTGGATCCGGCTGGTTCTCATTTGAAATGTCCGAATTCAGTCCTGGAACTGTCATTTACGGGATAGACGTTTCCACATATAGGACAGGTCTTTTCAGGAAAGAGATATTATCGAGCAAACACCAAGATAAAATGGCAACCGCTGCAGCCAATGGAGAAAACCTTCCATTTCCTGATGCATTCTTTGAAATTGTCGTAATGGACGAAGTCATTGAACATCTGCTGGAACCTGGAAAGACGCTTGAAGAAGTGATGCGGGTACTCAAGCCCGGTGGATATCTGCTGATAACTACTCCTTCAAGGTTCATGACAAAATTCTGGAAAGCGGCTGCAATTATTCCCACCTTCCTTAAAAGACGTCTCAGAGGAGAGCCACTTTCAAGGCAAAACACAGCCCATCTGCGTGAACAACTCCTTTCATACCATAAAATCTGTAAACTGGTAAAAGATTCCGGGTTTGAGCCTGAAAAGTGGAAGAGAGTCATATTCATCCCACATGAGTCATACCTACAATTTATCCCTATATTTCTACTGAATATTATGATATTCACAGCTCGAATTACAGGGAAAATACCGTTTCTGGGGTTCCTTGGGCTCCACCATTTCATAATCCTAAACAAATCGAGGTAATTGCAAATGAAGTCAGAATTCAGCGATTCACTGCGCTTGCCGCAGTTTTATCAAAATGAAACTGCCAGGAAGAACACGCTAAAGCCGTGAACACCAACGGCAGTTTCAGGAGAGAGTAAGAATAAATCAGGATTTGAGTTCGAGTTTCATTCTGAATTCTGGATTCTGTCTTCTGAATTCCTGTAAAAGGCGAATTTTGCAACTGGCTAAATTCTTCTGGACATACGAAGTAATTTCCCATGCTATATTATGAAAACTTATATGAAAAAGATATTTATAATTTTAACTACCGCCTTGCTTGTCCCATGGCAGGCGTTTTCCCAGTCACAGACGTGGCATCCGGGCCTGTTCAGGATAAACACTTCCATCAGCGCCGGAGATGAAAGCATAGAGAGAGTCGCCTCAAAAGCAGATCAGAATGGCTTGGAGTTCATCGTGTTCAGCGACCAGTTCCTGGTAAAAGGGGAATACGGCCTTCCTCCATTCAGGAACATCTTGAAGAAGAGCATTGAGAGACAGAGCGTTTTCACCTACGGAGTTGAAGATTACCTGAAAAGGATTGAAGACGCCGGTAAACAGCACCCCAGGCTTGTGCTCGTACCCGGAGCCGACATAGCTCCGCACTACTACTGGACTGGCTCTCCATTTAGGAACAACCTTACCACCAGGCAGTTCAGCGAACAGCTCACGGTATTTGGCATCAAAGATGCCGACTTCTATAAAAAGCTCCCCGTGATTCACAACAACTATATGTCTTTTTCATTCTTCAACTTTATCCTATCATGCCTGCCACTAATCCTTTCAATATTAGGCGTACTCATTCTCATATCAGTGAAAAAGCCATATTACGCTGATGCCCAGGGGAACAACTACTTCAAACACAAGGCATTGAAAATCTCTTCTGGGATAATATTAGTTTTGATCGGGATTCTCTGGTGCATTGACAATCAGCCTTTGTCTTACAGAGCCGGATTCAGCCAGTATTCGGACTATGGACAGGCTCCATATCAGAAGGTCATTGATTATGTAAGAAAACAGGGGGGGGATTCGGCAGGAATAGCCTGGTCTGCCCCGGAAGCCAAGATGAGGGATAAGATATTTGGTATAAACCTACTTTCGGTCCCTTATCTTGATGATATTGAACGTACAAACGGGCATAATGGCCTGGCAGGAGTCTACGGAGATGCATACCATGCGCATGAAGCAGGAAAGACATGGGATAAGACACTTCTTGAATACTGCTCGGAAAAAAGAAGCGTACGCCCGGTTATATTCGGAGAATCTGACTATCATGGGCATGGCGACATAGCCTTCATACAGACTGTCGTGAACTGCCCCAAGATCAACATGGAGAACATTGTCTATTCCCTCCTCGAAGGCCGTTCCTACGCTATCTCATTAATCGGGAAAAACCGCATAGTTCTTGATACTGCAACCGTTGAAAACGGCATTTGCTTATCAGGGCCGGGAGAGATACTTAAATACAGTCCTAGATCGCCAATCGTCCTTAATATCAGGGGAAGGGTTGAACCTGAGAACAAGGCTGAGAAACATCCAGGAGAGATCAGGATAATACTGGACGGCAAGGAAATAGAGAAAAAGATGATAAACCTCAATAATTTTACCCTTATAGAACAGATACCAGTTTCAGCGTTGGACAACAAGATGCCGAAACATTATATCCGGTTCTATATCAAATCGCCAAGTGCTGGATTCCTGCTGTCAAATCCGATTTTCATCGAACTTTGAATCATATGGGAAAACATCTTAAAATAACGGCCATCATCCTGATACTCCTTGGTCTTGCGGCCAGGGCAGCGGTGGTATGCAACAGCGGCCCCTCCCCGCATTATAGTGAGAGCATAAGCATCGACGAGGTAAACTATCTCGAGCTTGCATCAAACGTGGTTGATTTTAAAACGTATGGCGCGTGGTCTGAGGGCTTCTTCACTCAGTCCACAAGATCCCCGGGATATCCGGCTCTCCTGGCCTCCATGTATTTATTTTCCGGAAAAGATTCGCCCTGGCTGCCTCAGGCACTCAACTTATTACTCGACCTGCTCAACATCATACTCGTATATATGATCGGAAGAAATATTTATGGAGGCAGGGTCGGACTCGCCGCGACGGTTTTATATTCGACTCTCGGCGCCTCCTTAATATATGTGAAGTTCGCAACGCCTGAAATTTTCGCATTGACACTTCTTCTCTCTTTATGTTTTTTCATTACATGTCTGAAAAACCATTACAGGAGTTCAATTGCTGGATTCGTCATTGTCTTCGCCTATCTTATCCATACCAGACCAGCCTTCCTTCTTGTCCTGCCTTTGTCCTGCCTGTGCATTTACTTTTGTATTTCATCTGAAAACAGACTCCGCAGGATCTGGAAGTCGATAATCCCGATAATCGCCGTCCTGCTGCTATGCATCCCCTGGACAGCAAGGAACTACATGATCCACAAGACACTTGTACCTGTAAGCACTTTCTCAGGCTGGCACCTGATAATTGACGCAGAAGGCACCGAAGAGTTATCTTTAAAAAAACTCACCGACCATGTTTATGATCCGAAGCGTAAAGGATTCACAGAAGGCGAGTATTTCAGTGAAAGCAAGGATCTTTTCATGAAAATCTTTTTCAAGAATCCTGCAAAGCTGCTCGTTTCCGGAATATACAGATTCAGCTATTATTGGATTCCCCAGCAACCATACATCCGTATTTTCCAGCCTAAAGCCTATGTCATGCCCGTATATCTGACCGACAGGATGTTCATACCCTTCCCTGACTTCGAGGGGATATTATATTTGTCCCTCATGATACTTGCAGTCGCCATTTATCGCCTTAAATCCAAATTCGCCCATGCGGCAAAACCGTGGATTATAAAAAGTTCGCCTTTGCTTCTTCTGATTCTATTCTATACCCTTGTACATATGATAGGCATGCCGCTCGAGCAATATAGGTTTCTAATCGAGCCAGTGTTCATAATTCTCCTCTGCGGTTTCACCTTCGATATTTTCCTCCCTGCTAAAACCAGGCCCATCTACATGCTTGTCGATATCTTCTACATCATGCTCATACCAGCATGCCTATGTCTAATGCTCGTGGCGCTGTTCATGAACAAGCCTGAGAAAACAATATTTGAATATCCGGATATGCAGCTCCAGCAAAACTCCGTATCTTATGCCGGCATTCGTGAGCTTCAGTGGAAGAACCTAGGCAATGTGCCGGAAAAAACAGTCTGTGAAACAAACGGCGAGGTCAAATACGTTGTCAATGGTTTTCAATTCGACGGTAAAACAGGCGGCGCGGTCCAAAAGGAAGATTCAGCTGCAGGAAAACTTTATGTCAGTCTCCACGACCCTCAAAATCCCATGGGCGTCGGTGATATGAAAATTAATTTCATGAATGGCAAATCCCCTAGGAATGGAGATATAATCAAGGTCAAAGGACCGGTAATCACAGGAGAATGCAAGGAGCTGATCATGCAGGCTGAGAAATGGGAGAACTTAAGGTGAAATCAGAATAATCTCACATATATTTCCTCAGGCCCTTTTCTCCAAGCCGCTTGACTATGTCCCTGACTTTTTCTGAACTGTCCTTATGGGCGACCAGCAGTACGTCCGGAGTATCGACAATGACTAGGTTTTCGACGTCGACCAAGGCGACCATCTTTTGGGATTTCACATAATTGGACTTGCTGCCGAGAGACTCGCTTTCGCACAGGATCACGTTGCCGTTCTTGTCATGGTCTAAAACATCCATCAGGGCACGCCATCCGCCGACATCGCTCCACCCGTAGTCGACCGGGATCACCGCCCTGCGATCACTTTTCTCCATTATGCCAATATCGACCGGTAGTTTAGGCATCTTCGAGTATTCAGCTGAAATATCGGCAGAAAGCCCCTTGAAATCCCATTTGGCGGAAATCTCTTCAAGAATGGCGTAAAGTTCCGGAACCAGCTTCATGAAGGCGCCAAGAATAGAATCGAGCCTCCATACGAACATTCCGCTGTTCCAATAGTAATTCCCCATATCGCAGAACTTGATGGCATTATCATGGTCTGGCTTTTCCTTGAAGCTTGCCACTTCAAATCCATCTCCGATCTTTTTCCTTCCAGCCTCTATGTATCCATATCCTGTGGCGGGATATTCAGGTTTTACACCAAAGGCGACAAGATAACCGTCGCGTGCCAAGGACTCGGCTTTGCGCAGACTTCCAATGAATGCATCCGTATCTTTGATCACGTGGTCCGAAGGAAGAACAACCATGATGTCGTCCCCCTTGTATTTCCTCCTGAGGAAAAGAGCGCTGAGGGCTATCGCCGGAGCCGTATTCATTCCGAATGGTTCAATAACGATATTGTCTTCCGGGAGATCCGGGAGCTCCCTCTTAACAAGAGCGGCCTGCGCGGAAGATGTGACAACATAGGAATCCTCGCATTTCACAAGAGGGGAAAGACGGTCGAGAGTCATCCTGATCATGGATTTGTCTGAAGTAATCTTGAGATACTGCTTTGGGTTCTTCTCCCGGCTTTCAGGCCAGAACCTCGTGCCGGATCCTCCCGCCATTATTAAAGGAATCAACATGTTCGCATGCCCCTATGTAAAAAATATTTATTTAACCTGGAATATATATGCGTCACGGATCAATTCAAAAATGTCCGTATTGTTTTTTATCATACTGTAATTTTCGTATTAAAGTCTAATGTAATGCTTTGCGTCTCCGAGTCTTTGCATTAAATTTCCTTTCTGTTGTAAATTTCAGAGGGTAAAAACATGATCGAGTGGATACGGATAAAAAATCTGGCTCTTATCGAGGAGGCAGAGATTGAATTCAAACCCGGCTTCAATGTCATCACCGGAGAGACCGGCGCAGGCAAGACAATACTTATCGGCGCCATCGGCATGCTTCTCGGTGAACGTGCTGACAAGACCTCGATCAGGACCGGCTGCAATTCAAGCGAGATCAGCATGTCCCTTGCTCTTCCGTCATCAGTTTTCAAATCGGTATCCGAAATCCTCGACACCGCGGGCCTTCCACCGGTTGAAGACAAATGCCTCCAGCTCAAGAGAATCATCACCCCGTCAAGCTCAAGGAATTTCGTCAACGATTCCCCTGCAACACTCCAGACCCTCAAGAGCCTCGGGAACATCCTCATCGACACACATGGGCCGCACGAACACCAGTCGCTGCTGCGGCAGTCCATCCAGCTCGAACTCCTTGACCGCTACGGTTCCCTCGAAACACTCACTTCCGAATCATCAGAAATATACGATTACCTGAAAAAGACCAAGTTTGAACGTGAGGAGCTTGAAAAGGGGATCCCCTCCTCTTCCGAAGCCGAACATTTCCGTTTCATCGTTTCCGATATCGCCAAAGCCGGCGTCAATGTCGACGAAGAAGAGGAACTTGCAACTCGTCATCGTCTAGCTTCAAACTCACACGACGTCCTTGAAACCGCAACAAATGCCGTAGGAATGCTCAAGGAATCCGAAGGTTCTCTCACCGACAGGATCAGCGAGATCTACCGTGTCATACAAGGATTTGAAGGCGCGGATCCCGAGATGGCCGCAAAATTCCTCAAGCAGTGCGAGTCGCTCACTGAAACCGCCAACGAACTTACCGATGGTATACAGCGATATACCGGCAACATCGAACTTGATGAGAAGGAATTCACTGAACTGGAGGAACGCCTGCGCATTATCCAGAACCTCAAGAGGCGCTACGGACCCACTCTGGCAGATGTCATGAAGACCGCTGAAAGCGCCAGGAAAAAACTTGACGAGTTCGAGAATTTTGAAAGCATCCGCTCATCTTTCATCGAAAAGGAAAAGTCGTTGAACGACAAACTCCTGAAAAAATGCTCCGAGATATCGAAGAAACGCCGAGAGCTTTCTGCGAAATTCGCAAAGAAGGTATGCGGCGAACTCCGCAAGCTCGGGTTTGCCAGATCGGATTTCACGGTTGACTTCAAACAGACGGATCCGGGCCCTCACGGATTCGATGTCATAGATTTTATTTTCTCCCCTAATCCCGGTGAAACCGCCAAACCCCTGCGTGAAATCGCAAGCAGCGGCGAAATCTCCAGAGTAATGCTCGCATTGAAAACCGTCCTGTCAGCGGCAGATTCCATACCTGTCCTGGTCTTCGACGAGATCGACGTGAACATTGGTGGTGAGACGGCGATGATTGTCGGACAGGAACTCAAAGCGCTTGGTGATTCGCACCAGGTTCTCTGCATTTCACATCTTCCACAGGTCGCTGCATGTGCCGACACCCATTACAGCGTTGAGAAATCGGTCGTAAAGGGCCGGACCTTCACAGCAATTATCGAATTGAAGAACTCCGACAGGAAATCAGAGATCGCACGCATGCTTGGAGGAGGCAAGGCCGCCGAAAAACATGCAGAGGAAATGCTGAGATAATCCCCATAATTGACTTGACTATTATAATACACGCTTTATATTAGTAGCTCTTTTATAAATTCCTGTTTATATTAGAAGGAGCAATCAATGTATACCCGATGGTATGCCTCAATAATGTCTGAAAAGATTGAACGCCCGTTCGTCCATATCCTTTTCGGTGCCAGGCAGGCGGGAAAATCCACCCTGATCAAATCACTTCTTCCCCCTGATGCGCTTGTTATCGACTTTGCCGATCCTGGAGAAAGGATGCGACATCTTGCCAATCCAGACGAGTTCAAAAGTATTTGCCTTGCGATACCTCCTTCAAATAAATCAAAAACAGTATTTGTCGATGAAGTCCAGTTCGTCCCCTTAGTATTTGACGCCGTACAGCATCTATATGACAATGATCGTCACAGATGGAAATTCATTTTATGCGGTAGTTCAGCACGAAAACTGCGTAAAGCCGGAACAAACCTGCTTCCCGGAAGGAGCTTCCTGCATCATTTGTTTCCCCTTGTCCTTTCTGAACAGCCGGCATCCTCACCAAGCGAGAAAATATTCCCTCTTTCTTTGGATTGGCCTGAAAAGAGAAAACAGAGGCTTTTCCATGAATGGACGATTGAAAACCGGCTCGCGTATGGATCTCTTCCAGGGGTTGTAACAGCCGATGAGTGCGACCGCCCAAACATACTTGAATCCTATTCTGCTATTCATCTGGAAGAGGAGATAAGAAGGGAATCTCTTGTAAAGGACTGGGGAAGTTTTCTGCGTTTTCTCCGTCTTGCCGCTGTCGAATCAGGGAACATCCTCAACTACACGGCGATTTCAAATGTTACGGGGATATCAGTTCCAACGGTAAAATCCCATTATCAGCTCCTTGAAGACATGTTCATAGGATTTTTCGTCAACGCATTTTCCAAAAGCCAGAGAAAGAACCTTCTTTCAACACCTAAATTTCTGCTGTTTGACACAGGAGTAAGGAATTCTGCGGCCGGTCTTATTCCGTCACCTCAGACCGTCATTGCGAATCCCGGGCCTATCTTTGAACAGTGGGTTGGCATTGAGCTCTGGAAAAGACTAGGCTACACTGGCAAGGGCAGGCTTTTCCACATGCGCACAAAAGACGGGTTTGAAATAGATTTCATCATTGAACTTGCAGACGGTTCTCTGATTCCAGTGGAAGTAAAATGGACGGAAACTCCGACCGCAAGCGATGCCAAGCATCTTATCAGATTCATTGATGAAAACAAGAAGTCCTGTCAAAAGGGCTTTGTCGTCTGCCGCTGCAGGAGACCTATGCAGATAGCAGACAAGGTGACAGCCATATCCTGGAAAGATCTGTAATGGACAAGGCACGCCGAAAAAATGTTGTCCGGAAAATAACCGGGTTATTCTTCGCGAACATGGATTTACCCGCACCCGGGGATCCGAGCATCAGGACATATTGTTCACCGGCCAAGGGCCCGCTAAAATCTTCAGATATTCTCCTCTTTCGCACCATGATAATCAATCTGAAATATTCGCCCGCAAATACCCAAGTTATTTTTTAGCGGATCCTAAGAGTTAAATCCAAGAGCAGATGCATAATGACAAATACTATCAAAACTTTCCTGATTTGCCATCGCGGGGCGCTGGGGGATTTCATTCTCACCTGGCCGGCAATCCAGCTGCTAAGGAAACATTTCCCGGAATATAAATTCATCGGGCTCGGGCGTCCTGAGTACATGAAACTCGCAGTAAAACTCGGAATTCTGGAGGAATTCCATAATGTTGAATCCGCGTGCATGCTGGATTTTTTTGAAAACGGAATGATTCCCGAGTTTCTCGGTAAGCCTGAAAAAGGGATATTATGGTTGAAAGATGCAGGGGAAACGGCTGAACTCCTGAAGAAGAATTCAAATTGTTGTTTTGCACCGATAGCGCCTTTTCCTGTGGAAAAGATGCATGTAGCAAAATTTCACGTCCGTGAAATCTTAAAATATCTTAAAATAAAAGATTCCTTCGAACCCGTAGACCTGATACCTGAACCTTATTTCCCTGCAAAGAACATCATCCTCATCCATCCCGGAAGCGGAAGCTCGAAAAAGAACTATTCGCCCGAGTTCTATCTGGAAGCTGCGAAATTCGCAGAAGAGCACTTCAAAACTGAAGTGAAATTCATTCTTGGCCCTGTCGAGATTGAAAAGGGCATGGGGAATTTCTTTCCCGCCGACAAGACACTCACACCTGGAAACGCTTCAGCCCTTGCCGACATTCTAAGCGGAACCCGGCTTTTCATAGGAAACGATTCCGGAGTCGGGCATCTCGCCGGATTCCTCGGCGTTCCAACAATAATCCTCTACAAGAACACAGATCCAGAAATCTGGGGTGTTGTCGGGAGGGAAACGGCCTACCTCATAAATCCCCTTGAAGGCACTGCCCTAATAAATTTGAAGGATTTTTTTATTTCCGGGAACATTTTTTGACTTTGCATGTCAAATTATAGAGTTTTTGAAGATTGGATTGATGGATGGGTGGATGATTGGGGTTAATCCATATAAATGCCAGAAATACATATAGTTTTCTTGATTCTGTTATTTCTTAAACGCATTCATCCAGCCATCCATTCATCCGATGTTTTAACACATGGAGTTTGTCCTTATGATTAAAGTTGAGAATCTGTACAAATGGTTCGGCAACAAGCTTGCTGTCGAGGACGTTTCTTTTGAAGTCTCAAAAGGCGAGATTCTCGGATTCATCGGGCCGAACGGTGCTGGGAAATCCACTACAATGAGGATAATCACCGGATTCATACCGGCTTCAAAGGGAAAAGTGTCAGTCGGCGGATACGACATCGACAACGAGCCGGTTAAAGCCAAATCCCTGATAGGCTACCTTCCCGAAAACGCTCCGCTTTATGCAAACATGACGGTCTACGGATTCCTGAATTTCGCCGCTGAAATCCGGGGTTTCTCAGGCACTGAAAAGAAAAAGAGGATTGAACATGCGATAGCGACATGCTTCCTGAATCCCGTACGCCATCAGTCGGTCGACACGCTTTCAAAAGGATACAAGCACCGCACCTGCCTGGCACAGTCAATTATCCATGACCCTGATGTCCTCATCCTTGACGAGCCGACCGACGGGCTTGATCCGAACCAGAAGCGCGAAATCCGCAATCTCATAAAGTCCATGAGCGAGAAAAAGGCGATCATCCTTTCGACGCATATCCTTGAGGAAGTTGATGCGGTATGTTCGAGGGTCCTAATAATCGACAAGGGTAAAAAGATCTTCGACGGATCGGCCGACGAGATGAAGCAGAGGTCGGAAAATGCAGGAATATTCACTTTGGAATTTTCCAGTGGAAGTTCGGCGGAAATTGCTGAAAGGCTGAGAATAATAGACGGTGTCAGCAGATCCGAGGCGGATGCCGGCGCTAAAGGCATAATTGCAGTCAAAGTCATGCCTTCGAAACTGGCTGACAGGACGGAAGTCCGCAAGAAGATATTTGAAGTCGTGAAGAACCAGGGCTTGTCGCTTACACAGTTGAAAGTAGAGGAAGGCAGGCTTGACGAAGTGTTCTATGCGATGACCAGGAATGATGCCGCATAGAATCCTTCCTAATGCTAGAGAAGGAAAGATTCTATAACTGAAGACTGACGACTTTAACACGGAGGATTTATGGTGACATCCAATATAATGGCGATAATAAAGCGGGAGTTGTACACGTATTTCAACTCGCCTGTCGCCTATGTTTTCATTGTGATATTTCTCGGCTTGACCGGATTTTTCACGTTCATGATAAACAATTTCTTTGAGATTAACGAAGCCTCCCTGTCCGGTTTTTTCCAGTGGCATCCATGGCTG
>JBAQUG010000544.1:0-3479 GCA_049297395.1 Victivallales bacterium | reverse complement strand
TCAACGGGGAGTCTTTGCGTCTTGAACATTTTACAAGTCGTTAGTAATCAAGAAAAATAAACGAAAAACAACAATCAAGAACCTTCCTGCGGCAACATCAATCCACTAAGAGTTTCATAGGAGTCTTTACAAAAACGCGGGGTCAGTTCCGTACTTTTTCCTCGTGCCTCGGGAAGAAGTCCTGGAACCGACCCCGGTAAAACTGGCGCATTACATTCAATCCCTTGATTTCTCAAGGTTGAAAAAGTATCTTCCAGGCCTGTCAGTGTATTTGTTTCGAATTTCGAGTTTGGGTTGCGGGCGGAGTCAGCCTTGGAAAGGGGATTTGAAGGCATGGAAAGATCAGGCATGAAAAATTTCTTTGAAAGACACTGGGAGAGGATGGTGCTCTGGGCAATCCTTATCGGACTGTTCTATCTCCTCAAACCGTTTTTCCTGCTTATCTTCGAGACTTTCCTGATCACCTACATAGCCAGGACCGTCGTTCTGTGGATGGTGAGAAAACTCAACATCAACTACCGGCATGCCACAATCCTGTTCTTTCTGATGTTCATTGGCGCTGTCATCGGCGTAGGCGCATGGATAGGGCCCAGGCTGGTGTCCGAGTCGAACCGGATACTTTCAGACTTCACGGACGACAGCAGAGAGGAGACGAACGGGAAGATAAACAGGTTCGCCGAGGCGGTTGTAAAGAATATCGTAGGTGAGAAAAAAGGAATGGCTGTCATAGGTTCTGAAGAATATGCCGTCTTGCTGGAGGGCCTGAAGAATGAGACCGGCAAGACCATCAAAACCGCGATGCCGCATGTGCTTGATTCAATAATAATGATAGTGAAGCTGTGCTGGAAGATAACTGTTTCACTGCTCATCGCCATAATCTTCTCTTTCATGCTCGTAATGGACTGGCATAAGATCGCAAGAAAGATGAACCAGCTTGAAAAAAGCCGGATAAGGACGTTCTACCTTGATGCCGCACCCCATCTGCAGGCCTTCGCAAGCATCCTTGGCAAGGCGCTCCAGGCCCAGGCGATCATCGCAGTATGCAATACAGTGCTGACAGCTATAGGCCTCTGGTATTTCGAAGTCCCGAACATCGCCCTTCTGTCGACAATAGTCCTTATCTGCGGCTTCATCCCCATACTTGGAACTTTCCTAAGTTCAATCCCGATTCTCATATTTGCTGTCCAGGCCGGAGGCCTTGCCCTGGTGATCAAGCTGATCATGTTTGTCGCGGCCGTACACGGCTTCGAAGCCTATGTCCTGAACCCGAGGATCACAGGCGAGGCGCTGCGGGCCCACCCGCTTCTCATCCTGGTCCTTCTCCTGATCGGGGAGAGATTCTTTGGAATATGGGGGATGATCGTCGGAGTTCCAATAGGCTTCTATGTGATAAGCGTGCTTGTAACCAAGGACGAGAATATCCAGCACGAACCACCTGACAGAACCGCCACGGCCTGACAGTTCAAAGCTATGGATGAATTGAAAATAGGGCATATCTTGAAAACTGAAGCAGAAACTCGAAAAAAGCTTATAGATGCAAAACTCAAAGAGGCAGGCTGGGATGTAGCCAATCTCGCGCAGGTTTCTCAGGAGTTTGATATTTCCGTGCCTTTGCCAAATGGGGTGGCAGAGCCGAGGACACCTTATGAAGGGTATCAATTCAGTGATTATGTCCTGTTTGGCAGGGATGGGAAGCCTCTGGGTGTCGTTGAAGCTAAAAAGACTTCCAAGGACGCTGCATTAGGCCGGGAACAGGCTAAACAGTACTGTTACCATATTCAAAAGCAATATGGCTGTAAACTGCCTTTCTGTTTTTATACCAACGGTCTTGATATTTTCTTCTGGGATTTGGAAAACTACCCTCCCCGAAAAGTAGTCGGTTACCCTACACGAGATGACTTGGAGCGGTTTCAATATATTCGAGAACATAGGAAACGGCTTGCTGATGAACTCATAAATACTGAAATTGCCGGAAGGGATTATCAGATCCGTGCAATCCGCGCGGTGATGGAAGGGATTGAAAAGAAACAACGGAATTTCCTTCTGGTGATGGCCACTGGAACGGGAAAGACAAGAACCTGCATTGCGCTTGTAGATGCCCTCATGCGTGCAGGCCATGCTGAGAAGGTTTTATTTCTTGTGGATAGGATTGCTTTAAGGGGGCAGGGGCTTGATGCATTCAAGGAACATCTGCCTAATGAACCCCGCTGGCCTAAAGAAGGGGAAAAACTCATCGCCAAAGATCGATGCATCTATATTTCGACCTATCCCACAATGCTGAATATTATCCGGGAGGAAGGCAATACGCTTTCTCCACACTTCTTCGATTTGATTGTGATTGACGAGAGTCACCGCTCCATATATAACACCTACGGGGAAGTTCTTGATTATTTCAAACTCAATCCCGAAGGCAAGGAAGCCACTGTTCAAATTCCGCTTCCAGTGCGGTTTGTCGGTATCAGGATTGATAAAATTGAGAATGCAATTGACCTGAAAGAGGACGCTATTTCCAAAAAGGAAATCGGAAAACTTAGGAAACAGATTCAGGAACTCCCGCAAAATTCGGTGATCATCCATGAGGCTGCCACAGCCCTGCAAAAGATAGCGGATGACAATTTCCGGACGAATCTGCCCCATGAAAAGATTGAGTTTTTACGCGCAGAGATTAAACCGCCTTTCAGGACTGTTTCCCAGACTGATTTCAAGGCGATGCGTTTCCAAAAGGATCTGCTTAAAAATGTTTATAAGAACCGCAGGGCGAAGTTCATCCAGTTCATCAGGCATATTCTAGGACTCGAAAGACTGGAAAGTTTTCCTGAGGCGGTTGCCAAGGCGTTTGAACAGTTTATCCACGGTCATACAACACTCAGCTCCCGGCAGCTGGAATTTTTAAATCTGCTCAAAAATGTCATGCTGGAAAAAGAAACCGTGCAGAAGCAGGATCTGATCGAATCGCCTTTCACAGTATTGCATCCTAAGGGGATTAGAGGCCTGTTCACACCATTTGAAATCAACGATATCTTGGAATTAACAAAAAGGCTGGCCTCATAATATGTTGCAAAATAATTCGGCAATCAAGAGTAAAATCGACCAGCTCTGGGATAAGTTCTGGAGCGGCGGCATTTCCAATCCCATCACTGCCATTGAACAAATCACATATCTGCTCTTTATGAAGCGTCTGGACGATCTCGACTTGAAACGCATATCCGATGCTGAATTTACAGGAGTGAAATACACCTCCAAGTTTGACGGGAAGTTCACGATTCCCGGCACAGAACAGAAAGTGGACAAACAGACACTTCGCTGGAGCCATTTCAAACGGATGTCGGCTGAAGAGATGCTCACCCATGTCCAGATGAAAGTATTCCCGTTCCTTAAAGCGCTCAACGGTGACGAGTCACCCTTTACCCATCACATGAAGAATGCCGTCTTCATAATCCCCAAGCCCGCCCGTCTGGTGGAGGCGATGTCCACAATCG
>JBAQUG010000543.1:0-14050 GCA_049297395.1 Victivallales bacterium | reverse complement strand
ACCGGATCATAGACAAGGAATTTCATCTCGAAACCTTCGAGCCTCCTGGCGACGAGCCTTCCGATGTTTCCCATGCCGAGAATACCGACAGTCTTGCCGGTGAGCTCGGTGCCCATGAACTTGTTCTTCTCCCATTTGCCTTCGCGTGTGGTGACGTCGCCCTGGACGACATGCCTGGCGGCGGCAAGCATCATTGCCACAACCTCCTCGGCGACGGCATTGGCGTTCGCTCCGGGGGTGTTCATCACATCGACATTCTTACGGCGTGCGTACTTGATGTCGATCGTGTCGTATCCCGCACCGGCCCTTACGACAAGCCTGAGTCCTGGAAGGGCGTCGATTATCTGGGGCGTGACCTTCTCGCTGCGTACGATGAGGACTTCGGTTTCGGGATAAATCTTGACAAGTTCCTCGAGAGGTTTTGGATCCTGTGTGACCTTGTAGCCCCTGGCCACGAGGATTTCCTTCGCAACGCTTTCAAGCTTGGTTGGAATCAATACGTTCTTCATTGTTACCCCGCCCTTTCTTTATATTAATATTATTTCATTTCCATTATCAGCGCGAAAAGATAAGATGGGTAAAATATTCCACATCCCGATTAATTCAAAGGAAATTCACATCATCTGCCTGGATCCTTCAATTTCCCGCAGATGTAGTTTATTGTTTTCCTGTCTGGCGCGAGAATCATCTGGTTCCTCATGCGCCAGCGTTCAGGATGGTCCTTTGAAAGATGATATATCTTCTGATCAACCTTCAGGGAAAGCTCCTCCCCGCTGATAAGCCTGCCCTTGAAACCCGATTTGAACAATATTGGAAGGACTCCTCCTATGTCCCAGAGTTTTACACAGCCGATATAGGCAAGATACCTCCCCATCGCAAGATAAGCTCCTGAGAAGACGGTGCAGCATACCGCCTGTACAGGATTCGGCAGATTGAGGTGCCCTTTCTTCGCGATATCCTGGCTCACGCTGATGAGCCCGCCGTCGTTCAACGCCAGTTTTTGGGGACAAAATTTTTCCAGATGTAAGAATTTTATTTTGAATGGAGTCCCTTTAGTCCGGCAATATAGGATGTCATCTCCATCAGTAATGAAAAGTTCCCCGAGCGCAGGAAGGAAGACAGCCCCTTCCAACAGGGTTCCGCACTTCATGAAGCCTATGGACACGCCCCAGGTCGGGACATGGTGGGCATATGGCGCAGTACCATCGATCGGATCGACAATCCATGAAGTTCCCTCCATAGCCGAGGCAATATATGCCTCGCTCTTGGATTCCACCGTCTCTTCGCCGATCAGATATGCTGATTCTTCCGGCCTGTCGAACTCATCTTTGAGAAGATCTTCGATTTCAGAGTCTGCGGCAGTAACCAGCGAACGATCGCTCTTGAATTTCCAGGCGCGTTTCTCGTAGTGCCCGAGCGCAATCTCGCCGCACTCGGCGAGAAGCCCGCAGATTTCTTTTGTGTTCCACTTGTTCATCCTGTCAAAAGAATGTCCGGAGCCCGGATTTGCAAGCCCATGCCGGTATTTTCATGGCCGTTTTTACAACCATGCGCTAATAATTTTTTCAAGATGGAAAATTTTGCTGCTTCAGGAATTCTCCCAGGCCGTCCTGACGAAGACCTCGTAGTTCTTCTGCATCTGCGGCGATATCGCGTCCTCGTACGGGCCGGCGCTAGGCGAAATAATCAGCCTCTTCCCGCGGCATTCCCTCAGCACGTCCAGCACCGCCTGCTCCATTTCCTTCTCGGAATAGGATCGGAAACAGTCGTACTGGATGTTGCCTATCAGGGCGATCTTGCTCTTCGTTGCGGCGAACGCCTCTGCGAATGTGCAGTTGCCCACCGGAGGAGCTTCAATAGTATGTAGGCCGTCCGGCGCCATCTCCAGGAAGTCCGGCAATATCTCCTTGATCTGCCCGTGGTAATGCTGTATGGATTTTGCCCCGCCTTGACGGATCATGGAAATCAGTTCCTTGCCGTAGGGCACAATCCAGCTCTGGAAGGTCGAACGGCTCAGGAGCGGCGGACTCGCAAGCTCGCTGCCGACAAGAAAATAGACGTCGGCAAGCTTCATCTCGAGGCAGATCGAATATACAATGCGGTAATGTTCCATGACCCTGTCCAGGAATTCCTTCACCATGTCCGGACATGTCAGCGACCAGATCGCGTATTCTTCAAGTTCCGAAGAATGGTAGAGGTTCGATATCGGCTCCCCGAGATCGAGCATCATGCTCCCCAGCTCCTCCGGGAATTCCGCCTTTTCAGCCAGATATTTCCGTATCCTCCCCTCAAGCTCATCCACTATCCGCCTGCGGTCAGTGTTGACAGGAAGCGAACAGTAGAAGGCAAGCTCATCCTCATCCTTGATCAGCTTGCTTACCGTCGTCTTATCCTTCCCGCATCTCGTCTCGGAAATGAGTTGACGCCCCCTGTACTCAAGAACTGTCCTGGATATCTTCACACCATCCTCCGTGAAGGACTTGCTCCCGCTTTTGACTTCTGGAGCAAAGAGGCTTGCACCCAAACCCCGCCGGTCCAGAGTAATCGCGTGCTTCTCAGCCAATGACACAATGTTCCTGTAGCTGGGAGTGTTCCTCACATCAGCGTAATAGCCTGTCGCGTGATATGGGAAAAGGAGCCATATCGGAGTCCTGTCGGTCTCTCTTCCTTCAAGCGAGGCAAAAAGTCTTTCGCGGGCATTCATGGATTTTCAAACCTTTCATTTGTTAATTTTTCCACAGGAAAAATTAATTCATCATACCGATGAGTTCACCGAGATGCTTCTCATATATTCCTCTCGGACTCGTCTTGTTCTTCATGCAAAGCGATGCGGCCATTCCGATGACTTCGCCCATCATTCCGGTCGTGCGCATGACACGTACAGTCCCCAGCGCGACATGCGTTACGCTGATATTCCTTCCCGCCATGAAAAGGTTCTCCACGTTCTTCGAATAAAGAGTCCTGTACGGGATTGGATACGGCTTTATCGGGACATGTACCGCTATCGAACGGAACTCCTGTCCTGGAAAATCCCTGGCATTCTTCTCCTCGGGATAATGCAGGTCGATCGTCCACGTCGTCACCACGCAGGCATCAGGGAACTGCCTTGCGCCTTCGATGTCCTGCTGGCAGAGGACCACGTCGCCCATAAGACGCCTCGACTCCCTTTTCCCCGCGACATACGCAACCCATGAAAGCTCGTTATCTGCGAACTTCGCACGGTCTGAAAACTTGTTCTTGAGGTAGGCCCAGTTGCCATAGACTACGCGCAGGCCGTAGTCCCGCACAAATTCAAATTCGCCGATCTGGTCGCGGTTCATGCCTGTCTCCCAGTCCCATTCGCCCTTATCGACCTTCTGCGCGGTATCCTCGTTGAACTGGACGGCCCACGGACATTCCGGGAAATCAACAGTCCTGTCGCGTTTTTCAGAATACCACTGGACGGACGATCCCATTGTCATCCTGTCTCCCTTCTCTGGCGCTATCGTCTCCCCCGTCTCGCCCCTGCCCTCGCGCCCCATCCTGAACTCCGCGCCGGCGAGGAATCCCACGGATCCGTCGCCGGTACAATCAACGAAAAGAGGTGCTTTGAACTTCAGTTCGCATCCTGTCCGGATATCCTTTCCGATCACCGCTGAAATCTTATTCCCGTTCTTTTCAACTCCTGCTGCATGCACATTGAGGAACAGCTTTATATTCCCCTCCTTTTCAACGGCCTTCAATTTCTTCTGATCCTCGTACGTCTCAGGCGGCTGCGCATTGCCCTGTTTCACCGGCCCGATCTCCTTTACGATATTGCCAAGCTCCGTGTACGGCGGAAGGTTTGTGTCTCCACCGAGATGGACACGCACTTCCGAACTGTTGTTTCCTCCGAGCACAGGACGGTCATGAATGAAAGCAACCTTCAACCCTGAACGCGCCCCGGACAAAGCCGCGCATTCGCCGGCAATTCCTCCGCCGACGACAACCAGGTCGTATGTTCCGGCATCATCAGGCTTCCCAGGCAGCCCCCGGGCACTCTTCCTGAACACGGCAAGCGCATCCGGCTCTTCCGGAGGTGCGAATTTCGCATCTGATGAAAAAACGATCGCGTCGCAGCGTCCATCAAATCCAGTGAGATCATGGAGTGCGAGCTTCGCATTCCTATTTTTAATTTCAACTGTCCCGCCTTCCTGCCAGTGCCAGTTCGCGCCCTCTGTCCCGAAAACAGTTTCCACCGTTTTTCCGTCGACGACAAGCTGGAATTTCCCAGGCGCTCCAGGAGCTTTCCATGGTGCAGCCCAGTCCCTGGTCCTCACCCAGACCTTGTATTTGCCGGTTTCAGGAAAGGCAACGGTTGTCGTTGCGTCCTTCACGGCTTTTCCAAGCCCATGCGCAATAAGATAGGATGAACCCATCTGATCCATGAACTGCTGGTCAAGAGCCCAGCCCCCGTAGTCGTTGAAAGCTCCCGATTGGACAAAGACAATTCCCTTAATCATGCTATCTCCTTATATCTTGATTGCAGTATCTTTTAATATCTTGAAATATTTCTGGACATCACGGGGTTCCATCTTCCCGGAAAGGGCCAGGGCCGAATGAGGTGGATTGCCAACGGTTACCGCCAGGCTTGTCATGCCATTTCCAGTTACGATCTTCGCGTACCCGCATTTGCGGATCTCGCGGATTTTCACAAGGAGCTCTGAAATACCTTCCGGATAGCCGGGAATATCCTTGGATTTGTAGATCCGACCTATCTCCTTGTCGCTGTTTTCCGCCATGAGGATCATTCCTATGCTTGAACAGGTGGCATCATACAGCCCGAGACGACCGAGCGCCTGTTCGAGCGGCATCCCAGGTTCCGCATGGTAGAAATAGCTTACCTTGTCCTTCCATAGGACACCATGGGCTACAAGGAAGCCATGCTTCTGCAGCGATGCCAGATAGGGCAATGACTTACGGATCAGACCTGAGGCGAATATGCTTTGCGCCGCCAGGACATGCATCCCAGGTCCGGTGGTATATTTCCTTGAAGGGGTCTGGCTGGCTATTCCGAGGTGCGCGAGGGTTTTCAGCAGGCGGTGTACGCGTGTCGGTTCCAGATCCAGCCTTCTTGCAAGTTCCCGGACGCCTACCGGCTCCTTGCAGACGGTCAGGGCCTGCAGGCAGGTCAGTCCGTCGATCAGGCTTTCATTTGGTTGTGATGGCAACATGTTGCTATTATAGCATCACTAATGGGTCATGCAAGCCCGTATCGCAACTTTTTTTGCTTTTTCTTTGCCTCAGCCGGTCATATATTCCAGAATGTATTACGACTAATGGGATAAATAGATTCAATCGATGTTCATTTCAAAAGATTAAAAATGTCTAACGTAAAGGATATAAAATGAAAAAGTCTTTTGCACTGTTTGTATTCGGAATGGCAATGTCGGCGTTCGTCACCATGGGCCAGGATGAAAAACCCAGGCACGGCGGCGGAGCCGGCGTCGATGGCAAACGGCCTGTGCCCCCAATCATGGCCGCCCTTGACGCAAACGGCGACGGCGTAATCGATGCGGATGAAATTGCAAATGCGTCCGCAGCCCTGAAGAAACTCGACAGGAACGGAGACGGCAAGCTCACGATTGACGAGTTCCGTCCACAGCGTCCCGCAGGCGCCCATGAAGGCGGCAAGAAGCCTGAAGCTCCCAAGAAGGCCGATGACATCGACCTCAATGCTCCGGCAGGCAAGTAGCCAGGATTGAAGCACACCAGAAGCCGGCAGGCCTCAGAACCTGCCGGCTTCTGATTTTCTTGAACGGATCCTAAGAAGGGAAAAAAGAGAAGACACAGGCAAGATGCCTGTGCTACATTGATTGAAAGCAATTGATTAAAGGATAGCTTACAGGATGCATACAGACAGAAACGACGATGTGATCGATTTCTGGAACCGAGTCGCCAGCGACTGGGACATCCAGGTGGGTGAGGAAGGCGACAACAACCGCCAGTTGAATTCCGATCCTGTCCTGTGGCGTTTTGCCGGAATCATAAAAGGCCTGAAAGTTCTGGATGCCGGCTGCGGCACAGGATATCTTTCCCGGAAGCTGCACCGGAAGGGTGCAATCGTCACTGGAATCGACATCTCCTATAAGATGATAGAAATCGCGAAGAAGAAAAGTCCCGGAATAACATGCCATGTGGATTCGTGCTCGACTCTCACAAAACTGGAAGACAATTTCTTCGACCTCATAATAGCCAACTACGTGCTGATGGACACGCCTGATCTTGAAGCGACGATGAAGGCTTTCAACCGCGTCCTAAAGCCGGGAGGGGCAGCCGTTGTGATTTTCTCGCATCCGTGCTTTCCGCAGGGACGCGCCACTGTTTCCGAGGACAGGGACACCATAGGCTATAACTGGGACTTCCCCTACTTCGACAGATGCAAGCGCGTCGATCCGCCATGGGGGCATTTCAAATCCGATTTCATATGGTTCCACCGCTCGCTTTCGGACTACTGGAAGGCGTTCAAACAGGCCGGATTCACAGTGGACGACATGGAAGAACCGCGGATCACCAAGGACCGCTACCATCACGCAGGAACCGCGAAGCTGCTGAACAACAGCAAGACAAGGCCCTATTCCATCGCATTCCGGCTGGTAAAAAAGCCTCAGGCATGAAAAGCAGAAAATAATGATCCTTTCTCTTGATTTAATATCACTTCCTATGTAGAATGTCCCCATGAAATTTTACCGGATAATCCTGCCGCTGTCAAGATATGGAGCCGCTTCTTTCCTGAAGAGAAAACTAGTCCATGCCTTTGCCATATGCATGATAGTGTTCTTCACTGTATTCAACATGTGAAAACGTGGGGATGGAATTAGAAGACATACAAATTATAACATAATTAAAAAGGGGTGGATTATGACTTCGAGGAGACTTCAACTGCTGGCCGTATTCCTAATGGTCCTCGCGGCCGCGCTTTTGCCGGGCCAGGCCAACGCCGACACCACATTGACCATACCACTGCTCAATCAGACGGGCCTTCCCTCAGGCGACTATACGGTATATGTCCTTGGTTACTCAAGCACCTCGAAAAAGGCGCTGGCACCACTCTCGGACGGCATATTGTCATTCCAAACCGTCTCCGGCACTGGTACTGGCGTCATCCCCTCCTTCAAAGTCGGGACGGCTCCTGGGGAGGTTCAGAAGATTGAAATGGTTTTCCCCGACTCGTTTGTACCGGGGGATCCGGCGGCGGTCGACGGGGCCAGGATATATCTTTTCGTCGCAAAGAACACAACCTTCACAACTGCCCCCGGCTTCTATTACAATACTGGGTTCGCTGTCACCCAGCCAACCAATCCGCCAAATTCAACGTTCACACCCGACAATACCAATAAATACCCAACCCCGCCCTTCATGTATGCGGAATTCACATATGTCAGATCGTCCTATGGCTGGGTCGCCGACGTGTCGACGGTCGACGGCTTCGCATTCCCCATTTCCATCGGCATCGGCGGTACAGGCAGTGCCCATCATTATGACACGATTGGCCAGCCGCTGGACAACACGGATCTCGGACGTGAAGCCATCCTTGATGCCTACACTCCATTCATGGCAGCTCTCGCCGCAGAAGGTGGGAATAATTATACCGCGATGAAATATACGGACGTCGGCGGCGACATACTGCTCAATCCTTTCTATTTCCTTACCGCAATTGACGGCAGCAACAACTTAATCAACCTTGAGAGCCCATTGAACAGGGCGTTTGACGGCGAATTGAATACCCTTTTCAGCAATGGAGCCCTGCTGACCTTGAACGGGGACGCCACCGCGTCAATCCCGTCTGACACCTATAAAGGCGCGACTGTCACAAGGACATACCCCGGCGCCATTATTTCACACAAGGCCATCGAGTTTACAGGGGTGAAAACCCCCGCCAATAAATTCACAGTATTCAATCCGCTTGGCTTCAGCGTGCCGACCTTCTTGGATTCGGGAACTGGGAAAGACACCCCTATCACCGGAACCATCACCGGGACAACTCTGACTTTCAATCCCAAGCTGCCTTCCACTACGCTGCAAACAGGCCTTTTCGTCTTTGGGAATGGCATAGGCTCCCCAACTCGCATCACCGGCATCACCCTCGATACTGGCAAGATTGCATCGGTCACCCTGAGCGCAGATTTAGGTAATCCGGCCCCCGACAGTCAGTATCAGTTCTGCAAGGCGCCCAACGCCGGCATGGCCATAACCAGCGGCGCCATGGTCTTCGGCTGTACCGGCCTCCTTGCCGACGGCAGCACGGAGGCCGACGCGGATCGACAGACTGTCTTGAAGGGCCTGCAAAGGGACATCTCCCAGGCCTTGAACCTAGGTGCTGCAAATAACGGGCATAATACCGCATACTGGAAGACTGAGACAAACTGGTATCCAGCCGGAACTCCGCAGAACCTTTTCTCCCTCTTCATGCATACCGCCACTCTGGGCGACCCAGGCAAGCCCATTTTCACCCGGGCCGACAATGCCGTCAAGTCAGCGCGCGGTACGACCATGGGAATGGCCTATGGCTTCGCATACGACGAGAATCCTCCCGTCGGCCCGCAGGTCCCATCAAAGTGGGATCCCCTCCCTGGTGGCGGCTCATCAGCATACACGACAATGACGGTTACCCTCGGCTCCTGGGGCTCCTCGGCGCTCACATTTGCCAAGGCTGACTATCCAACCGGAACCGGGCCTAACTGTGTGATTGCAGGCGATTTCGGCAATAACGGCGCTCTAGACCTCGCCGTGGCGAACATGACTGGCGCCAGCGTCTCGGTACTGCGGGGGACTGGAACAGGAACATTTGGCGCAAACACGGATTATCCCACGGCAGACCAGGCATATTCCGTAGCCGCAGGCGACTTCGATGCGGACGGCAATCTCGACCTCGCCGCTGCAAATTATTCCAACAACAATATTTCAGTACGGATGGGTGTGGGAGATGGGACATTTGGAGCGAATGCGGACCACGATACAGGAACTGGCCCTATATCAGTAATTTCAGGCAGCTTCACCGGATCCCCCAACGCCGATCTCGTTATTGCAGATTATACCGGAGGATGTGTCTCAATCATATTGGGCAGAGATAATTTTACGGCAAGGACAGACTCCTTCATAGGAAGCGGTCCAAATTCGATGGCCAAGGGCGATTTCGACAATGATGGCAATCCTGATCTGGCTGTGACAAATTTCAATGACAACACTGTCTCGATCATGATCGGAAATGGAGACGGAGCTTTGAGCGGGGTTGATGCCCAGTCCGCAGGCGCTGGTCCGTCTTCTGTTGCTGCTGGCGACTTCAACGGTGACGGCTATCTCGACATTGCCGTGGCTAATTCAACTGACAACAATGTCTCCATTGTGCTGGGGGATGGCTTATGGTTCGAGGATCTTCCGAAGACGGACTTCCCAACAGGAAATAATCCGCGTTCAGTAACCGCCGGCGACTTCAACGCTGACGGCAACCTCGACATTGCCGTGGCCAATTACAACGACAACACTGTCTCAATACTGCTAGGCGCAGGGGATGGGACATTGGGAGCGAAGATAGACTTCCCCGTAGGAAGTTCTCCGACCTCTGCAACCGCAGCCGATTTCAACAAGGACGGCTATCTAGATCTTGCCGTCACGAATTTCGGCAGCAACAATGTATCTATCCTGCTTAACACTACTTTCTCCAGCACAACCAAGATCATCAATGACTTTACTATCCCGGCCCAGGTAGGCTCGACGTTGATCGACCAACTCGACCATACAATCGCTGTAACAATGCCCTACGGGACTAATGTCACAGCCCTTGTGCCAGCAATCACAATTGCAGGAGTATCAGTTACTCCCAGCAGCGGTACGGCCAAGAACTTCACAAATCCTGTAACATATACCGTCACTGCAAAGGATTCTTCAACCCGGAATTATACGGCAGGTGTAAGATTCGCCCCTAATCCCGACATAGCGGCCGTCGCGGCCGACAAGGCCGCGCTGACCGATGATTCGATCAGAGGAGGGAACCCGGATCTTGCAGACATTACAGTATCCTTGACCACCCCCCTCCCCTCTGTTGGGGCAAACGGCTCAGCTATCACCTGGGCTTCCAACAAGACCGACGTCGTATCAAATGACGGACAGACCATACACAGGCCCTCGTTCACATCCGGAGACGCAACTGTCACTCTCACGGCTACCATTACCAAAGGCGTTGTAAGCGACACAAAAGCATTTGCGCTGACAGTCCTGGCATTACCCGTTTCTTCAGATAAGGCGATAACATCCTTCAAGATCCTTGGAGCTGGAAGCGTCAACGAAGGAGCCCATACTGTCGCGGTTACCCTTCCTTTCGGTACCAACGTGACAAATCTTGTTCCGACAATCAGCGTCAGCCCCAGTGCGACGATCAGCCCCCTTTCCGGTGCTGCCAATAACTTCTTAAAGCCGCAAAAATATACCGTCACCGCAGAGGATTCTTCAACTCAGGACTACATCGTAACGGTTGCCTCCATACCGGCAACCACAGTGTCCCTCAAGAATGGAATAGCCGTAACCGGTATTTCCGGAGCCAGCGGCAGTGTCAGGAAATACACAATAGTAGTTCCAGACGACAAACAGGCAATGCTGGAGATCATGACCTATGGCGGGACAGGAGACTGTGACATCAATGTCAGTATCGGAGCGGCCGGAAGCAGGAGATATTCCACGAGAAGCGGAACCTCTGAAAACATACAGTACGAGAACCCAGTGCCGGAAACCTACTACATCACCGTATTCGGGAATGCAGCCTATTCCGGGGTCACTCTCCTGGCGAGATTCACGACTCTTGCACCTGTGACTCCGACCAAGCTTGCGGCGAGCAAGGGCATATTCGCAGACCGGGTGGCCCTGACATGGACGGCGAGCTCCTGCGCGACAAGCTATGAAGTCTACAGGGCGCTTTACAATGGAACAGTCAAACCTGTATTCGATGATGCGGACAAGATAGCGACTGTAGCCGTTATCGGGCACGACGATACGAAAGCCGAATTCGGCGGTGGCACAACACCCAACATCTATTACTACTGGGTGAAGGCCGTCAATCCCACCGGTTCCAGCAAGGAGACGGCAGCGGTAACAGGCAATGTGATGGCGGTTCCGACACAGCCAGGGACAGTCACGGCCTCCGACGGGACATACTTCAACAAGATCCGTGTGACCTGGACGAAGATGGCGAACGTCACGAGCTACGAAATCCTCAGGAGCGAGAACAGCGTATTTGACTGGCTTGAGGCGGTATCCGTCGGCACGCTCGATGCCAGCAATCTCAGCTCATATACATTGGACGACTTCGAAGTACCCGCCGTAAACAAGGTATATTACTACTGGGTAAAAGGCTTGAACGATGTGAACGGGCTTCAGACACTCAGCAGCAAGCACGATGGAGGCATCCTCTCAGGCAAGGGGCCTGCCACGGTCACAGCCACAAGGGGATCTGTCTTCGAGAAAGTCCGTGTGGCCTGGTCGGCAGTATCCGGAGCTACGGCATATGACATCTACAGGGATGGTTCGCTTCTTGAAGCCGATGTCGCATCCCCGTATGAGGACACTCCCGGAAATACTGATTCGTATAAGTACAAGATCCTGGCGAAATACGCCAATGGAGGCGTCAGCTACGTCAGCGCCTTCAGCCCAGTAGTTTCCGGATATGCAGGAGGCGATGCAACATTGGCTGCTCCTCTCCTCAAGAGCGCAAGCACTAACCTGTATGACTATGTGCTTATCAAATGGGGAGCAGTCTCAAAGGCCGGAACATACAAGATCTACAGGAATCCTGATTTCACTGTTCCAGGCCCTGGTCCAATAGAAGTTTCAAGCTTGAGCCATATAGATGACAATGTAACGCCCGGCACGCAATATACCTACACTGTAACTGCCGTGGCTGGAACGGAAAGTCCTCATAGCAGATCAATGACAGGCATGGCGGCGGCGCTTGAACTTGTGAATTTCGGTGACCCGGCAGATTATCCGACAGGACAGAAGATATCTGTTCTTGATGGAGCCAGGGGTTCAGCCAGATACTACTCCATTGTGGTTCCGTCAAACACGACACGCCTGGTAGCAACTGTTTCCGGGGCGACAACGGCTGCCGATGACTGCGATGTCTACGCGAAACTGGGCTGTTATCCAACAACAGCCTCGTATAACGCAAAAGGCGTCGAGAACACGACAAATGAAGTGCTGACTGTCTCAAATCCCGCCGGAGGCACATGGTATTTCCTGCTTTACGGGGCTGGAACGGCAGGTTATACGGCAAGGGATTTCACAGTCGCCTGCTATAATGCCGCTGACATTTATCTCACTACGGTTCCTGTCAATGACATGACAGCTCCATTCACAGCAACCTTTAAAGGCAAGGTTGTTGATGCGTCCGGTACCGGGATAGCCGGCCTGACCCTCATGGCCAGAAGTCCGATAACCGGGATCAGCTCATATCTCACGGTGAAGACTGACGCGAAAGGTGCATTCTCATACTCCGAGCTCATCGGCACTGAGGGCGAACACACCTTTGACTTCTTCTTCACGAAGATGCCTGATTCTGCGAAGGGGACGGCAAGCCACACGGTATTTACGAAAAATACAAGTCTCTATGATTCGCAATTCGACTTCTCGGCCTACATGAAGGCGACCCCGGTCGACCTAAATGCCGACGACACATTTGGAATGCAGAATTTCCTGAACACAAGCAACGGCTGGGATGACATTGCTGTAGCTCCCGACTACCAGACAATGTGGATTGACAAGACGCTTGGGGTGGTCCAGACTGACACGGCTCTTCTCTGGAAGCTTGATGCAGGGCTTTACATGTTCCTTTATGGAGTTGAAGGCGCAGGCGCAGGGGATGACACGGCTACTGAAGCTGGGACTTCCGGATTAACTCCGCTTTCAGGATTGTCTTCCGTACCGTTCGTCGTCCACGTGGGCGATGCGGCTGTTCTCGACACGCTCCATACCATGCTCATCATCGACGACACGACGTGGGCTGAGATTTCTGGAGGAGCAGTCGGAGTGGTTGCGATTGCATCCTTCCCTGTTGACACAAACAAGAATGTTTCACTGAGCGCCGCCGAAGAGCTGATTCTTCTTTCGAACATCGCGGGCAATAATGTTGTGGTGCTCCCCGACGTTGGCGGGAGGAAACAGTTTGAGGTTACTGTCGATGCCATCTCAGGCAGGAAGATAAACGTCGTAACCTCGTCCTTCTATATGCCCGGCAACTAAATAAAATCAGGGCTTCATATTGATTGAAAGGCAATCACGATAAATCATGGACAAAACAATGGCAAACAACAGCGAAGCCCCAGAATTGGAACCTCAGGTCAATTCAGGATGGAAAAGGATGGAAAAGGACGAGATAAACGAGCGTCCAATCGGAAGATATGAAGGAAAAATCAGCCTGATCCGCTCCGAAGATGAATTGCATGATGCCGTCAGGATTCTCGAAAAGGAAAGCCTTCTTGGTTTTGACACGGAAACAAGACCGTCCTACCGGGTAGGTGAAAGCTACCCGCCGGCGCTCCTGCAGCTCGCAGGCGCCAATGAAGTATTCATCTTCCAGCTTAAATTCACAGGTCTGCCACGCCCCCTGCTCGACATCCTTGCAAATCCCAATATCATCAAGGCGGGAGTCTCACTGGGCCATGACATCAAAGAACTCAGGAGCGTGGCTGAATTCGAACCTGCAGGTTTTGTAGACATCGGAAATGTCGCCAAGGATATTGGAATACAGAACCACGGCCTGCGCGGGCTTGCAGCCGTCCTGCTTGGATTCCGCATCACAAAATCCGCCAAGACAACCAACTGGTCCAGGGATGATTTTACGCAGGGGCAGATACAATATGCCGCCACCGACGCCTGGGTCGGACGCGAGCTGTACAAGGAAATCCAGAAGCTCAGGAAGCAGGAAATGTATTTCCCATCATAAGCATGTCGGGTTTCAACCCGACGGTTTAGCTGGCGGGTTAAAACCTGTCTACTATACGCATATTGGGATACGAGAAGTTGATGTGTGTTGCCTGTCCCG
>JBAQUG010000542.1:0-7165 GCA_049297395.1 Victivallales bacterium | reverse complement strand
GCATAGACGTGAACAGAAAACATAGAATCAATAAAAAACTTCAATTTCTTCATGAAGATGGAGGAAGCTCTGTGCGGAGCACGAAGACCCGACCCGAAGGGATCGCCATAGGAATATTCCTGTGACGTGGAAATATTGGAATGATAGATAGGAAAGCTTAGGAGAATCAAGAAGCAGTGATGATAATGAATCTTATGTCAATTCAGCAAGGGATAGCAATAGGCATAATAGATTTGCGAATATCGCAAAATATTTTCGTTCATCAGATGTTCGAAGCAATCATAAGCAACAGCCGGAGGCGGTCCTCCAGCTGTGCCTGTCAAGGCACAGCGTTCGGAGCGGAGCCGGTGCGTGGGCCGCGTCAGTGGCCAAGCCCGGCGTAGCGTCAAGAGAACGGATAAGGCAGCAGTAATGAATGAGTGCGTATGAGACGCAGGCGAATGACAAGCGAATGAATGAAGTGCGGTGCGCGGACAGGAAGATGGTGCAGAATCAGGACGGGTTGTGCGGTGTCTTTCCCCGGAGCCCCTAGGGCGGAGGGCAAGCCCGACTAAGCGAACGGAGAGAGCGAAGGAGGAAGAGCAGCAGCAGCAGTCGCCGACAACAACGACAACAACAACGAAGAAGAAGACGATGAAGACGACCATGGTCACGATGATGACAATGACGCTGATGAGGGCGCTGCGTCTTTCCCGGAGCCCTTAGGGCGGAGGGCACACCCGACCGAGCGAGCGAAGCGAGGGAGGGAGGTTATTAATGCAGACAAAAAAGCAAACCGAAATATCTTTCTTTTTCAAAGTTGCGAACTTCGCAAGATCCCTCGCAAAAAAGCCTGCCACCTGTTCACTCGGTTCCCGTTGGGAGCTTGCGACCAAGGGTAGCGTAACGGGCGCATAGGCTGAGCGTCAGCGAAGCCATGCTGACCGAGACGAATAAGGTAGCAGCAATGAATGAGCGCGTATGAGACGCAGGCGAATGACAAGCAAATGAATGAACTGCGGTACGCGGACAGGAAGATGTTGCAGAATCAGGACGGGTTGCGCGGTGTCTTTACCCGGAGCCCCTAGGGCAGAGGGCAAGCCCGACCGAGAGAGCGAAGCGAGCGAGGGAGGTTATTGTCAGGTTTATTTTTCTTCAGGTTTCTGATTAGCGAGCAGGGATTCGAGTTTAAGAATCACCCCTTCAGGCATTTTCGTTTTTGCATAGATTTGGGTCGTGTTGATTTCATTATGACCGAGCAGTTTCTGGATCTCGTCAATCAGCAGTCCTTTGTGCAGAAGCATTGTTGCATAAGTGTGCCTCAGACTGTGAAGTTTTGAGAGTCCGCACTTTTTGCGGAGTTCGAAATCAATGATGTTCCGATGCTTCTGCCATCCACCTTCATCCCGTTTCGGGCATTTTCTCATAGCGTCAAGCAACCATTCAGGAGCGGGGATGCGCCTTTCCTTGTTCCCTTTTCCGATTACCTGGACGAAGTTATCCCCGGACTCAGCAGTCTGTATTTCAGATATGCGAAGTCCGCAGAAAAGCATCAGTCCGATCCATATTCCCTTGCGATCACCATCCCGGCAAAGCTCCTTGGCAGAAGCGCCAATTTTTGCGAACATCGCAGCTGATTTATGCTTGGCAATTCTCTGCTTTATTTTAGGCGCAGTCACTTTCTGCAGTTCAAGGAACAGTCTTGCCTTGTTCGATTTCATCAGCCATTTAGAATATGACTTGAGCATCGAGAGCAGTTTGCGGGATGTGTTTGAGTCCTTACCGGCAAGAGCAGATTCAATATCTCTGAATCTCAGGCTGTAGACGGATGTTTTCCTGTGGCTCGCCCATTTGGACCAAAACTGATATGCATACCTATACGTGAAAACTGTATTCCTCGATCTTCCGGAAGCTTCAAGGAATGTGAAGAACTGATTAATCGGAGGAACATTCCCAGAAGCATACGGGAGAGTTTCAAACGACAGATGCTCTTTTGCGAAATCTGCAAGAACTTCATCTGGGACATCTGGATGTCGTGAAACTTTCATTTCAGACTGCAGATTATTCCTCAGCCTGAATCCTTCGGCAATCTGATTTTCGGGTACTTCCTCAAAAGGCAGGAATATTGATTTGATGATTTCAAGCATTTTCACCCCTCGTTTTTCGTTATTCCATGCAACTATCCATGGCAGAATACCGATTCCGCCATAAGTAATTATAAGTCATTTATAGCGTAATACATATCTATTCTGTGCAGTCGCTTTTAGCCCTTGCGGGGCCTTTTAGAGGGGTGTTTGGCAGGCTCGTAAAGATATACCGTCAGGGAATTTTATCAATTGCCTTTTTCATCTGCTGGATGTCAACGGACGTGTATCCGCTGTGGATGTCATCCTTGTCGGCTTTGTGTCCGAGAATCTTCATTCTTACAGCACGGTCAATTCCGGCCTTCTGCATCGTGGTGTTTGCAAAGACACGCCAGGAATGGAACTTGCACTTCTCGCAGCCTTTGAGCTTTTTAATCCTGCGATTGTAGTTTTTGAAATCTCTAGGTTCGCCGCTGATTTCATCAAGTTTTCCGATATACGGAAGAAGCTTGTCAGCTATCGGCACGTATCTTTCTGAGTGCGTCTTGGTAATTTCTGAACCTAAATAGAAGCACTTGACCCCATGCTCAGTAACGATTTTACTTTTCGAAAGAGATAATACTTCCTGAAGTCTCATTCCTGAATATCTTGCGATCCTCGGGACAATAGTCCATTTGGGCTTGCATAGCATAGCATCATTTGCTTTGTCCTCGGGAATCATAGGAGTGTGTTCGGAACGTACCTGGGGAAGATTGATATGGAAGCGATCATTCAACCCTTTTATCGCCAATCCTTCTTTCTCGCACCAGCGAAGGAATTGCCTGAACGTCTGGAAAATAAAGCTCAATCTTTTTGTGCTCAGGTCCTTTATCAGAGCATCCCTGACAAGGGCGGCGTCTTCTTTCGTGAGAGAGTCAATATGCTTGTTTTTGATGATACCCGAAATTTGTTCGACGGTCGTGACATAAGCCTTGACGGTATTTGCCTTCAGCCCGGAGTTTTCCACATAGGCAACATATTTTTCCACACAGTCCTTGAGAAAAATATCTCCACCCCCGAAAATATCCCTTTTGAGGTTGTCGAGTTTCGATAGGGAAGTCTCCCGGACGTCCCTGATAGTTTCAGCAATATTCTCGAGAGCCGCGATGGCTCCTGACTGCGAAAGGACGGGATTGACATATGTGTCCCTTATATATTTTGCCCTCTTGGGATCGGAAGTCCTCAGGCTGGTTCTTAGACGTCCTCCACCGAGTTCTTTTGGGATTCTCATGTTAAGATGCCAGCAATTTCCTACGAGTATAAGCCCTTCATTTGATTTTCGTGCCATAGTTTGACCATAGTTGGGTGTTAGTAATCGTGTAATATACACCAAATGAGGGAGTTGTAAAGAATTGGCGGAGAGAGAGGGATTCGAACCCCCGAAACAGTTACCTGTTTACACGCTTTCCAGGCGTGCGCCTTCAACCACTCGGCCATCTCTCCGGGTTCCTTGTCAAAAAGGACTGTAATTATATCCCCTTTTTGATTTTATTCAATATGTCCAGATATTTCATCTCAAATCATGCATTTTAAGTAATCCGTGATATTCTATTGATTCTTCGCAACTGCATATTGTTGCGCTAGATAAGCGAATTAATCAGGGGAAGTAAGAGCAAATGAGAAATGTTTTACGCAGATTAATGTTGTTTTCGGTATTGTCCCTGGCGGTAATGGTATTGCTGCTTGGCTCAGGATGCGCGAGCCAGTATACGTTCAGGAATATAGATTCAGTATACACGTTCCAGAAATACAACGAGAGCAGGCTCGTATCCGAGAAAATAAGCCCCGATACGATACAGTATCTCAGGCTGAATTTCCTCGACCAGGAATACATACAGGATCCGGAAACGGTCATAACAAAACTTGTTGGGAATTATGACAAGACCGGCGATTCAACAAGTGTAATTCCCATATCCGAGCTTTCTTACTGCCATGGTTTCAGGATGGAGGGCAGGGATGATCTTAAGGCGGCGGCATATTACGCCCTGTGTGCTTCATTCTGCTACGACTACCTCTCAAAAGGAATTTTTGGAAAACCGAACAACGTATCTTCAAAACTACTGCTTGCCGCAGGTCTTTACAACAGTTCGGTTTCAAGAGGCCTGATGCTGTGGCAGAAATCGGAAACTCCGTGGAACAAGGATTTTATCCTGGATCTCGGTTACAGGAAATTCACTATTTCCGTAAAGATAGACAATGACAATCTCATGAACCCTGCATTTTTCAAGAAGTTCTATTCGTCATACGACTTCGAGGTTGAAGGTTTTACGAATTCATATCGTCTGAATGGCCTTGGAGCGTCGATATTCGGGGAGCATGTGAAAAGGGACATTCCTGAGGACAGTAATTATCCAAAGCTTTTCTGCCTTCCAATGACGGCAGTACTTGAATTCAATAGTAAGCCTGAAGACAAGGGAACCGCCAGGAGTGCGGATCTCAGGTTCTACAATGCGATGAGGACCGGGAAGATGGACCTTGGCGGGCATCCTTTCAGAATAGATGCGGATTTCACCGTGCCTCTCAATGTATATCTGGCCGACAACGATCCGTCGCAGTTCAGTTTCGCAGGGCTGAGAAACCCTGCCAGCCTTGTCGCCAAGAGCAATATTTTCATGCTTGAACCGTATGATCCGGACAAGATTCCAGTACTGATGGTGCATGGACTCTACTCAACTCCTGGGACGTTCCTGGAGATGTATAATGATCTTATTGGAGTTCCTGAGATAAGGGAGAGATGCCAGTTCTGGTTTTTTTTCTATCCGACCGGGCTGCCCATAGCCGAGTCGTGTTATATACTCAGGAAGAAGCTCAAGGAAATACATGCCAGGCTTGATCCGAAGAGCGAAAACGAGAACTTCAACAACATGATGGTTGTCGGCCACAGCATGGGTGGGATTCTGTCCAAGGGGCTTGTCCAGGACAGCGGAGACGCCGCATACAACTCCATCTTCAAGGTGCCGGCCGACAGTCCTGAATTTTCTAGTGAAGAGAGGGCGATGATAAATGAGAAAATGTTTTTCACGCACTTCCCATATGTAAAAAGGGAGGTGTTCATTGCCACGCCGCACAGGGGGAGCGACATTGCGATAGCCTGGTGGGCGCGACTTCTTTCAAAGACCATCAGCCTGCCGGCTGATTTTGTCAATACCACATCCGGCCTCTTGCTCCACAGGCAGCAGATCCTAAGAGAGATGCCGCCCGAATACCAGGAGGTGATACCGACCTCGGTCCAGGCCCTGTCGCCAAACAGTCCTGCAATAAAGGTGACTTCAACGCTCCCGATCTGGAAGGATGTGAAATATCATTCAATCATTGGAACACGTGATTCCGATACAGGCCCGGGAAGCAGCGATGGCATAGTTTCATATGAAAGCTCGCATCTTGACGGCGCGCTTTCAGAATATCTTGTCCACGACTCGCATACCTGTGTAAGCAATCCATGTACGATTGCCGAAGTCAAGAGACTTGTCCTTCTTCATCTCAGGGAGATTGATGAACAGAAGGCTGCTTTAAAGGAGAAGGACGCCGACGGCAGCTCCTCCTTCGTTAAATTTTCAAAGGTGATGTCTGAGCTTTCTAAGAACCAGGAGTTCATGGATGCACTGATGTCCAGGGTAGGGCACAATCCGAACGCAGGCGGAATAATGGGGCCGGATGAGATTCAGCTTCTGAAGAAAATAATCTTCTTCAGGGATTTCGCCGCATTTGACCGTTTTCCCGGGCTTACAGTTAAAGGAATGGGCATTTCCGTCGCCATTGCCGGGGAGAAGGCGAAGAAGCGCAAAGCGGAAAATCCTGAACCTGAAAAGCAGCCAGTCAGCGAAGTACTGACAGAAAACGTAATTGAGGAACTTGGACTTCCGGCCCCGAAGGATGAGAAACAGCCAGCGGCCGGTTCGCTCCTGAAAGATCTGGGATTTGGCCTTCAGGCAGGTGACAAGATCGATGTGTCAAAGGCGGAGACAGTCTCTGACAGTAGGCGTATGGCGTCAGTGTTGAACAGGCTTTCTTTAAATCCGTCTGAAAAGGACAAGCCGAGGTATATGGTCAAGACAGGGGATAAGACTTTTGATTCTCCAGGCGCCCTTGTCGAGGAGCTTATGAAGTCCGGCTGCAAGGCTGAAGTAAGGGACGCCCGTTATTTCGCGAACTTCGGTGATTTGTTCTATAAGGGAATAGAAGTCCTGACCGCTTACTGGCTCAACACTGAAATTCCAGTTCCAGGAACTGATTCCTCGCTTCTGGTGCCGGTCAGCCATTCGCAGCATGAGCTTCACATTGACGGAACTGATTTCTCCATCGAACTGTCATTCTATTTTGGAATTGACGGCAAGGTCGAGTTCAGGACCGTGGATACGCTCGACCAGGCATGGGTTCTTGGACGTGTCGCAAAAATCTACTCTGGAAAGGATGCCATCGAGGTTGTCAGGCTGGCAGGAGAGATCATAAAGACATATGAGAAAATAAAGAAGGCGAATCCGGATCTGCCGTTTGGAGGATATTACGCGCTTGGCGTATGCGACGATGTCAACGCGGCGATTGAATACCAGATGACCGGAGAGACAACTCTCTTCCCGCTTCCCCATGACGTGCAATATTTCCAGGGTGACAGTGAAGTGGAGAAGATTGTCAGGAAGCTTCCTTCTGACGGCCGTGGAGACGCGTTGCCGGATCCCAAGAGGGTGCTTGGTTCGATACCAGCAGACGACTTCTCAAAGATTCCGATACTGGAATTACGCGAACAGCTGAAAAAAGTCAAGGAAGCATACATTAAGGAAAAACCTGTCATTCGGGGAAATTGATATGCATGGAAATGTGCAGGCTGAAAATTGAAACAGCTCTGCGTCTGAGTATATTCACAAATCACAAGATTATTTTTTTCAGAAGGGGAAAAACATGAAGTCATCAGGAGAATATTGCCGTTTCAAGTTACTCTCTTACATCTGTGGTCTGAGTGTCTTTCTTGCCGGATGCCAGTCTGAGCCTGTGAAACCTGCGGGTTTCGCAAAGAATCCGGAACTGATGAAGAATTATGATCTGGTCCCTTTGGACAAGGTGTGGAA
>JBAQUG010000541.1:0-2322 GCA_049297395.1 Victivallales bacterium | reverse complement strand
TTGCGCTCGGAGATCGCATAGCCGAGCGAAGCGACGCTTGTCCCGCGCAATGCGGAGACAAAAACTACTTAAGTTTCACACTGATAAAACTGCGGCCACCGCAGTAGGCCGCTGAATTCTGACTACTGACTCCTTTTTCCTTCTGCAGATCCCAATTTTAATGGTCATCCCACGGATTAATAAACCATGACGGCATTCCTGAGACCCCGGTACTGGAAAATGAATCCACGTGTCCGTCGAGAAACGATATGCTCGCCCTCCTGTTATGCCAATAACCAAGCTGATTCACAGCCCACCAGCCCCATCCTCCCTCAGAACCACCGTTGGTCGTAGTCCCCATCGTGCAGCTCCATAGCCCTATGTCCTGCGGATGCCTGAAGAAGCCGAGCTTGAAGCTTATCGGTGTCCCCCACTTCCTTGACAAGGAATAGTTATATCCGATAGTGATGCCTACAGTGGAAGAACCCGTCTGGGGCTTGATTCCAGATGAAGGGCATTCTGCTCCGAAGTAGCCAGTTTCTGCCGGAAGATATCCCAGTCTGGAAAGGCCTGCCCATATTGGTACTCCGACGAGGGTACTGCCCGGAACACGCTCATTGTAGTCCATTATGTATGACTGTGTGGCAAACGCCATCTGCTTCTTGATGTTGGCGCAGTTTATCTCCCTGGCCTTGTCCTTGGCGTTCTTCAGCGCCGGAAGAAGCATCGCCGCGAGAATTGCGATGATCGCAATCACGACGAGTAATTCTATCAACGTGAAATATTTCCTAGCCGGAAATATTTCACTTGTCAGGATTCTTGATTTAGCGCTTTTCATTCTCTCCTCCTACTAATTCAGATGCCATTTATGAATTTTAAAACTTTCGAACTCGCGAACTTTCGAACTCGCGAACTTTCGAACTTCCTCCTTACTTTTCCCCGCACGACTTGCCGGGGATGAGAACGGGTTTGATGCTTTTGACAGAATATGGTTTTCCTGAAACCTTGCACTTTATTTCTTCGAAGGTCTCCCTTGCGAAATCCGCTGGATCCACTTCGAGCCTGGTAATTGGGATATGGGAGAACACGTTTATCCCCTTATTGGAATGCGTAAGAACTGCCATGTCTCCGGGAATCCTGTTTCCCGTCTCGAGAATCGCATAGAGGATCCCCCGGAACATGCTGTCGTATCCGACGAGAAGGGCTTCCGGTTTCTTTCTGCTCTTCAATAATCTCTTTGCAATATTGTAGCCTTCACGTTGATTTGTCTTGCAGTTTAAAACCTCTATGTCTCCGTTTTTCAGGCCGAATTCAGAATTTATGTCCGATATTGCATTTTTGATTTTGCCCTTCGAATCCTCGTCGATCATGTGTACCATGGATATACGTCCATACCCCTTGTCCAGAAGATAACGGAGCCCTTTCATTGTGAAATCATAATAGTCAATGCTTACTTCTGAAACTGAATACGGGATTGAAGATGACTCGACCCATGAGCGGATCAGATCGTTGGAGCAGAATTCGACGATGGCCTGTATTTCCCCGTTCTTCACAGATGCCTCGAAATTATGGAATGCCCGATCATGTCCGGACTTCCTGCTTGTCACGAAATACTTGTAGTTCCAGCCTTCCTTTTCAATTATATCACACAATTGATTGAGGAACAGGCTGTAGAACACGGTATCCGGATCAGTGAATATCTCCTGGCTGAACACTATTCCTATCGTCCTGTTGTCGTAGCCCTTCCTGACAAAGGTCCCTTTCCCCCTGGTTCTTTCAACGAGCCCGCGCTCCATCAGCCTCCTGAGACTCGTCTGGATGGTTTCCGGATTGACGCCGAATTTGCCGGCAAGCATGGTCGTGGAGGGGATCCTGTCACCTTCCCGGAGGCGTCCATCGAAGATCTCCTTTTGAAAATAAAGGACTATCTGGCTGGAGAGAGTGTCCGGTTTCTTGAGCACCATAGCCGCACCTGTGTCATTAATGGTATTATGCTGAACATCCATATAATACCATATAATATGGGGTGTGTCAATAGCTGGAAAAGTTTTTCCTTAAAATTTCCTGCACTTTCACCGGAGCCGAGAAGACTGATGTTGATTTCCTCATCAAGAACAGGGAGCAGGCTCTTTTCACCGCAAAGGTCAAGGCGGGTGAAACCCAGACCGCTGGACTCGAAGTGAAAGTGAACAAATGGACCCGCATCGACTTCATAGCCCATGCCTCCGGCGGCGACAAGGCGAAGGTTTCAATCAAGCCCGTGATCACATTGAAATAAAAAATCCCGCAGACCTGATTCAAATCAGATCTGCGGGAAGACACGGGTACTGGAAAGATCAGTTC
>JBAQUG010000540.1:0-3835 GCA_049297395.1 Victivallales bacterium | reverse complement strand
GTTTCAATCCACGCTCCCCGCGTGGGGAGCGACTGTCTAATTATAACTCTTTAATTATCAAAGAGCAAATTGTATATTATTGCGAACTCCGCAGGAAAATGTCGGCAGAGGAACAGTTTGATTGTTTTACGGATCGTATCATGCTTGTAATAAGGGAATTGTAAACATTGCGAACCTTGCTGGCAGTTGTAGATCTCTTAGGGTTCGCATTTTTAATTTATATTATCAGCGAACCTTCAAGATCTACTGTAGGCTTTGCTCCGACATGTTCAACTTTTCCATGCCAGTTATTTCCCAGAAAATAAAATCTCAGGCTATCGATGTTCTCATCAATTTCATCAAGCAATCTTTTTCTCATCATCGTGTACTGTGTCTGATCTACAAGGCATTCAAACACGGAGTTCTGCACCCTCTGTCCATAGTCCAGGCATACCTTTGCAACTCTTCTCAGACGTTTCTGTCCGTCCACTGAAGAAGTCTTGACATCATAGCTGACAAGTACAAGCATGAAATTCCTTTCCTGAACAGGCAAGATGCCTGTCCTACATTATTTATTTCCAGATGAAAGGCGGATAGGCATCGAGATCTCCTCTGATGAATCTGGCAAAAAGCATTGCCTGCACGTAGGGGACAAGTCCTACATTTATCTTTTCGTCAATGAATGGATGAGTCAGTTCGTCTTTTTTCCTTTCCTGATAGGCCACGAGTACTTCCTTGCGGGTAGCATCATCCATGACTACTGCTCCACCTTCCATCTGCCTGAACCCCTTGCCATTAACCCTCTGGAGATTTATCAGTGACAGGACAAGCCTGTCCGCAAAGAACGGCCTCAGTTCCTCCATGAGATCAAGGGCCAAGCCAGCCCGGCCCGGCCTGTCCCTGTGCAGGAATCCGACTGCCGGGTCAAGCCCGACGGTCTCAAGCGCGGATTGCACATCATGGACAAGCAAGGTATAGACGAAGGAGAGCAGGGCATTGGTATTGTCCATTGGAGGGCGTTTGTTCCTGCCCTGGAATTTGAAATCGTCCTTCTGTGCAGTGATCAGCTTGTCAAAGACCGAGAAATATGATCTTGCGGAGTCTCCCTCGATTCCACGAAGTTCTTCGAGACCGGGAGTAATCTTCAATCTTTCCATATGCTGATCTATTCTTCTGGACACCGCTTCAGTTTCACCTGATTCATCCCCATGGTCCCTGAGGAACCTGTTGAGGACGGTCCGGCAGTTGCCAAGCTTCCCGACCAGGATGTTTCTTGCGATATTCGCAGACTGCGGCTCGTCGTCTGAAAACCTGTACTGCGCCTTTCTCAATAGTACGTTTCCCGAGACTGGACCGTGGACTCTGGCGAAGAACTTCCCATGCTCGCTAAGGAATGACACCAGCACATTCTTTTCGGCACAGAATCCCATGAGGTACGGGCTCATCGAAATCTGTCCAAAACAGACAATTCCGCCGATAGTATGGATGGGCAGTCGGAGCTTGACTTCCCGTTCCACGTTCACAAGGATGCACTCGCCCTCTTTCGAGAGATACGCACCCTGTGTCGTGACAAACAATGTATTGAGCAGTTTTTTCATAATAGTAGGACAGGCTTTCCAGCCTGTTCATCTATATATTTCTCGACATTCTTCCTCATCGCTTTAGGCATGCATAGTTCCTGCAGCGAGCAATTGTCGCACTTTTCCTTTTCATAGGCCGGAGCAGGGGTCTTCCTTTCATCAATTAACCTATGGAGACGGTCTATTGTTCCAATCGTCAGATTCCTCAGTTCTTCATCAAAAACCACATCTTTACGGCGGCGGGTTTTACCGTAGAAAAGAGCGCCGCCCGATATTTTTACGCCAATCATTTCCTCGAGGCACAGCGCCTGTGCGCATAGTTGGACCTCGTCGCACCTGTTCTCCTTCGGCTTACCGCGTTTGTATTCCACTGGATATGGAATCCATTTCCCTTCCGTATTCTTATGGAATTCCACCACATCCGCCTTGCCTGACAGGCCAAGAGCCATGGACTTCATCATCAGCCCATATTCGATCCTGACATCTGCTCCCTGGCTCCTGACCTTCTGGTCATCTACCTTTTCGTGCATGAATTCGCCTTCGAGAGTAAATCTGTTCTCCTGCCAGACCTGCTCTATATGTATCAACGCGCACTGTCTTTCACAGTAAAGAAAATGTTGCAGTGCTGAAATAGGAATAAAATTGTCCTCTTTATCTTCCATTTATGGCAATCTCTTTTCACTTCCTGGCTTTTTCAGGTAATTGTTTTTAGAAACCACTGTTCTGCCAAGCTTTTTCTCGAGTTCCTTCCGGGCATTGCCTGCAATGTCACCTCCCGCCTTGGCATCATCCTTCAGTTTCTCCATGCCCTTGGAATCCTCGGTACGGTGAATTTCAGTGGTTGATCTTTCTCCGAGCATCGTGAATATGAGTTCGAAGTCGTCCATGTGGTCGCGGAGGTTTTCTCTTTTCAGCCCTTTGAGGTTCTTGTATTCGCTCGGAGTGACGCCGAACGACGCCTTTGATATTTCAGCCGTCAAGATCTCATAATCCCTGTCCTTTTCAGCACCCCTGTTGTCCCATTCGTCTGTCAGTTCCTGACGGATGGTGATGCCGCGCATCCTTTTCTCTATCCAATCGTCGGGATAACCCTTGAGTTTGTAGATCATACGGGTACGTTTCGCGGCAAGTTCGGGATTCTCTATCTCCTGCACCCTTTCATAGCCTACCTTCGCCAGCCAGCGCTTGAAAGGCTCAGCCTTGGGTGACGGGATTGACTGGATGATTCGGAATATACCCTCGGTATTGGCGCAGTCTGTTTCATATTTTTTCCCATCTGTGGAGACAAGTTTCAGTTGTCGACAAATTGTCGACAACTCAGTTCCGTCCTCGTTTTTAATCCTGACCTTCATCTTGTACCAGTAGTCTCTGGGATTGTCGCTGCCGGTTAGGACATCTATGACATCTATGACCGAAATCCACCATTCATTTTCGTGGATTATCTTTCGGACTTTTTTCCCTTTGAACAATTCAATTTTCGTATTTTCCACTGTATCCTCCTCTCGTATGTAAAGTTTCCCCGAGGCAAACGCTTCGGGGAAACTTTACTTTCAAACCATCTCGATCATCTCCACGCCCTTCGGGAGATTCGCCTTGTCTATCTTCACCACATAGTCCGAAAACTCCCGCGGTGGTGTGGCGGAGCCGGATTTGCGCTCGATCTTGACGAGATCGAAAAGCTGGTACGCAGGAGCATAGCCAAGAGCGGAACCGACATGCTCGAAGACAATCAGCTTTCTTGTGGACATCATTCCTCTGGCAGCCGAGCGATCGTGTTCGAACATATTTTTTAGGGCTTCCCAGAAAAGCTTCAGGTCTTCATCGGAGAACCCAGTCTGGCTTGCGAGATTCGCAGAAATAAAACCGTGGGAGACATATACTCCGTAGGGGATGGTGTTTTTGCGCCCCATCGTTCGATTGTCACCTCCCTGTTTATCTGCCTCAGCTTGAGTTGCAACAGCCATACGCGTAATGGAATGCTCAAGCGTAACCACTTGATCAACAGATCTTCCAAACGTCATCTGCACAGGACCGCGAACTTGTCCGCAATTCGGAGCTGATTTCAATGAAAGAACAGCCCCGAACGTGCGAATGTCGTAAAAATCTTTGCACATTTGATCCCGTCCTTTTTCCGTTTCTTCAGCTGTTGGCTTTCGAGGCTTCGCATCTTTTAAAGCAGCTTTAATTAGTGAGGCAATCTCTTTTTGCGGTTTCTCTTCTTTAAGCCATGCGTTGATGACTTTTTTGTCTGCATCTGGAGAAACAGTAAGAACTCC
>JBAQUG010000539.1:0-35371 GCA_049297395.1 Victivallales bacterium | reverse complement strand
CATCGCATGATTGTTGATTATCTATAAATCCGTACTGCAATACTCACATGTCGCTTAAATAATCTATTCTACTTGCAGACTTCGCACCTTTTGTCTTCAGGGATTGACATTCCGCCTTCTATACCATGGCCTGAATATACTCCGGCACAGAAATTTTTGAAAGATTCTTGATAAATCATTCGTGGATAGTAGACTATAGTTCTACTTTCCATTCTAAAATTCTAATGAGGGGGCGGATCATATCGTTATGAAAACTGCATTGATTATCGGAGGGAGCCGAGGCATCGGACGCAAGATTGCGCTCCGTCTTGCCATGGACGGCTATGATATCGTCGCCACCTGCCGCAAGGACATTTCCGCATTGGGACCGCTGGAAAACGATATCAGGAACCTAGGACGGAATTTCAGCGGCCTTGTTTTCGACATTCTGGACCGTAAGGCGGCAGCTGCCGCATTGACCGGCTTCTTTGGGGAAAACTCCCCCGACATTTTCGTATTCAACGCCGGAATTTCCCGCGACAACCTCATGGTCTTCATGACTCCGGAAGAATGGGACGATGTCGTCCACACCAATCTGGACGGATTCTACAATACCGTTCATCCATTGCTGTTCCAGATGATTGCACGTAAGAGTGGACGCATAATCGTCATCGCCAGCGCATCAGGCCAGGTCGGGCAGCCTGGACAGGTCAATTATTCCGCCTCCAAGGCGGCGCTCATAGGCGTGGTCAAGGCACTGGCCAAGGAAGTCGGGAAAAAAGGCATATTGGTCAATGCCGTTGCACCGGGGTTTATCGAAACAGACATGACCGCCGAAATTCCAATGGACAAGGTTCTTCCCATGATTCCGCTGAAGCGGGCCGGCTCGCCTGAAGAAGTCGCAGGCGTGGTAAGCTTTCTCTGCGGTTCCGACAGCACCTATATCCATGGACAGGTCATCGCAGTTAACGGCGGTCTTGTCATTTGATTAAATTTAAGGAACGCTGGCAACTTGCCGGCACTTCTTGTATTACCGTTCCGCCATTATGCCACCAAGTTGGTGGCGTTCCTTAAAAAAATCCCGGTTAAGCCGGTAAAATTAATAGTATAGGATGTATTTAAGAAAGCTCATAAGCAGAGGCTTGTTCTACGTCAGCAGTAATATGGAATTAACAAAAGATAATTTTGACTCCGAATTTCTAATTGTCGGCGCCGGTATCAGCGGCATGACGATGGCTCTGCTGCTGGCTGCGGCTGGACGCAGTGTCATCCTCCTTGAAAAAAACGCAGCTGTCGGAGGCTGCATGCAGCGTTTCTCCCGCAACGGCATACCTTTTGACACCGGTTTCCATTTTACCGGCGGATTCAACCGGGGGCTTCCGGAAATGCTTGCAGTCCTGGGTTTGCATGACGACATCCGGGAAGAGGAGTTCCGGACCCATATATTCCTCGCTGATCGGCTCAATAAGGTAAGCGTTCCAACGACAGGCATTAATGATGTATGTGAATACCTGTGCTCGCTTTACCCAAAAGAGGCGAATGCAATTAGAAAATATTTTGCTGTTGAGAGACAGATATTTGAAAATACCCCCGTCTTCAAGCTGCGGGAGAAGGACTTGCTTAACTCTTTCTATCTCATGGATGAGGATTTCATTACACTGGACGACTTCTTCAACAAGGAAAACGTTTCACAGGAACTTCGCACCATCCTCGGGGCTGTCGCCATGTGCCACGGAACACCTCCATGCGAGGTTCCCCTCACGACGCATTGCCGCGTCAGCTTCGGACTCATGGATCACATTTCCCGCATCCACGGCGGCGGCGCTTCTTTCATCGGCGGATTCCAAAGGGAAGCCGGTCTCCTGGGAATCAATGTCAGGACTGGCGTCACAATAGCCGAATGCCTTGATGCTGATGACAAAACATGTCATCGTGTCCGGCTTACCGATGGTTCGGAGATATCCTTCGGCTCCTGCGTCATGTCGGTCCATCCAAGGGAAATACTGAAAATACTCCCCCCTTCAATGGTTTCCCGGCATTTCAGGTCCCGCATAGAAAGTTTCGAGGAAAGCTGCGGTTTCTTCTCATTATGCGCAGAAATCACTCCCTCTCTGCCAGATCTGAGGCAGGAACTTACCTCCTTGCTGTCAGTTTGCGATTTGAATAAAATATTGAAGCCTAACGGAGGCAAGGAAAGCGGTACGGGCATTGTGGTGACGCATGAAACTAAGGCCGACGGCCGCCCATGCCAGACTTTAAACGCATTTCAAAGCGTCTTCCCGGATGAGACCGCCCGCTGGGATAATACATCTATAAACCATCGTGGCAAAGAATACGCCGAATATAAGTCTCATCGGACTGAAATGATAAAGGAAAAAGTGATACAGGCCTATCCTGAATTCCGGGGAAGACTGAAGGTCATGGATTCCGCTTCAATGCTTACCTACCGTGATTATCTGTCAACACCAGGTTCGGCTTACGGCATAAGGCAGAAAATAGGACAGCACAATTTGTTTGGCCGTCTGCCTGTAAAGAATTTCTACGCAGTAGGACAAAATGCCATATTGCCAGGCATGCTTGGCGCAATGGTGTCCTCATTTGTCATTTTCCGGCGACTCGTCGGGGAGATTTCCTACTGGCAGCTTTTGGAAAACCGTCTGGGAGGATAAGAATTCACCAGAAAGAACAGGGATAATTTCTTTCTTCTTCTTGATCATCAACATCTTCCCCAGCATGGCACGTTATTCTCCACTCCAGTAGAATGGTCTTCTGTGCAGATGGGCTACAGATAGAATTATGATGTCGTTCTTGTCGATGGCAAAAATTATTCCGTAAGGGAAAATTTTAACAAGAGCCCTTCTTATTCCCGGTTTTATCTCAGCATAGATTTCAGGATTCATGATTACGCGGGATAATGTACTGTTTACCTCTTCCAAAAATCTGTACCCAAGACCATCTCCTTGGATATCATACCAGTGGAAAGCGTCGTCAAGTTCGTTTTCCGAAAACTCTGTATGACGCAGATTATACACGTGATTTGTATTTCTTCATTACTTCAGCATGTGACTTTGTCCGGAGCTTGCCTTTCCTGTAGGCATTCCAGCGTTTTTCCGATTCTTCCGCCCATATCATGTCAATTTCAGGATCCGGCTTGTCCAGGTCATGAAGAATCAAATCAACAAGCTTGAGCTTGTCTATATCAGCCAGGAGCTTTACTTTTGTAAAAATAGGACTTTGCAGGGTAATCATATTATCAAACCTTTCCTTTGCAAGATAATGTAATATTCTATTCTTATGTATTCAAGGAATCATCAATGATAGCTTCGCAAATGAAAATTCCTGGAATTGAATCAGCTCTTAAAAAGTTTGAGCAGCCCCCTCAGAGGGAGGCACATGAATGTCACTAAGTTAAGGCTGTTATGTTCACAGCTTTAGCGTGGGCTGTTTGACGCCTCGGCTTATTGGCATTGGGCGACACTTAAATCCATCTGGAATCTTTCCGTATGCTCTCCAGACACGCAGCAATGGTTAGAGCACTTATTCCTTATCATCAACAACTTCCCCAGCATGGCACGTTATTCCCCATCGTATCGAATGATGAAAGAAAAATAATAATATGAAATTCCATCCTATTTCGAAACGACAAGTACATAGAGGGAGTATGATTCCTGCGCCAATAATTTTATCACAACCTCTTGCAAAGCGTACGCCATTGGCGTATAATAATCAATGACACTAATTGAAACTAAAATTTTTACTCAGCAGATAACCGGCTTGATGGGCGATTCAGAATACAGGATTCTCCAGAACGAGCTTCTTACGAATCCAAAAGCCGGAGATGTCATTGAACACAGTGGAGGTTTGAGAAAAATCCGTTTCGGAATTAAAGGAAAAGGCAGGGGGAAAAGAGGAGGAATAAGAATAATATATTTCTATCATGAAGTGAAAGTCAGAATTTACCTGCTCGTTTCCTACAGCAAAAATGAAAAAGATGATTTGTCTGCAAAGGAACTTGAGATACTGAGAAACATTGCAAAGGGATTAAAATGAAAAAAGAATTATTCAAACAGCTTTCAGAAAGCCTTAATGAAGCCGTTGAGATTCACAAAGGCAGGGCGCAACCTTCCAGGGAATTCTATTTTTCGCCGCTGGACATCAAGCATGTAAGGGAAAGCCTGGCTTTTTCACAGTCCAAATTTGCGCACATGATTGGGGTGAGCGCCGGTACGTTGAGGAACTGGGAACAGGGCCGCCGCCGTCCGGTTGGGCCTGCAATGGTGCTTCTAAAGGTAATATCCGAAAATCCAAAAATGGTATTCAAGGCCCTGCACGCCTGAAAATTTGGTTTTATTTGACCTTTACAAAAGCCCTCGCGGAGTGCAACGTCACATAAATCCACCTGAAATCATTCTATATTCTTGCCGGAAACACCGCAAACGATTAGAGCACTTTTACTTGATCAACAACATCATCCCCGGCATGGCACGTTATTCCCCCTGCATAATGAATGATCTGGAAAATGCCCTAAAGTCAAAGGCGGGAGTATGCTTCCCGTTGCTCCTATTCCTTGCAATGGGGCGCCGGCATCCCGCCGGCAATGGTCTTGATGTAGAGTTGTCCGTCTCGGACAAGATAATTAGAATCTTCGCCGAAACCCAGCCATCCGCCGTGGCGGACGGCGAACACTACATAATGAATGATTTTTAAGCAAGCCTAGGCAACATCCTCGAACATCGTGGACAAGGCAAAAGGCAGCATCATGTATTTTTCTACGGAAGTGCCTTTTGGAACCACGCGCCTCGTCGCCTCGCTCAACGGAACGAGTAAACTAATAACAAACGATTGCAATGTGTTTGCGAAGTTCGCGAATTATCCGACAGTGTCATCCTACAATGCAAAGGGAGTAGAGAACATTACTAATGAGATCCTGACAGTCAGCAATCCCGCTGCTGGAACATGGTATTTCATGCTATACGGGGTAACTGCATATACGGATGTAACGCTTACCGTAAACTGCTACGCTGTGTCGGACATTGTTCTTACACAAATTCCTGTGAATGATCTTCCAGTCCCCTTCACTGGGATATTCAAAGGAAAGGTTATTGATGAATCTGGAACAGGCGTCCCCTATATGACTCTGCAGGTCAGGAATCCGATTACAGGATTGACCAGCTTCCTTCCTGTCAAGACTGATGTCAAAGGTTTCTTCTCATATTCGGCCATTGTCGGCACTGAGGGTGAACACACGTTCGATTTCTTCTTCACTGATATACCCGACAGCGCAAAGGGAACCGCAAGCCATACGATTGCCACCAGAAAAGGTTGTCTTGTTGAAGAACCGAACAACTTCTTCGACTTCTCCGCGTACCTGCCTGCCGCGCCAGTAGCAGTTCCGCTCCAAACGGACATCATCGGACTCCAGACATTCCTCGACATCCGCAACGGTTGGGATGCCACAGGAACAGTCAGTCCTGGTGACACATATGAGACGATGTGGATCAACAGCACAATGGTAAAGGCTGAGAATGATTCCCAGTTGTTCGGAAAGCTTGGCGGCGGACTCAACATGTTCTTCTACGGTGTCGAAGGAGCAGGCGTCGGCAATGACACGACAACGACCTCCGCGCTCTCAGCGATTCCGTTCGTCGTGCATGTGGAAACATCCAGAAAAGCGGAGGTCTTGGGCAAGCTGAAGTTACTCGGTCTTATTGATGACGCACAGGAACTTGCCATAAACGGAGCCAGTACCGGAATAGTCGCCGTAGCATCTCTTAGTAATCCGGATGAAGCCACTGATGGCTACAATATTTCTCTTCTAGCCTGCGAACAGCTCGAAATCCTTGCAAAACTCGCAAGGAACTCGGATACGTCCGGAGTCACTGACGTTAATTATTCTGGCGTCGCGTCAAAGCAGATTACTGTCACACTTGCCAGCGGCAGGAAGCTCAATGTCGTTGCCGCTGCGTTTGTGAAATAAAAGCAGCACAGACATTCTTGTCTGTGTCTTCTTATGTCTTGCTCTCGGAGGAGTTGCTTTTGAATGCGTTACAGGCGTCTTGCCTATGAAATTAAAACTTCAAAGGAGGGCTGGTTTTCTTACCCGCCAAGCCTTAACTCAAAATGCTGACCGGACTTATCTCTGAAGAACTACGCCAAGGCATGCTCGAAAGTCCACCATCCATTATTCTTGAATAGGCCCAAAGAAAACGTGCATTTATTTGTTTTTCACTGCGTAGCGGTGTAGTTTTTCCTTTCTCGGACAAGGGAATTGGAATCTTCGCCGAGATTTATGTGCCGCCGCAAAATAAACTCGAAATCCAACGTGTCCTGCGTAGTTCGCAGAACGAATTAAGGAAACAATAAGGCGGAGAATTCAAATAGTACATAGAACGTTGGAATAAAGAACAGTATGGGTAAGGTGTCAGTCTTACTTGGGCAGGTATCACTTTTTACCGAAGTATGGCGTTTTCGATGAAAACGCCTCGAGACGGTTTCGGCGAAACCGTCATACTTGGTCGGTTTGCCTGCAAAACAAGGTATAAGCTCAAACAATCAGATAGTAAGACAGACGCATTGCTGGTATGGAGGACTTATGGAAAAACGCAGAGTTGTAATAACCGGATCCGGACTGACTTCCTCACTTGGCCTCGATGTCGGCGTTTTTTATGACCGGCTTGAAGCGGGCAATTCCGCAGTGCGCGTGATGGATGGATGGAGCGACAAGCTCAAGATCAACCGGATTGCGGCACCTGTCGTCCTGCCTGAAGGGCTCGAAAAAACAATACCCCGCAATTTCCGCCGTTCCATGGGGCGCATGAGCATTTATTCCGCGCTTGCAGCTGAAAAAGCCTTGCATGCTGCCGGCCTTACCCGTGAATTTACAGCTTCAGGACGCTGTGCCTGTGTCATTGGCTCCACCATGGGCAGCGGCGAAAGCATCATGGAAGCATCCCGTATCGTCCTTCTAAACGACAGTGAAAACATGCCTGCCTTGCAATTTTTCAAATGCGCCTCCCATTCGGCCGCGTTCAACACGGCTAACTTTCTTGGGCTTACTGGCTGCGTCCTTGCTCCTGCGGCAGCATGCGCTTCGGGACTCCAGGCAATCGGTCTCGGGCGTGATTTGATTCAATCCGGCGCCCAGGATGCCGCCATCTGCGGTGGAGCTGAAGAAGTCACGCCGGAAGTAACAGCTTCATTTGAACTGATGTTCGCCGCCGCCAGGGGGTTTTCCGGCCCTCCAGAATACAGTTCCCGCCCTTTTGCCGCCGACCGCGTCGGCTTGGTTTGCGGCGAAGGCGCTGGACTCGTAGTTCTTGAGGAATATGAACATGCTGTCAAACGCGGCGCCAATATATACGGTGAGATTATCGGATATGCCACTTGCGGCTGCGGTTCACATGTCAGCCAATCGAATCACAGCAGCATCGTCCGCTGCATGGATCTGGCTTTCCGCGATGCCGCCGTCTCCCCCAGCCATACCGACTATATAAGCGCCCATGCTACCGCCACGTTGCACGGCGACGCCGAAGAAGCGATGGCAATCCGCGAGTTTTTCGGATCGAAAACTCCGGTCAGCAGCCTCAAGGGACATCTCGGCCATACGCTGGGTGCGTCCGGAGCAATTGAACTAATCGCCTCGCTGGAGATGATGCGGAGAGATCGCATCCTGCCAACCCTCAACCTGGAACATGTCGCCGACGATTGCGCCGGACTGGACCATGTCCGCTCCGTGAGAGAACAAAAAATCAATATTTTTGTGAAAAACTGTTTTGCTTTTGGCGGCATCAATGCAACCTTAATATGCCGTAGAGTTTAAATGCTTTTCAAATCAATATTTTAATCATAATGATGGAATCATGACCAGGGAAGAAATCATAGCCGCGATAAACTCAACCTTCATCGAGCAGTTTGAGATCTCGGAGGACAAGCTGACGCCAGACAAGCAGATTTTTAATGATCTCGGGCTTGACAGCCTGGACATTGTCGACCTGATGGTAGGATTGCAACGTCGTTTTGGGATATCCTTGCGTGAAAATGAGGAAATTCGTAAAGTCGTCACACTCGGCGATGTTTATGAGTTTTTTGTCCGTCTTGAAGCTCAACGCAACAAACCTAAAACTTGATTATCAAACTATGCTCGTTTCCTTTATTATTTATGTCAATATCCTGATCTTTTCAATATTGTATTGCCTGTTCGCCATGTTGCCTTTCCTGACAATTATCGCAATCCTGCGATTCAACCGCCAAAGAATTGCGCACTGGTTGAGATTCTTCATTGTCTGGTATGGCAAGTTCATAATTCGTTTTGCAGGTTTTCCCTTTATCCGTGTCACATATGAAGACACAGCTCCGGACGAAATTGGACCCGGCATAATTATTGTTAATCACCGTTCCGCTTCCGACCCTTTCCTGGTGGCGTTCCTAGACCGGGAAATCATTCAAATGGTGAACGGCTGGCCTATGCGTCTCCCGTTTTTCGGTTTTTTTGCCCGGCACGCCGAGTATATCGACATCACCCAAACACCTTACGATAAACTTCGCACCCATATCGAATACATTCTGCAGAAAGGGGTTTCCGTTGTCACATTTCCTGAAGGCACACGTTCAGGAAACTGCTCAATGAACCAATTTCACGGCAGCATTTTCAGGGTGGCGCATGAACTCAAGGCCACCGTCGTACCAGTTTGCATCACGGGCAATGAGAATATTCCCTCACGGAATTTCAAGCTCTCCTGCGGCCATATCAGGATCCGCAAACTTCCGTCCCTCAAGCCTGAAACAATTGCCGGAGTAGCGCCGTTTGCCCTAAAGACGCAAGTCCGCGACATAATAGCGGATGAAACCTCCAAAATGGATGAAATGAAGTGAACAGGAATGTATCGGGGTTTGAAACGAATCAAGACTGCGCCTTTCTGGACGCCGAAGGCATCGGCCTGCTTCAGACCCGGCTTTTACGCAGACATCTCAAGTTCTGCAGAAAAAACTCCCCCTATTATCGCAACCTGCTGGAAGATTTTGATTTTTCGGGTTTTCAAACCGGCGATCTGATAAAAATACCAACGACCGACAAATCAATCCTCTCAGAAAAGAATGATTTGTTCACCGCCGTTCCGGAAGACCAAATCAGGGATATTTCCTTTTCTTCGGGCACAACCGGCGCTCCCTGTCGCATCACATACTCTGAAAACGACCTTGACAGGCTGGCCTATAACGATGCCGTCGGCTTTGCCGGTTCCGGCATTGGCCGTGGAGACCGTGTTCTTCTCACCTGTACAATTGACCGCTGTTTCATTGCAGGATTAGCCTATTACATGGGAGTGCGCAGGCTCGGCGCTACTGCCATCCGCAACGGAATCAACTCGATTGAGAGCCATGCCGATATCATAACGCGGTTGAAGCCAACCAGCATAGTTGGAGTCCCTTCCTTCTTGCGCCATCTCGGAATTTTCCTGAAGGAAAATAAAATCGATTCCAGCTGCGTCAAACGCCTGATTTGCATCGGGGAACCGTTGCGTGATGGGAGCTTAGAGACTTCCTCCCTCGGAAAACAACTGTTGCAGGTGTGGTCGGCGCAGATATTCTCCACCTATGCATCGTCGGAAATCGTCACCAGTTTTACCGAGTGTTCCTGTCAATGCGGCGGACACCTGCCTCCTGATCTGGCCATCCTTGAAATAGTTGACGAATCCGGCAATCCCCTGCCATCAGGAGCCATTGGGGAAGTCACTGTCACCCCGTTGCAGGTTACCGGCATGCCGCTGATCCGGTTCCGCACCGGAGACATCGGCTTCATGATCGACAAACCTTGCAAATGCGGCCGTTTTTCCCCGCGCATTGGCCCAATCATCGGTCGAAAGGCGCAGATGCTCAAGATCAAGGGGACAACTATTTTCCCCACCGCTTTTTTTGCAGTACTTGATTCTTCTCCTGAGATTGCCGAATATTATTTGGTGGCGTCTGGAGACGGGCTGTCGGACAAGGTCGAAATATTCGTCGCACTCAAGGGCCAGGGAACCCGACTCGACCAAGTCGCAAAAAGAATACAGGCGAAAAGCCGTCTTTCCGTGCCGATCAGGGAACTGCCTGTGGAAACTGTCAGGAAAAAAGTTTTTTCCACTTCCCGCAAACCTGTACGTTTTTTCGACCTGCGCGTAAAGTAGGTAAAGTTTGCCGGGTTACATTTACCGGGGAGTGAACGCGTCAGCAGAGTGACGCGGCTACAATTGGGAATTTGCTGTAGCCACGTCACTCTGTTGACGTGCTCTTTGACGGTTACAAAAGCAGTCGTAATTTGGACATGTAGGACATTTCATATAATATGATTAACTCTTCAAATCTTGATTTTACTGATGCTGAAATAAGTTCAGCCGTAGCTGAAGGCCGCCTGCTGTCCATGGAAATTGAGTTCAGCCGCGCCTGCAATTACAGTTGTCCATACTGCTATTTGCCGGGCGCATCCGGACCGCAGGATGAACTGACTCCGGACGAGATACGTTCAGCATTGTCCCAGGCATCCGAGCTCGGTGCTAAAAAAATCGTGATCCTCGGTGGTGAACCCCTTCTGTACCCGCAGTTATTTGAGATGATAGAACACATCAATTCGCTTGGCATGATATCGGAGGTATTCACCAACGGATCCATGATCAATCCGGAAAATGCCGCACGTTTTTTAAATGCAGGAGTCCACATATCCATAAAGCTCAATTCGCTTGATCCGGACATCCATGATGAACTGACCGGCGAAACAGATTCCATGAACACAGCCTTGCGGACAATTGCAATACTGAAGAATGCAGGCTATGGCAAAAATGGAGGCGGCATGCTTGCCGCCAGTTCGATCATCAGCAGCCGCAACATTGAAGGCATAGCCTCGCTCTGGCGCTGGCTCCGTGAAGAACACATAACTCCCTATTTTGAAATAATCACCCCGCAGGGGCGCGTGTTGGGCAACCGTCATCTCATGGTCGACGGGCGCCAGCTCCAGCGAGTCTTCTCTGAAATTGCAGCCATAGATGCCGATTTCGGCTACCAATGGGAGCCTCAGCCTCCGCTCGTGGGACGCAAATGCTTCCGGCACACCTATTCACGCCTTGTCAACAGCATCGGAGATGTCATGCCATGCGTCGGATTGACTGTCGTCATCGGCAGCATCCGTTCACAGAGGCTTAAGGACATACTGTCTGAGAGCAGCATAGTCGCACGGCTCAAAAAGTTCAGGCAGTACATAAAAAAACCTTGCGCAGACTGCAGTAAAGCCGAACATTGCTACGGTTGCCGCGGTGCAGCCTACCAGATGACAGGCGATTTCCTTGCCGCCGACCCAACCTGCTGGTTCAATGCAGACAAGCTTGATCAAATCAAGGTATTGCCAGTTGATGCAGCACCGTTTATTCCGCATCAGCCTCCTATAAGCATGGTCACTAGAATAATGAAAGTAGGCGACAATACTGCGGAATGCGAATCTCTTGTTGCGCCCGGCAATATTTTTCTTGACGGAAATGGAATATTGTCACGCCCTGCCCTCATCGAAGTGGCATCACAGTCTGCTGCGGCAATCAACAGTTTCATGAACGATGGGCGCGTTTTGCCCGGCATGCTTGTTGGTGCTAAATCTTTCCGTTTCCTGAGCGATGCCCGTTCCGGCGACCTGATGATCATTTCCATAAAGTTCATTGCTGAATTCGGCCCATTGCACACCATTGAGGTCAGCATCTCAGTAGATGGCCGACTAATTTGCGGAGGAGAATTGAACATATGCGTTTTCGAAAATTAACAGCTGTTTTCTGCTGGTTCCTGCTGGCCTCCACTGCTGCCACCGGTGCCGAAAAAGAAGATCTGCCACCACTTGACAAACGAGTTGATGCTAAAAACATCGACACATTGCAGGCTGAATTCACTCAGACCAAGCAAATCGCCCTTCTGCGCCATAGCATTGTCATTACCGGCGAATTGTATATGGAAAGGAAGAGTGGCCGACTGGCATGGCATGTCGCTTCACCGATCCGATATTCCTGCTTAATCACCGACCAGTCGCTGACGCAATGGGATATTGACTCAAATCAGCAGGTCACGCTTTCCGTCGACCGTTATCCATGGCTCAAGGTCTTGTCTCAAAACCTTAAAGACTGGTTTTCCGGAAACATCCAGAACATGTCTTCTGGATTTACCACCGAGCTTGCTGAAAAACGTGAAATGCTCATGATCCCGCGCCCTGACAACCGTATTGCCGAATTTATAAAATCAATCAAATTTCACTTTACCGATGACGGTTCCAGCGTCTCACGTGTCATCTTCACCGAAACCAATGGCGACACGACGGATATTTTGTTTAAAAACATCAGAATCAACCAGCCAATCCCCCCTGAAAAATGGAACGTAAAGCCAAACTAAACAGATTTATCCTGCGCTTGTTGATCGCATCATCCAGGCATCGTCTGATATTGTATGCCATAGTCGCAATTCTCTCCTTGCTGAGCATATGCGGAATCTACCAGGCACAATACAGCAACAACGTCTCCAGGATGCTGCCGGATTCATCCGAGTCGGCACGCACACTGGAAATCATGGGCCGAAACGGCCTTTCCAGCAGAGGAGTAATCTCCTTTGACACCGGTGGAAAGGCTTTCTCCGACTCGCCTTTGCCGAATTATCTGGAAACCCTCGGAACTCGTCTCAGGACTTCCCCGATGATCACGCGCGTTGATTATCAATTCATCCCGAAGTCGCTTACGTCTTCCTTGAATAATCTTTCACTCTATCTCCCGCAGCTGATTGAAGCTGACGACTTCGACCGCCTCGCCTCCAATGACGGCATTGCCACCACCGTCGACCAGGCATACCGTCAACTGTCCCTGCTGGGCGGATTCGGAACAACGGATCGACTTCGGATGGATCCCTTCAGTCTGCGCATGCAACAACTGGAGAGACTCAATGACTTCCAGAAACTGTCTGGAATACAGATCTCCCCTCTGCATTCATATATAGTCTCCCTGGATGAACGGAAGGCTCTTCTATTGTTCGAATCAAATATCTCCGCAGCCGACACTGCAGGCAGCCGCAGCCTCCTGTCAATGCTGAAAGAATCTCTGCACGATTGTCCGCCTGGCATTACCTTCGATGTCATCAGCCCAAACCAGCATTCTGTCGACAATGAAGCAATCATAAAAGCCGATGTGAAAATAGTTGCGATTACGTCATTTATAGTTTTCACATTGCTGTTCATCATATTCTACCATTGCGATCTCCGCAGCCTTCTGATCCCGGCGATGCCGACACTGGCTTCGGTAATTGTCATGGCTATTATGCCGTTTGTCTTCAAGGATTCCCTTTTCTTCGTCATCGGAATGGGCGGCCTGATAATCGGTCTTGCCGTAGGCGATTACGGCACCCACGTCTACGCCGCGTCTTCCGGAACTTTTGGATTACGCCGGGTTGCAAAACTGTTCCTGCCGCTTCTGGTTACATGCTTCACTACAGTTGGAGCCTTTCTGCTATTTCTTATTTCAGACATCGAGGCCTTCAGGCAGATAGGATTTTATGCCGGACTAAGCCTGCTTCTCAGCCTGCTGCTGACCATTTTCCTGCTCGCACCGCTGTTCTCAAACAAAAACAGGCGACCATACCATGTTGCAATTCCGAGGCTTTCGACCAACCGCTACTCGCTTGTCATCTCCATCTGGGCAGCCTTGCTGATCCTGGCAATACCGGTTCTCAGTAAAATAAAGTTCAATGACGATATCCGGCAATTTGACATGACTTCTGAAATGACACTCAAGTCAGAGGCCTGCTACGATAAGGACTGGCAGACTGGACCACGTCCAGCCATGTTGATCGTAACCGGCAAATCCAAAGAAAGCGTGTTGAAACGGGGCGAGACGCTGGCAGCGCAAATGCGCCAGGCCCTGCCGGGAACAAACTGTTTTTCACCAACCGATATTTCTCCTTCCGCCGGAAAGATATCCGAACGCCTTTCGAAATGGCGGCGGCTGGAGAAGTCGGGACGCCTCAAGCAGATTTCAGAATCGATGAGGGAGAAGGCCGTTGAAAAGGGGTTTGCAGCAGAATTCTTCGATCCATTCTTCAAAACTCTGAACGATGGCATCAAAGAACCGCCGGATACCGCGCCTGAACTTTTCCTGCCGATGCTCTCACGTACAATCACCTGTAACGGAGAGTGGAATTCCATGATGATATTCTTCCCGGATCTCGATCATTCCAATGCAAAGGCGCTTTCACTGGTGTCCGCGGATCCGGACTGCGCCGTCATTTCGCAAAAGTATTTCCGCCAGATAATGTCGTCGGAGATTTCCGGACGCTTTACTTTCCTTCTCGCCCTGGCCGTGGTTCTGACATGTATCATCACATTTCTTTTTTTCAGGTCATTCCTGCTCACTTCGGTGGCGTTGATTCCGACCATAAGCAGCCTGTTATTGACTGGAGCTGTTTATGCCGCACTCAATATTCCAATTAATATTTCGGTCTGCTTTGGCTGCATCATCCTGGCGGGGGTGTCCATAGATTACGGCATTTTCATGGTCCACGCCTTTTTGCGGAAGGAGGAACCGGCCATATCTGATGCTATCGCACTATCGGCTATAACCTTGATTTCAGGAGGGGCAACCGTTGTCTTCACACAGCATCCCATGCTCCGTTATGCTGGCTACACCCTGATCCTGGGGGTTGTTTTCGCATGGCTGTCCGCCATCATGGTAATACCTGCATTGCTCAAGTTTCTCGCCAGCCGCCGTGTCCTCCTTTTACCGTCCGCCTTTCTCCTTCTTCTTTTCACCGGATGTCGCAGCGAACCTTTCACATGGCCGGAATTCCCACCGCTGTCACCAGCAATATCAAAGGAAGATGTGCTGAAAACATGGAGTTCCGAACAGCCATCCGAATTCATAGTTGAAGCGGGAATAGTCCTTGAATATCGAGGACGATCCTTTTCATCGCTTTGCATGGCCCGCGTGAACGGCGCCGAACGCAAAATTGATGTCGCCGGCATGAACCCCGCCGGCGCTAAAATATTTGAAGCATCCGGAATCGACGGCAAAACCAAATCCTTCTCAATCCTGCCTATTCTGCCGGAGGAGATTGACACATCCAAGGCCGGAGACGCAATTCTCGCCGACATCGGGAATATTTACTTTGATCTTGCCCCGAAAGGCAACTCCATCCTCGATAAACCTGACAATAATCGTCTGCCAATGACAGTGGATTCAATAGACAATTCACGCTTCGGATATCTGTTTGCCGGCAATCCGCCGCGTCTCATCCGCAAAACCTTTTATTGCAAAAACAATATCGAGTGGCAGGTTTCTTTTTTCGAATTTATGGAGGCTGATGGCAAATTTATACCTAAAAACATTGTTTATGATAACTTTAAATACGGCTACCGCTTGATTGTCCGAACCAGAACTGCCATTATTGTCAACAACGAAGGATTTCATCAATGAACAATATTGTCAAGGCGTTGAAGCACCGACTGCGGCTTAATGAACCATTGACGTCCGATGCCTTTTCAGGTTCATTCCTGTTTGACTCGGATTTTCCCGGCTTCCAAGGGCATTTCCCAGGAAATCCTATTTTGCCGGGCGCCTGCCTCATTGAAGCCGCAGTTCAATTGATCTCCTGTGGAACCAAGCAGAACTTAGTACTTGCCGAAGCGGAACGTGTGAAGTTCTTTTCCCCGGTCAAGCCTGGCGAAGAGGTGAAGCTCGATTTCAACATTGAATACCTGCCGGATGCCATCAGCGCCAAAGGGACGATGATGTCCGGAGACCGTAAAATCTGCACGATGAAACTGAAATTGACTGGGGCAAAACCATGAACCGCAAAAATTATTTTCAAAAGGAACCGGACAGCCCTCCCCCCATTGAAGCGAGCATCCAACGACGCATTCGCTTCAGCGATGTTGACGCACTGGCAATTGCCTGGCACGGGCGGTATCCGCAGTTTTTTGAAGAGGCCCAGACCGAGCTCGGACACAAATGCGGCCTGACATATGATGTCTTCCGTGATGAAGGCATTGCAGCGCCGATCACGCAGATTCACATTGATTATTTCCGCCCTCTCCTGCTCGACAAGATCTTTACTGTCAAGGCGTCTCTGCTTTGGAATGATGCTGCGCGCCTCAACACTGAATACTGTATAACCGATGAAGACGGACTCTGCGCCTGCACTGGCTATACCATCCAGCTTTTCATGGACCTCAGGACTCACGAACCTCTGTGGCTCTCCCCTGAAATGTTAATACGCTGCCGTCAACGATGGAAGGAGGGGGAATTTCATGGGAAATAGTCCTGTCATTGTCTCAGCCGACCTGATAACCGCATACGGCCATGGGCTCAACCAGTGCTGGGATGGGTTCATGGCTCGACACAGGCCATTCACCCCAATTACAAGGTTCCCAACCACTGGAATTGAAGAAGTGGTCGCCGCGACTGTTCCTGATTTCTCATATGAAAGTACAATGTCCTTGGCTGAGCGACTACTGAGAGAAATCGCAATGACCACGGTAGGATTGCCGGCAGATACAGAACTTTTTCTTGCAACAACTGTTGGAGAAATTGACCTGCTGGAACAGGAAATACTGTTGCATCGGCCTGATAAATGTGCTTCAACCTGTAACTCGCTCCTTGCAAAAGCAAAGGCTATTTTTGAAAAAGAACACGCTTCTCTGATTTCTGCGGCATGCGCTTCCGGCAACATGGCATTGGCCCGGGCTGCGGCAAAAATCCAAAGCGGAGCCATCGAATATGCCATCGTTGCAGGCTGTGACATCGTCAGTGAGTTCGTCTTTTCGGGCTTTGCATCTCTTGGGGCAATAGATTTGAAAGGGGCACGGCCTTATGACCGCGAACGAGCCGGACTTACTCTGGGTGAAGCTGCCGCTGTAATAGTGCTTGCTTCGGAAGATGCCACCCGCCGCGATGGGCTTCCGCGTCTGGCCCGTCTTGCCGGATGGAATATGACCTGTGATGCCGTTCACATCACTGCTCCGAGGAGCGATGGGCTGCAGCTGGTAAATGCCATCCGCCATGTCTTGGATACCGCCGTAATTGCACCGTCTGAAATCGGAGGCGTTATTGGTCACGGCACAGGAACAATTTTCAATGACTCCATGGAAATAAACGCACTGAACGCAGTTTTCAATAAGAATGCAAAGCCCCTGTTTTCCACAAAGGGCGGAGTCGGCCACACCCTTGGAGCAGCAGGCATCATCCAGACCGCTGTAGCTGTCAAGGCAATACAGGAGCTACTGCTGCCACCTCAGACCGGACTGCGTGAACCGATGCCTGGAGCGGAACACATGGTTTCGAATCAGGCACAAAAACTAATCGCTCCAAAAATTTTATCCCTCAGTTCTGGATTCGGTGGTATCAATGCTGTTTTACTGATTGAGGAGTGCCCATGAAACCAACTAATCAGCAAACTTCTTTTAAACTATCGCTGCAGGGAATGGCTCTGGTCAATTCCAGTCAAGCCATCACGATGAACAGAGGCTTTTCATTTGAATCAAAAGACGGGGTAGCTGGAATTTATCGGGAGATCGTCAGTTCAAAATCAATTCCCCTGATGCGCCTTGACAACTTCCGCCGTGCCGGTGAAAAAGCCCGTCTTGCCATGCTTGGTTCAATGCTTGCACTTGCAGATGCCGGATCAAGCACTGGCGGCAGTACCGCAATCATAGGCTGGGGAGGAGAAGAGAGCATGACTGAAAACCGGGCATATTTCACCGATTATGCCGTGAACGGCAGATTCCTTGGTCGTAGTCAGCTCTTCATAGGAACTCTTCCCAGCACACCTCTGTGTGAGGCCGCTATCTGCCTCAATCTTCATGGGCCTGTATACTATTTCCAGTCAGATGGCGGCCTTAACGCAGTTTTAGCCGAGGCCGAATCACTTTTATCGTCCCAGCCGGCCGGGCAGGCACTGCTCCTGGGAATCAGCAGTGGAGAACTGCTGGCCCTGCTTCTTGAACAGTCCGGAGACAAACATGATTTCTCGCAATTGATGCAGATAGAAGACATGTCCGGCATCTACCATCACTTGAAAGAAAAATTTTCCGGGACGGAAAATTTAAATAGGCAATCGACAATTAGCGCAGGACGAAACACATGAAAATACTGCTGATATATCCATGCTGGCCGAAATTGAAGAACCAGCCGGTTTTCAATCTTCCTCCGATGGGGCCTGTTTCCTTTGCCGCCACGCTCCCACCTGATGTTGAAATCAGTTTTTATGACGAGAACGTGGAAGCGGTCAACCTTGATGAGACATCTGATCTCGTTGCGATTTCATGCATGCTCACCTGCCAGATCCCCCGTGGCTACGAGCTGGCGGACCTGCTGCGGAAACGCGGCAGGACAGTCATTTTCGGAGGCATTGCTGCAATGCTGCATGCCGAAGAAACGGCATTGCACGCCGACAGCGTCTTTCTTGGCGAAGCCGAAGGCCGCATGGAAACAGTACTTGATGATTTTAAGAATGGATGTCTGAAAAAAACATACAATTTCCTGTGTGATTTTCCTGACATGTCGCTGATCGGTCCGGCGCGGCGCGGCATTCTAAAGCATTCCCTGTATAATTACCGCGGCGTCCAGATGGTCGACCTCGTCCACGCTTCTCGCGGGTGTCGTTTCAATTGCTTCCCTTGCTGCACCCCGTATCTTGGAGGACGGAAATTCCGCCCGCGTCCACTGGACAAGGTGGCCGAGGAAATTGCTGGAATTGACAACAACCGGCTCTTCCTGGTGGACAACTCGCTGGCGCAGGACGATCAATGGGAGAAGGATCTCTTCAGGACTCTTGCGCCGCTGAAGAAAAAATGGATCTCCCATCCTATCAAGAACAATGATGAAATCTTGAAACTGGCGGCTGAGGCCGGCTGCTGGTATGTTTATCAGGCGGTCTTTGACACTTCGAATCATATACGTGAGAAAATCAAGAAATACAAGTCATATGGAATTGGTGTCGAAGGGACGATCATTCTCGGAACCGACGATCAGGATGAGGATTCGATCCGGCGCCTGATCGATTTCCTGCTTGAAATAGAACTTGATCTGGCCGAATTTACCGTGCTAACCCCTTTCCCGCACACACCTATCCGGGAAAAGCTGGAAAAGGAAGGACGCATATTCCACAATGACTGGGTCCGCTATACCGCCGGAGAAGTCGTGTTCCGTCCGGCCCTTATGAGTCCCGACAAATTGAATGAAATGTATGAATACGCCTGGGCGGAATTCTACCGTGGCATGAGCAAGGAAATGAAAATGGCGAAACTGTACCTTGATGTCATAAAAAAAGAAAAGGCCGATGGTTCATACCGGAATCCGGTCTCCGGCAAACAGCGATGGGGACAAGACCGGTAATCGGACGACAGACGGCGGATGACAGAGGACAGTTTGAAATTTGCTCGTAGTCAAGCCATTATTGGCTGTGTTGATTTTTGTTTTGCAATTACTTCCAGAGGGATCTTGCCTGTGCTATTATTCTTAATCACGATGTAGAGTTCGCCGTCTCGGTGAAGATTCCAAGTCCCTTGTCCGAGACGGACAACCCTACACCAAGAGATAAGAAGACACAGACAAGACTGTCTGTGCTACATTTACTTCACAAACCCCGATGCCACGACATTGATCTCCCTACTGCGGGCAAGGGTGACAGTAATCTGCTTCGATGCGACTCCCGAATAATTGACATCAGTAACTCCGGAAGTATTTGAGTTCCCTGCGAGTTTCGCAAGGATTTCAAGCTGTTCGCAGGCGAGAAGAGAAGTATTGTAGCCGTTGGTGGCTTCATCCGGACTACTCAGGGATGCTACGGCGACTATTCCGGTACTGGCTCCGTTTATGGCAAGTTCCTGTGCATCATCGATAAGACCGAGCAACTTCAGCCTGCCTAAGACCTCCGCCTTCCTGGATGTTTCCACATGCACGACGAACGGAATCACTGAGAGCGCGGAGGTCGTTGTCGTGTCATTGCCGACGCCTGTGAGACATTTCGACAGACATTTCGCTTCCCGGGATAATCTAACCTATTAATAATAAATACAATACACATAAATACAGCCTGTTTTACATGCTTAAAATAAAAACAAAGAGGCTATTTTGGTAACCGTTAAGCTGGGTGTTTTTGGGGCTGGTTACAGTGGGATCAGCAGTTGAGCCTGCTTGTCAGCAATTGGCTCAGCGGGGAATTGTCATTGAATCCTTTCATCATATTCTCTCGGAGGAGTTCGACTGGCCTGATACTCTGAAGTCTGCATGTCTCTACTATGGAGTGAAGGGCGCATGTTTTTCTTGCCCCTTCCGGTGTGTCGCTTCCGAACGACATTTTTCCAGATACCACCAGCGGTCTAAGATGTCTTTCCGCCCTGTTGTTGTGCCATTCGACTCCGGGAGTATTTACGAATCTGAATATTTCCCCGTGGTACTTCACGATCCTTTTACGCAGAGTCTCCGGTCTTCCTTTCGGAACGTCCATTTCAGAGATGGCCGTAAGTTCTTTTTCAAGGAGCATTGTGGCGTCTGCTTTTTCCGGTCCGGGCGGGAGATGCGACACCGATTCTCCAGTCCCGATGAAGTTCCACAGACGTTCCTCGAATTGTTCGAGCTGGATGCTCCCGGGCAGAACCTCCCTTTCCTTTTTGACATCACGCATGAGGTGGGCGAGGCAGCGCTGTGTCTTCGGCAGGAAATTATATGCCGCATAGAAGTCGCAGACGAGTGTTCCTTCGAAATCCTCCCCGAGAATCCCCCTGACGACTTTTGACGCCCTGCTGTCCTCGGCATGATAAAAGACGGTTGAGAGGTTACAGAAAATCCATACATACCACTGCTCGCCCCTGACTTTCCATCCTGTCTCGTCCCCATTGAGTATCTCCTGTTTGTGCAGGACATTTCCGATGGTCTCATAGAGGGGCAGTTTTTTGTCCGTGAGCCTGTTCACCACCCCGTATGCACCAGAAGGGCTGAGCGGTATTCCAAGCGTCTCGGTGCAGAAGGTGCTCAGCTTGCGACAGCTGACTCCTGCTTGCCGGAGCATGGCAAGATGTGCAGGGAGATTTCCTCCGATCTCCACGGCCGGACCAGCCGCCTCCGGATGAATGATTTCTCTTCCGCATTTGACACAGACACCACGACGATATTCCACGAGTGTCACCTTCCGTGACACAAGCGGAATATCCTCTATGTATTTTTTGTCTCTCTCCCCGTTTTCAAGTATCTGGTTGCAGCCGCATTCGCAGACTCCGGGCGGCGGGACTTCTATATTCTCGTCCCATTTGTCGGGGATGCTTCTCGTGTCGCCTCGATGTCCTTTCGGAGCCCCTCGCGGACGTACCGTCTTTTCCGGATGGCTCTCATGTTGGACTTGTACCGGACCGGTCTCCTGTCCGTCCTTGTCCTTCAGCGCCGAGTTGACACCGAGCGAGTCCCGCAGCTCTATCAGAAGCTTGCGGTTTTTACTTTTCAAATCCTCCTTCTCATCCCGCAGCCTCCCGGGTTCCTCCCGGCTGGAACGGTATAACTCCGGCGGAATCCGCCGTATGGTTTTCAGGGACAGGATAAGCTTCTCTTTTTCGCGCATGAGAGTTTCCCTTACCACTTCGCAGTCGGGAGCCTTCGCGTACGCGGCGAGTATTTTTCCGGAGGACGATGCGTCGCATTCCGCCTTCGCAAGCTCCGCCTCCATATCCTCCGGAGGGGCGTCAGTTTTTCTTTTTTTCACCAACTCTCTTCCTTTTCAGCAGGAGATTTCCTTTCCCGTCAATCTCCCACTCCGCAGTCTCCCCTTTCCTGAACCCCATCATCTGCGCACACGCCGACGGGAAGTTCACGAACCACTGGTCGTAGCCGCTTTTTCTGCTGATAAGCTGAATCTTTGTCCTGAATCCCATTTGACTTCCTCCATATTGTATTTATAGTTAATCAACTAGCTAATTTCAAAATGTCAAGGAGAAAAACGGAAAATGAAGAAAAATGGAAGGAACGGAAAAGATTTCCTCAGGCTGATATGGGCAAAGGCTCTGTCGTCGACGGGAATCTTCAGATTCGAACTGTCAAGGAAGGAGGCGCGGGAACTGCTGAGACTCGCTGCGGTGTCAATCCTCAACTACTGCATCCTGCCGGGAGAGATGATGATTCTTGCGGACGCATCCTCCGAAAAGACAGCGTCACTGACAAGGTCTCTTTTTGCAACGATCTCCAAGATGCACAACATCAGGAAACATCACGAAGGGGCATGTTGGAAAGGGCGTCAACATATCGCGCTGATCCAAAAAACGGATTCCTGGACGCCGTCTTGCCTGCCATCGATATCCTTCCCGTCGAAAGAAAGTTAGTCAGGCATCCGTCGGAATGGAAATGCTCAGGCTTCCAAGAGCTGGCGGGGATAAGGGAACGCTATAGGATAATAGACAGGAAAAACATCTGCAGACTTTCGGGTTTTAAAGATTATACGGATTTTTCCAAGCAGCACCTCTCGCAGGTCGAGTCGCTCCTGGGAAGCGATGACGTGAATTTCTTTCCGTTCGATGCGCTGGCCGTAGGAGATGATAAAAAAATAGGATTGCTTGCAGATTTACTGCCGCATAAAGTTCGTGAAATCCGAAGGTGCAAAATCACCGGTGGACTTGATGCGAGAGCGCTGTTCGTCTCAAGGAGATGGGGACAATCAGTTTCAAGAAACATCTGAGCCGCCAGCCCCAAAAACACCCAGCTTAACGGTTACTATTATTTTTAACATAAGGCTATTAAATAATCATTATTTAGCCATATCTATTTGTTGTCTAATATTATACATCTTCCCGGTTTACGATATGAGTGTTCAGGTGATTATAGCGGAATGACGCAAGTGACCGAGGATAATGCCAATCTCGCTATTGCAAAAGCCAAATTGTTCCTTGATGCCCTGAAATCTGTATCAAAGGGTCTTTCTGCCATTAAACTCGCGAAAAAATAAAAAATCCTTCTCTTCCAGTCTCAGCCAGTGCATAACTCCCAGGCTCATGTTTTGTCAATTGCGGGAGCCTGACCCCGAAGGTGCCCTCTCGCAGATGGCGGCACATAAATCCACCTGGAATCTTTCCGTATGCTTTCCGGACACACAGCAACGGTTAGAGCATTTCTCATTTCCCGTCAACACCTTCCCCAGCATGGCACGTTATTTCCAATATCATTTGTCAATTGTGGAAGCCTGTGGAGTTGATAGTGTAGGGTTTGACCCCGCGCCTCCCCCCCGCGCCTCCCTTGTATAGACCATCGCATAATGCGCCAGCGACACGGCATTGAGCATCGCCCTGCGCACCATGTCCGGCCAGTTTTCGGGAAGAAGAATTTCGTTTGCCTGCATAATTCTCCCTGTTCTGGATATCGAAAAACGGGAAAAACGGCGCCATTCTAATTTATTACTTGATATCTAAATTGTTATGACTAATATATTTCATATACATCTGCTTTACATGTAATTAGTTAGCTGGAATGGCACCGAATTAAATGGACGCTATCCTAAAAGAAACAGGAACGGTTGTATGCCGGCTACCTGGAAGAAGAATGAAATGGGGACTGTTCAAGTCGCCCGTGGAAACTTTTACCGCCTCCAAAATCTGCGAGGTCATTCCCTCACTGAAACGAATTGAGTCCAGTTTGAAAAAAGGCTTATATGTTGCGGGTTTCATTTCGTATGAGGCGGCCTCAGCCTTTGATCCGGCAAGCAGGACACGAAAGCCAGAGAACTTTCCCCTGCTCTGGTTTTCATCCTACAAATACTTTTCGGCATACAACTCTCGTCAGAATAATTTTACATTCCATCAACCATCTATTGCCATGTCACCGGAAACTGGTAAAAATATTTATTTGAAAAATGTCCGAAAAATAAAAAAATACATCTATGACGGCGATATATACCAGGCAAATTACACTTTCAGGGTTTCTGGAAAAGCAGTCGATGATCCGGAGATTCTGTTTCTAAATCTTTTCAGTTCGCATCCTGTACCCTATTCGGCATTCATCAACACAGGAAAGCTCAAGATCATCTCAAATTCACCGGAACTTTTCCTGGAGTCGGTTTCCGGAAAAATCAGAAGCCTTCCAATGAAGGGGACAGCGGGCCGTGCGCTCACCTGCGAGGAGGACAGGAATATCGCAAAGGACCTTTCGCATGATGTGAAGAACCGGGCTGAGAACATCATGATAGTCGACATGGTAAGGAATGATCTCGGCCGCATCTGCAAGACTGGTTCCATCCAAGCTGAACCCCTCTTCCATGTTGACACATATCCGACAGTACATCAGATGGTGAGCGGGGTCAGCGGACAATTGAAACCCGGCACATCCATTTCTGAAATCCTTGATGCAGCGTTTCCTCCGGCATCAATTACAGGTGCGCCTAAAATCAGGGCTATGGAAATAATATCAGGGCTTGAAACTTCTCCAAGAAAAGTCTACACAGGTTCGATCGGCTGTTTCATGCCAGACGGAGATTTCTGTCTGAACGTCGCCATAAGGACCCTCCTCTGTTCAGGCAACATGACGGAGCTCGGCATAGGCAGCGGGATCGTCTCTGATTCAGTACCTGAAAAGGAATGGACAGAATGCCTGATGAAGAGCGGTTTCGCGAATTTCGCAAAGCCGGATTTCAAGATCCTTGAAACTATCCTCTGGAGAAAGGGAAGAGGTTTCATTTATCTGAAGGAACATCTTGAACGCGCGCGGAATTCGCAGGCTTACTTCGGCAGAAAATGGAATGAGGGGAATACAAAAAAAGCCATGCTCAGGCTCATGTCTTTTTTATCAAAGAGTAAATTAAACAATGCGAGAGTCCGGTTGCTGATATCGGAGGATGGAAAGGTTAAAACCGAGTATGCACCTATGGAAAAGGGCGGATGGGGCAAGAAGCTGCTGAGCTTGAAACTTTCGCGTAACAAGACAAACTCAAAGGATGTTTTCCTTTATCACAAGACCACGAGCAGGAAATTCTACGATGACGAATTCAAGAAGGCCCATGCCGAAGGTTTTGACGAGATTATTTTCCAAAACGAGATGGGTGAGATAACCGAAGGTGCGATAAGCAGCATATTCATCTTAAAGGGCGGCAGATGGCTCACGCCTGCCCTGTCCTGCGGACTGCTGCCCGGGATCTGGCGCGCCAAGGCAATCAATAGACTCCACGCAGCTGAGGAAACAATGACCGCCAGAGATCTTCCAAAGGCTGAAAAGATAATAATTGGAAATTCAGTCAGAGGTGAAGCAGGGGGAACGATTAACCTAGGGTAAAATTTTCGGGCAATTTTCCCATATCCAATTGATATTTTGGCATATATAGGTATAATTTATTCGAATTCTTGTTCATAATTAAACATTAACAAATAAAAAAAACGGGGCCTGTACCATGGCGGATGTAACACTCAAAGATGTATGCAAGATTTATCCCGGCAATGTCAAAGCCGTAGACACTGTCAATCTCTATATTAAAAACAGGGAGTTCGTGGTTCTTGTAGGTCCTTCAGGCTGCGGCAAGTCAACAACCCTCAGAATGGTCGCCGGGCTCGAGGAAATCTCCTCTGGAACAGTGAGCATCGGAACAAGGGTCGTGAATGATGTTCCCCCGAAAGACCGTGACATCGCAATGGTTTTCCAGAACTACGCGCTCTATCCGCATATGACCGTATATGAAAACATGGCCTTCGGCCTCAAGCTCCGCAAATTCAAAAAGTCCGACATTGACAAACGAGTCCAGGAAGCCGCCGAGCTTCTCGGAATCAAGGAATATCTGCACCGCCGTCCGAAGGCCCTCTCCGGTGGACAGAGACAGCGTGTTGCAGTGGGCCGTGCAATCGTCCGCAAGCCTGAAGCCTTCCTCTTCGACGAACCTCTCTCCAACCTCGACGCCAAGATGCGCGTACAGATGCGCACGGAAATCAGCAAGCTGCACACGAGACTTGAAACGACGATGATTTATGTTACGCACGATCAGATAGAAGCAATGACGATGGCAGATCGAATAGTCGTAATGAAAGACGGAATCATCCAGCAGGTTGACACCCCCCTCAATGTCTATGATCGTCCGGCAAATCTTTTCGTGGCCGGATTTATCGGAACCCCTCCTATGAATTTCTTCAGAGGGGCTCTGATCAGGCAGGATGGCAAGCTCTATTTCAAGGAAGGCGCCTTGGAGATCAAGCTCCCTGACGAGTGGAAAGACGCTGCCGAATCCTACGTTGACAAGAAAATAGTATTCGGAGTCAGACCTGAAGATATCGGTTCTCCCGAAGCTGAAAGCAGGCCTAACGCCTCCAAGATAAAGGCGAAAGTTGAAGTTGTCGAACCAATGGGACCCGAAACCTACCTTTATCTGAGCACCGGCGCACAGTCATTCATTTCACGAGTCGACGCCCACAGGAAGACGGCTGTAGGAGATGACATCGAACTTTCAGTCCTGATGTCAAAAGCGCATATTTTCGATCATGCAACTGAGAAGTTCATCATATGATAAATTGCGCTCCGCGCAATTTATATGTTCTTTAAAACGTATTTATCAGAATCTTCGGGGCAAGGTTAGTCTTCCGTTGGGAGGATGATTCCTGACCGGCGGTATAGTCCGCGAGAGGCGTAAAAGCCTCAGACATGGTGAAACTCCATGACCGACAGTTAAGTCTGGATGAAAGAAGATTGCATGGTTTTGCCATGCTCGTATTTTCACGCCCCGGACTTTTCCCGGGGCTTTTTTTTGCCAGCAAAATAAAAAGATGTTAATCTACTTGATAATATGATTAAAAATATGTTAATTATCATACAATAGAGGCGATGTTTTATGAGAATGACAATTGATATTGATGAAAATAGTCTGGATGAAATAATTAGATTTACACATATAAAAAAGAAATCGCCGGCTGTCTCCAAGGCCATTGACTGTTTCTGCAGGGAAATCAGGAGGAAAGAAATAATTAACAAGGTTCTGTCCGGAAAAACAGACTACAGCCTGACAAACAGGCAGCTTGAGGATTTAAACAACTCTACTGCCTATAAAATTCGAATAGCAAATCACGAAAAATGAAAACAAAATTCGACAGCATTGAAAAAGTCATCAAGGCCTTCAGAAAAGGCGACATGATCATTGTCACGGACGATGAGAACCGCGAAAACGAGGGGGATCTCGTGATTGCGGCGGCGAAAATTACTCCTCAGTCCATCAACTTCATGGCTAAATACGGGCGCGGCCTGATCTGTGCCCCGATCACTGATGAAAGGGCGAAACAGCTTGAACTCGACATCATGGCTCCCAGCAAGGATCCATTCCATACGGCTTTCACAGTAAGCGTTGATGTCAAAGAAGGCACCTCGACCGGAATATCGGCATTTGATCGGGCGAAGACCATTGAGGCTCTGATAGATCCTGTCATGTCCAGGGCTGATTTCAACATACCCGGACATATATTTCCGTTGATAGCCCGTCCAGGAGGAGTCCTGCAGAGGGCCGGACATACCGAGGCTACGATCGACCTTGCGAAACTCGCAGGCCTTTATCCGTCCGGAGTGATCTGCGAGATAATGAACGAGGATGGAACGATGGCGCGGCTGCCCCAGCTCGACAAGTTCAGGAAAAAGCACAGGCTTTTATGGTGTACTATTTCCGACATCATCTCGTACAGGCGCAAGCATGAGAGGCTTATATTCAAGGAGCAGTCGGTCAATCTTCCAACCCGATACGGCATGTTCAAACTCCATCTCTACCGTTCGGCGCTGGACAACATGGAGCATCTTGCCCTGGTATACGGCAATGTCGAAGGAGAAAATGACGTGCTGGTGCGCGTCCACAGCGAATGCCTTACAGGCGATGTGTTCCATTCACAGCGCTGCGACTGCGGGGAGCAGCTTGAGACGGCGATGAAGATGATATCTGAAAAGGGAGCCGGCGTCATCGTCTACATGAGGCAGGAAGGGCGCGGGATAGGACTTGCGAACAAGATCCATGCGTACCGGCTGCAGGAGGAGGGATGCGACACGGTAGAGGCCAACGAGAGGCTTGGATTTCCTCCAGACCTGCGCGAATACGGACTCGGCGCCCAGATCCTGCTTGACCTCGGCGTGAAAAGCATTATTCTCCTTACGAACAATCCCCAGAAGATCGTCGGGATCAAGGGTTATGGGATATCGATAAAGGCGAGGCAGCCGCTCATCATCGAGGCACACAAGCACAATAAAAGATATCTGAAAACAAAGAAGAACAAGATGGGGCACCTGATTTAAGGCATTTTCGATTTTTGATTGCCGATTTTTGATTTGAAAATAAATAATGAAGAATAATTTATCCTGAAAGGAGAAATTTATGAACAAACAGGTAAAGAACATCTATGAAGGCACCTTGGAGGCGAAGGGCCTCCGCATCGCCGTAGTGTGCGCACGGTTCAACGAGTTCTTCGTGAGCAAGCTGCTCGAGGGCGCTGTCGATGCAATCGTCAGGCACGGTGGAAAGACCGACGACATCGATGTCGCATGGGTTCCGGGATCATACGAGATTCCGCCAGTCATTAAGAAATTCCTCTCGACGAAGAAATATGATGCTGTGATCGCTCTTGGCGTAGTAATCCAGGGCGCCACGCCGCACGCCGGGCTCATAAGCGGGGAAGTTTCAAAAGGATTGTCCATGCTTTCGCTCGAATTCGGGATTCCGGTGATAAACGGGGTGATCAACGCGAACGACATCGAACAGGCAATCGAAAGAAGCGGGACAAAGGCCGGCAACAAGGGTTCCGACGCCGCAAAGACAGCAATTGAAATGGCAAACCTCATGCGGGCCATGCCCGGCAAATAAGACAGACGGAGACAAATGAATTTCCCAGACAAAGACAACAATAGCTTCCGCAAGGATCCGGATCCCCGGCGGCTCGGACGCGAATTCGCCATGCAGTTCCTCTTCCAGTTCGACATGAATGAGGATTTCGACGGCAAGAACCTGGAATACTTCTGGACACAGCTCGATGAATCCGGGGTCTATCCCCAGAACAGAATCTTCAGGAAGAGCAAGGAGTTCGCGGAAAAGCTTATCAAGGGAGCTATTGAAAAGAAAGCAGAGACCGACGAGGTGATTGCGAAATTCGCAACCAAATGGAAGATTGACAGGATGGCGATAGTCGACAGGAACATTCTCAGGATTGCGACCTATGAAATGCTCAACTGCCCGGAAATCCCCCCGGTAGTAAGCATAAACGAGGCCGTGGAGATCGCGAAGTCATTCGGAGGCGATGAATCAAGCTCGTTCGTCAACGGCATACTTAATGCGATAAAAGACACTCTTAAAAGACCTGCAAGAGAGGCTGCGCCGAAATAAATGAAATCAATTTTTTCAGTTTTCCAGCGCGGACTCCAGAAGACCGCAACGTCGATATCCCGCTCGTTAGGGGGGATATTCACGGGCACTGCCGCATGGAACAACGACGAGACCTATGAAAAACTGAAGGAAGGCCTCATCGGCGCGGATTTCGGAGTTCCTGCAAGCACTAGGATCGTCAATGACATCAAGGACAGGTATTCCCGGGGCATCATAAAGACATCTGACGACATAATGGAGATCGCGCAGGCAGACATTGCCGCGATCCTGAACAAGAACCGGAAAGATCCCTTCTTCAAAACGGACTCATTGAACGTAATCCTCATGGTCGGGGTTAACGGAAGCGGGAAGACAACCACTGCCGGCAAACTTGCGTACCTATGGAAAAACGATGGCAGAACAGTTCTCCTGGCCGCATGCGACACGTTCAGGGCCGCGGCCGTGGAACAGCTCAAGCTATGGGCGGACAGGGCGAAATGCCATGTGGTCTCATCGGCATCAGGCGCAGATCCTTCGTCTGTCGCGTTTGACGCCGTCCAGTCGGCTCTTGCCAAGAAATATGATTATCTGATACTTGACACTGCAGGACGGCAGCACACGAAAAAAGGGCTGATGGACGAGCTCTCAAAAATGAAACGCGTGATAGGCAAAGTCTATCCGGAAGCTCCACAGCATGTCTGGCTGACTATTGACGCAAGCATGGGAACTAACGCCCTATTACAGGCGAAGGAATTCATGAGCACTTCCGGCGTGACAGGATTGATATTGACAAAACTCGACGGCACAGGGAAAGGTGGAATCGTGGTCGCCATAGAGGAGGAATTCCATCTGCCCGTAATATTTGCCGGGCTCGGCGAACAGCCCGAGGATCTGCAGCCGTTCGATCCGGAAATGTTCGCCAAAGCTCTTTTCTCCGTCAAGACCGATTAACTTCACACAGGGGGTTTAACCATGAAATCAAGATTTCTCATACTTCTGCTGACGATGATTGCCGGAATTAATTCCTTCTCCGCCGATTTTGCCAGGCTTGAAACATTCGTCGATGATGAAAAACTCTGGGATAAGGCTTCGGAGAATTTCCTTGACGGGAGCAATGAAATGTATTTCAAATGGCTTTCCGACAAGAAGGAAGGGGCCAGGTATCCCGGCTACGGCAACAGCCCACCTATGACATTTCTCGGAATGAAATCATGGGAGACGATAATCCGTTTTGAAGGCGGCAAGGTGAGCCAGATAGAGATTTCCCTCTACAACCGCGGCGATTCGGGCGAGATTTCCGATGAAAAGGGGAAGAAGGCCGAGGATATCTTCCTGGGCATGGTTGAAGACGACTTGAAAAGAATCGAAACGTGGTCAGGCGACAAGGGCGTATCCTCCAAGAAGGAACGTCTTGCAATGGGCATGTTCATTGAAAGGAAAGTCTGGGTGAAGAACAACAACCTCGCCGTAGAGATGAAATGGAGCGCGAGCGAGAAAATCAAAACACAGGACGTTGAAGATCCCGCGATGAGGGACAAGAAAATAAAATTCAGGGCGGAATACATCAAGATTATAATTTCGAAGTTCGATCCCAAGGATGATGCCAGAAAAATGACCTCCACTCCAAAAAAGGCGGATGTCGCATCTGCCACGGACATCAAGAAGAACATCAAGAAGGATGACAAGGGCTTCGTCTACATTGAAAACATCCCGATGGTCGACCAGGGTCAGAAGGGATATTGCGCCGTTGCAACTGCTGAACGCATACTCAAGTACTACGGGACAGATGCAGACCAGAATGTCCTGGCCCAGCTTGCGAGTTCATCTTCCTCGCGTGGCACAAGCCCGGATGAAATGATTGACATGCTGAAAAAGGTCCAATCCAAGTTCGGTGTAATGATAAGGACCCATGTGGATTTCAAGCTCCAGGATTTCATGAAAATGGTCAACGACTACAACAAGCTGGCAAAAAAGGCCGGCAAAAAGGAAATTGGATATGGACGTGTCATCGACATTGGTGCGATATACGATGCCATGGGCTCCGAACCGGAAATCCTCAAGGAAGCGAAATGCGAAAAGAACAAATCCAACTATAAAGGCTTCCAGACCGACATCATCAAGCACGTCGATCTGGGGATTCCACTCATATGGGGAGTCAATCTCGGAATAGTGAAGGAGCCCGAGATACCACAGGCGAACGGAGGCCATATGCGCATAATCTTCGGATATAATAAGGAAAAGAACGAGATCCTCTACACTGATTCCTGGGGCGCAGGACACGAACGCAAGGTGATGCCGATGGATAACGCATGGACGATCACCACAGGCCTTTATTCCTTTGATCCCAGGAAAAAATAAACCTTTGGAAGAAGATGCAGGCTGACAGAAAATTCATGTCTCTCGCCTTTTCCCTTGCAAAAAGGGGATGGGGTGGAACTTCACCGAACCCGATGGTCGGCGCGCTAGTCGTCAAAAATGGAAAAGTCATCGGCAGGGGATTTCACAGGCGCGCCGGAGAAGCGCACGCCGAAATAAATGCCTTGAATGACGCAGGTACAGACGCCAGGAATGCGACGCTTTATGTTACTCTTGAGCCATGCTGTACTTTCGGAAGGACACCTCCATGTACTGACGCGATCATATCTTCTGGAATAAGAAGAGCAGTAATCGGCTGCCTTGATCCAAATCCGAAACATGCCGGCAAAGGTTTGAAGATCCTCCAGAAAGCCGGGATCGAAGTTACAGCAAACGTCCTGGAGAAGGAATGCCGCGAACTCAATGACGCCTTTTTCCACTGGATAACTACCGGCAGGCCTTTTGTGCTTCTTAAAATGGCGATGACTCTCGACGGAAAAATAGCCACCGCAAAAGGCGATTCAAAATGGGTGACAGGCCCCAAGGCGAGGACTAGAGTGCAGAAACTAAGGCAGTGGGCTGATGCAGTAATGGTCGGAGGTGAAACGGCGAGGACTGACAAACCATCGCTGACTGTCCGCGAATTCCGCAGTTCCAAACAACCGAGACGGATCATAGTATCAAAAATACTGACTTCAGAGAAACTGAAAAAACTCCTTCCTCCCGGTCCTGATCCGGAAGTCATCTCACCTAAAAACCGACAGGAATGGATTTCTGAACTTAAAAGACTCGGCAAAGAGAACGTCACCTCAATACTTGTCGAAGGCGGAGGGGAACTTGCTTCGGAAATGTTGAACTCCGGAATAATAGACAAAGTCGAATTCCATATCGCCCCGAAGATCCTAGGAGGCAGGAACAGCCGTCCGGTAGTCGGAGGCAAAGATCCCCTAAGCCTATCTGAAGCACTACCGCTGCAAAATATCTCCTTGAAAAAAATAGACGGGGATATGTGCATAAGTGGATATATGAAATCCTGAAGGGATTCTTCATTTCATAATTTCTAGGATAACAGAATTCAGAAAATCTCCATCATCCATGAAAATCCGGCTTTCAATCACCGATTTTCATGGTATATTCGACTTATGATTAAACGTACAGCCATATTTAATTTCTTGACCAAAGCTCTTTCCCGGAGCAAGATAGTGGTCTTGGCTGGGCCGCGCCAGTGTGGAAAAACTACGCTGGCTAGGGAATTTCTCGATGAGGATTCCATTAATTACTTTGATCTAGAATCTCCCTCAAGCTTGAGCAGACTGGACGAACCGATGACTGCACTGGAACCATTGCAGGGACTGGTTGTGATCGATGAGATACAGCGGAGGCCCGACCTTTTTCCAGTTCTCCGCGTACTGGCGGACCGCAAGGCTCATAAGGCACGGTTTCTGATCCTGGGCAGTGCATCTGGCGATCTGCTAAGTCAGACATCTGAAAGCCTTGCCGGTCGAATGGAACGGGTAACCATAGGCGGCTTTTCACTTCATGAACTACAGGCTGAAAAGGAAGATCTTCTATGGCTACGAGGTGGATTTCCTCTTTCCTATCTGGCATCGACCGATAATGACAGCATCGCATGGCGAAAAAACTTTATACAGACTTTGCTGGAGAGGGATTTTCCTCAATGGGGGGTGCGGGTTCCGGCAGTATCCCTGCATCGTTTCTGGCACATGCTGGCACACTACCACGGACAAACTTGGAATGCGGCTGAACCGGCCCGGGCATTGGGAGTAAGCGAATCTACCACCCGTCGTTACTTGGATCTGCTGACTGACGCATTCATGGTCCGGCAATTGCAGCCTTTCCATGTCAATCTGCGTAAACGGCAAGTCAAAGCTCCAAAAATATATCTGAGGGACAGCGGTCTCCTGCACCAGCTATTAGGCATCGATTCAGATAAGAACCTGCTGACTCATCCCAAAGTTGGGGCCTCATGGGAAGGCTTCGTCATTGAACAGATTCTTGCATCGGAACCTCATGATGAGGCATTCTTCTGGGCCACGCATCAGGGAGCGGAAATTGACCTGCTCCTGCTGCGCGATGGGGAAATACTGGGCGTGGAATGCAAGCGCACGGATACTCCCCAGCTGACTCCATCCATCCGCATCGCCCTTGAAGACCTAAATCTGAAACGAGTGGCAGTCCTCTATCCGGGTTCAAAACGCTATCCTATCGCTCCGAAGGTGGAAGCGGTTCCGCTCCGCTCAATATCCATGGGCGAACCACTGTTCATGAAAGATATTCCATCTTAAACTTTTCTCGAACCACAATTATATTGAGTTGGTTGCGCAGACTGTCACAGTTATTAAAAAAGGGTGATATAATGAGAAAATATCTACAGATAAAGCTTCTCGTGTTTTTTCTTGTAATTATAGTGGGATGTTCACCTTCCCGGAATAGTATTGGCATTGATATATTTGACACAAAAACAGGAAAGCATAGATTCATTCCATCAGGAAACTTTAGAGAGGTAGTTGTTCTTGTCAATGAAGACAAAAAAGAGTTTTACACACTTGAAAGAGAAGGCAATAAGTTCAAATACCGGACTAGGAATTATGAAGGAACAGAATTAAAAAACTCCCTTATCCCAATGTTTTCAGACGGATATTGCGGAAATCATAGCTATACTGTTACGCCTGATGGTCAAAAATTTGTTTACCTCAAGGAAGGAACCAAGAACCTCTATCTTTATGATGTAAAAACAGGAGAGGAATCGATAATTCCGGAAAATATTATCGAGTCAATGGTAAACATGTGTGAATTAAAATTCATATCCGACAAAGACTTTATTTTGGCACTAAGCAACTCTGTAAACAATAGTGTTACGGCGATCTACAAGATGAATATAATATCAAAAAATAAAACTCTGATTTGTTCTCCTGTTGATTTAGGAGGATGGGGAAAATTCTGCTTTGATAGAAATAAAAAATATTTTTCCTTCTGGGATGCCAAAGAAGAATATTCAATATATGGGAATTATGATATTTATGATTTAGCCAACTCTAAACATCTATCTACAATACTTGGAGCCAATAAACTCTTTAACGGCATGGGGCTAAGTCCTTCCGGTGGCAAGTTTGTGTTTGCAGAAGGGGGTATGATAAAAATTTATGACACGGCAACTCAAAAGACATCCGAACTCAAAACATCCAAACCTGTCTCATGGGTTAGCGGCTTTATGGATGAAGAAAATATTCTTATATCGAATGAAAATATTTATAGCATTTATAATATTGGAACCAAAAAAGAGCATCGACTTGGAAACATATCGGCAAATGGAAACATTTTCATTATTCCAGGCGAAGGGTTAATTATGTTCGAAACAGGATTTTGAATTGGGTATAATTGTCGGTATCAATGGGGAATCATGACTATGATTAAAATACTTCTTCTGATTTGTTCAGTTCTTGTCTTTTCAACCTACTCTTCTATGGCTCAATCGCCGGAGAAGAACTCGGTTCTGACATCAAAGGAGATCAAGGTTCTGATTGCTAAACTCGCGCCTGTGCCACCGCGACTAAAGCTTGATTTCAAGATCAACGCGCTCGATAGGGGTAGGGAGAGCGCATTGGTTTGCGTTCCCCCTCCCTCCGAACCGGACTGGCGGATTTCCCGCATCCGGCTCTCCAGTTGGCGATTGCTCTAACATCGAGATTGACAGATTTTGAGATGG